>NZ_JCAMOT010000093.1:0-8168 GCF_059512425.1 Bradyrhizobium sp. Leo78
CGGGCCGCGTTCGATCGCCACCACGTTCAATCCGGCACCAGTCAGCTCATGCGCCAGGATGGAGCCAGTCCAGCCCAGCCCAACAATCACCACATCAGTTGCTGGCAATTTGCGCGTCATATTCCCGGTACTCCGGACGAGAACTTATTGCGCCTTTGGCGCCTATTCGGGCCGGCCAGCAATGCCGAGCGGTGGCAGCGGATAGCGCTCGTTGTGCCGCTCAACCCAGTCGCGGTAATCGTAGCGTGCGCCGGGAAATCCGATCATCTTCCAGCCGACCATATCGCGGTTGCCGCCGTAAACTGGGTCAGCGAAGAACCCCTCCCGCGTGTTCTGCAGCAGATACTCGAAGAACGCCCGACCGCTCGTTCCTTCCAGTTGCACCTCGCCTTTCTCCAACCCTGAGAGAACTTTGTCCTTCTCATCGTCGGGAATCTGGGGAAAGGACTTTCCCGCGTAGGCGGCGCGGCAGTGCCTGTCGAGCGCGGCCAGCGCTTGGCGATACCGAGCCGCCGGGGTCAACGGCGACTGTTCTCCCTGCTCCGGCGTCCCGTCGGCGAAGGGCCCGTGCATGTAGAGGCCCTCGGCGCTGCCATAGGATCCCGCAAGTTGTCGGTCGATAAAGACCGCACAGCCGGCATCCTTGCCCCCCGGCGTCTGCGGGTCCGGCGGGATCAGCCGGTCGACGAGCGCTTCGACCGCAGCTCCTTCCTCCGGAGTGAAATACACCCACGGTCCAGGCCGCACCGCTGTTGGTGGAGTGCCGGCAGTTGTCGCCCACGGCAAACTGCCCTTGACGACCAGCGCGCGGGCGGAAGTCGCCGAGAACACCAAAGCCATGGCGGTGGTTATGAGTAATTCGCGGCGGCGCACGCCGGGATTAGAGCGCGACGGGCCGGGTATTCCCTCCCCGGCACTATCAGCAGCGAGGGCCGTCTTCCGGATACCGTTGGCGCTGAGCGAAATCTCTTTCGCGACCATAGTGCTCCCCTGGATCGTGAACACGGAGTTCCAAGGTGGCGCGTCAAAGCAGAAGGATAGCACAGTCTAAACGGTTCTCAAGTCGGGTGCGTCCAGTTCAGCAATTTAGGTCGCGGCAAAGCGGGGGTTCGGCTTGGCGTTTTGGGGTCCGGTGCGCCGGGCGTGCCTGAAAGAGCTTGAGCATGAAGTGATCGTATATTGGCAAAGCACATCCACAAATTCGAATCATCGAAGCGGTAGATGTGTTGCTCAAGCAAGAGAGATTTACGAGTGGGTTTAGGTGAAATTACATCGAGGATTAGCGTGACCGCTCCGGGATCAATCGCTCCAACTTGACCATGCGCGGGCCACTCGGTCTGGCCCGATAGGCGGAATTCCAATTGTTCTTCATGCTAATTTGCGGTCCATTTTTTGCTTCCTCATAAAGCGCTTGACTAAACACGCCAACATTAGCCTCGGGAAGCCCTCGCACCTGCCCGGATGCGCATTCGCGTTGAACGACGTCATGCAGAACCAACATCATCAACCGCGCAACATCGCCCGGTCCGATGCACCCGGCAGACTGCGGCAAACAGCGCACCTCCGTCCCAGACGTCCCGATTGGCCCCACCGCGTCGAGGCAATCAGCCGCGCTGAGGAATTCGTTACGTCAGTAGGGCAGCCAATAGCCTTGCCGCTGCCGCGCAAAAGCGTAGCGCGGGTTGATCCCACAATACGAGCGGGTGCCGGATGCGGTCGCCCAGCATTGTTGGTAGGTCCAGAACTGGCAAAGGCCCGGCCAGCCCCAGTCTCCTCCTTTTAGGCAATAAGGGTAGTCTTGCGCGGCGGCGGAGTTTGATCCCGCCGCTGTTAGCAAGGCTACAGCGGAAACGGCGGCGAATAGAAGACAGCGCATGAAATAGCTCCTCAGAATTGGTCTTGGAGCCCCGACAGCGAGGAAAATCATGATCATAGGCCCACGCCTCCACGAGTGGCCTTTAATCTAGATCAACGGGTCGCGCGCCACGCTCGAGCAGTTGTGGCTTTTCAATTGCATTGATCATCGGTCGCATTCGAGAGCGGCTGTCTCGGCATTGCGCCGTGTGTGATTGTCACGGCTCGTTTACCATGGCGTCCGCCGGATTTGTGTAGGCACGAGTTTGACCACCGATGTCCCCTAGGTGTTTAGTCCCGGCATTTGCTGGAGCGGATTGAGTTTGAATCGTTCTGGCTGGGAAGTCCAGCATTTGCAGATGTACTCGTAGGGTGTGAGGCCCTTCAGGGTCTTCAGCCGCCGAGCGTAGTTGTAGGCGGTGATGAAGTCGGCAAGGTGAGCTTTGAGCTGATCGTGTCGATCGTAATGGTAGCGTTGGACGGTCGCTTCCTTGATCGTGCGGTTCATGCGCTCGACCTGGCCATTGGTCCAGGGATATTGCGGAACCTGGGGTCGTGCGGAAAAGACGGTCTCACCACATTCGCGTTGTGCCTGCGGGACCGCAGTGTCTTAATAGCGGGTCGCTTGACCAAGGCGGCCCGCAGCAAATAACCGATCAGATACAATACCTACACGACCGGCTGCTTGTTCTTGTTGATGTTGTCCAGGAATTGGCGATCAAGATTAAGGTGCGCTGTGACGAGATTACGCGGCGTGAGCGCCATCCATTGCGCGAGCGAAATGTCCTCGAAATGGGGCGCGCGGAACAGTTCGAGGAACCGGAGCGGATCACTGCCGGTGTTCTCGACATAATGCGGCATGGACAATGGCACGTAGCCGACATCGCCGGCAAGGTAGTCGAAGGTGCGCGCAGCACCTTGTGCGGCGAACACGGTCATGCGCGCCTTCCCGGAGATGTAGTACTGCCACTCGTCGGCATTCGGGTGCCAATGGATCTCGCGCAGGTGGCCTGGCTGAACTTCGACCAGCGCTGCTGCAAGGTTTGTCGAAATAGGAAAATTGCTCGAATCGGCAATCCGTACAGTACCGCCGGGTGCTTGGGTGGGCTGCATCTGCATCAGGCGGAAACTCATGTCCCTATCCCGCGGAAGCGGCCCAGCGGGGCTCTGAATCCTGTCTTGCTCCAGCGAGGGTGGCTCCGCGGCTGGAAAGATGAACTTCTCGTGCTTCGGAATGTCGTCGAAGACCTTCTTGTCGACCATGAAGTTCTTGGCGAGAACCTCTGGCGGAAAGTGCGCGAACATGTCAGTTATCGCGAAAGTGCTATCCTCCGAGAAACCACCGTCCGTGAAGGCCAACAAGAATTCGGTACCTTCCGGTGAGAGGCCTTGGATAGAATGCGGTATTCCACCGGGAAAATACCAGAGATCCCCTGGACCGACGTCGTCCACGAAATCGTGCCCGTCCTTGTCGATCGCGGTAATTCTGGCCTTGCCGGCCAACATAAAGGCCCATTCGTCAGGCTTGTGCCAATGCAGTTCGCGCACGCCTCCAGCGGTTAGGCGCATATTCACGCCGGCGATCGTGGTCGCAATTGGCATTTCGCGTTGCGTGACTTCCCGTGACCAGCCGCCTTCGCGCATTTTGACGTGCGCATCGGCAAAAGCGAAACGCAAATTTGGAATTCCGCCGCTGTCGGTTCCGGGCGGCCGCAGGATGTCGGGATTCTGCGCTTCCCGGGCTGCATTATGCGGACCGAGTATCGGTGCGCCGCGCTTGCCTTCGACCGGTTGCTCTTGAGCTGACGCGGCCGTTGCGCCAAGGGCGACGGCACCGGCGAGGAGGGTTCTGCGTGTCGGATTTAACATGGGCGGGCTCCCCGTTCTGGATGTACCCCAGTCCCAACGGCGCAACGCAGGAATTGAACGCCAGTTCCTCTGCCCACCGTCGTGCAAAGCCCACAGCGTGCGTCGTGCCATTCGCGCGGATATAAGGCACGGTCGCGATTTTGCGTGCCTGGGGGTGGAGCTGGGGCCGCCTTCGAGAGGCAGTATGTGCCAACCGATGCCGGTCGGGGATAGGATCCCGCTGCATCGTTTCGGCGAGGCCGGGCAAATCGGCAAGACGGCGCTGTTCCTTGCGAGCGACGATTCCTCCTTCGTGACCGGATCGGAGCTGGTCGTCGAAGGCGGCATATCGCAGCTTTGACATTCAGACTCAGAAGTCGTGGCATGTCTCAGCTGGGTCCGCTTTACCCCTGACAACGGACATGTGGCCGACCTTTTGGTCGTACGTTACAGCCGAGGCCACATTCTGCCGGTTACCAGATTTGTGAATGATATTTTTCATTAGAAGGAGAGCCGTCGTCATCAGCGAAAAGGTATTCGGCCTCTTGCGGCGGGTCCTGCAGGATTGTCAGTGCTCGACCGGACAGCGGCACAATGTGGTCGCGCTTCCGGCGTCCTCGCCTGCCCTTCAAGCGTGCGGCCGGCACGGTCCAGATGCACACGGGAAGACTAAACAGGAGAGGAGCATGCGCCTCATTGGTTATGTCGTCACCTTCCTAGCTGCCACTGTACTGACCTTTGGAGCGCTTGTTGGCTTTGAGCGTCTGCTAGGGGGATCATCAAACAGGGCCCCCATGCCGATCTTGAAGCGGCCCGCAGGGATTAGGTTTACTGCGCCAAGGCAGCGCCTATTGGAGCGCCGCGAAATCCGCTCGGCAAATTTCAATCCCTTGAGGGTCGGCTCATTCATGCGCTACATGGCGCCGTGGGTGGAAAGACTTCCCGTTGTCCCGTAGACCGTGCGCCAGTTCGTCACCGTTCCGTCCGCATGTATTCGCTGCGCTCAGATATCAACCGCACATCAGGCTCCGCACCCAAGGAATGGGAAGTTTCTAGCCGTACCGAACTCTCTCGAGGGCGCTCTGCTACAAGAACCCAGCCAATCAAGCCAAAAGCGAGAAGAGCGGCAGCTACCGTCCAAGGATGCCGCACCATGGCGTCCTCCTTTGGCAGTCAATCCTGTAGGAAAGTAAGCACCGAAGGCTCGGTATCCCAATTCACGATCGCGCGTGTCCGAACATCGATAGGAGTTATGGGCGCTGAGGGCGCCGGGTCGCCCGCCCAGGAGGCTATCCGGGCGGAGGCGGAGGCTTGGTCGTGCGCATGGAGGGCGACGGCGGGGCCGCCCAGCTGTCTCCAACGATCGGCCATGAATTAGGCCACAGGGAAGAGAAGGTCTTCCTGCATCGCGGCATCTCGACTCGTTTGTTTAAGCGGCAGTTCACCCTAGCCGACCACGTCGAGGTCCGTGGCGCCTGCTTCGAGACGGCCTTCTGATCATCGATCTTCAGCGGGAAGTCCCCGAGGCGATGAAGCCGCGCCGCATTGCAATTAACGGTGGGGCCGAAAAGGATGTCAGCCGGAGAGAGGGGAAGGCTGCCTAATCGGCCCCGTGCCAGTACATGCTGCCGTGCGGATCTGCGCGGCAGCGCCCTTCAACTCGTCCACCTTAGGAGGCGACCATGCGGCCGACGACCGCGACCAGCGACAACGTATTCGACTTCAATTTGCTCCTGCATGCCGGTATGGCTTTCGAGCATCCGACCGACACGTCAAATCATGAGGGAGGCGACGCCGCCGCTCGCTCACGGACAGCTGATCTCGGCAACAGAACGGCTGGCACTGCGGTTCCGATGGCGCCTGGGTCGGCGCCGCTCCGACTGGCGCGAGCGAGAGCTGTCGCTCCGTAGTTTTGAGGCAAATGTGATCACGACAATGACACATCGCTGCCTCATGCAGCGCACGATCACGCGGAATGATTAGGAAGGTCTGGGGTCGGTCCGGTCGCGGATGTACCAACCGGACAATCCGAATAAGCCCCCGGGAAGGCAGCTTCCCGAGGGCCTATTTTGCGCAGTGCGGAAAGCGACAGCGCTGCTGGCTCTTGCGTTCTGATTGCTGCCGACGTTCGCCTGATCCCGAAGCTACTCGTCCGACCGCAGGTTCGCTTCCATTTCTGCAACGATGTCTTGCAAGAGACGGATTGCGAGCGGGTCGGTGACCTCGCGTTCCATCATTCGGTAGCGCATCACCCGCTCTTCAAATTCCCGCTGTTGCTCGTCGTCGGTCATTGCGCACTCCTTGCGTGAGCAAGACGCGCGAGGAGACCGATGGTTGCCGGAACGTGAAATATTCTCGGCAGAATTTAGGCGGTTCACAGTCCATTCAGGCCAGAGCCCCTAAACGCTCGCGAGGGCTTCGATGCGATCGGAATTGTTGTCGATTGGATCGACGCCTGTAGGCAGGGTCGGTTGGATGATTTGCTTCGCAAGATGCGAGGCAGTCATGAACCCTCTTTCAACGGGCGACGTGTTCCTGACCGTCGCCATCATGTCGATGGCGTTTCTGATCGAGGTCGGCTTCTTCATCCTGATCGGAATGTTCTGAAAGGAACGCGCGGCGCGCGGCCGGATGTAAGGAACTAGTCCTCCGGGAACTTGATGGTTGAGACCGGCCATTTGCCATCATGACCTTTGATCGAAATCCGAAGCCCATGCAACTCATCCAGCCAAACGTTCTCGACCGTACCGGCCTTTCCGTTGGTAAGGACAACGGCGATGCCCATCAGTTCGGATTGTGCCTCACCGAACTCGTTCAAAATTTTTGACGCACGAACTTTAGCCGATGGCACTGCTCGCCCCTGTTCCGCCGAGCCGTCGGCGCTATCCACGCGGCTTAACGGCGCGGTTTGTCCCAACGCTCGGCCGCTGGAAAGATCAGGTGACGGCTCTTCCAAATCCCGGAGCCGGTTGAGTTGCGTTCTAACGCTCGGCGGCAATTCCGGCTCTGGTTTGAGCGACGCGCGCAATCTCTCGCCGATCTCTCGAACAATGGCGCGGCTGTTTGTGGTCTATGTCGATGCGGTTGCGCATCGCGGAACTCGGTACAAGAAAAACCGGCAGAAACTCGACCCTCTGGCGAGCACCGGTGGTAATTCTGAATGAACTGGAGACCGCCGCTTTTGGCTATCTGCGCGAGCGCTTGTTCTGACGACAGCGGGTCTTTGCGACCTTTGGCTATCCCGCGACATGCGCCGTGCTAGTTAACGGCGAGCGGCGGTCTCATGCCTTCTAGAGTCGCGGCGGGAGCTTTCGTTCCAAATCTGTTGCCAACAGATGATCCGATGATCCTTCGGAGCGCGGAACCGCTTAGCCGTTTCAGGCCCGGCCACCCTGACAGGAACTCGGCGGCTCCTTCCGCGCCTCAACGAGCCGAACCACCGTCTTGCAGATGGGGCACTCATACGATGTGATTTCGTAACTCTCGGCGATCGGCTCAACGGCGGTCGGCCGTCGTGCGCCATCGCAACTCGTACATATCAGCGTCGTCATCTGCTCGCCCTCCTGACAGCCGAGGGTACGGCAGGCAAGGTCAGATTTCTTTCCGTACTAGTCCGGGTTGCCGGCTTTGCCGCGACCGCCCGTGTTGGTCCTAATTGGCGGCGGAGTGTTGTGTGGGGGGCCGAGACGCATCGCTCGCACGGAGACCAGTAGAATTCATTTGCGCTACATCAAGAACATGTTTGCCCATCGCAGTGGCAAAGTGCTGTAGCCGAACAACCCTGCCTGTCCCAAGGCTGTTGAGGTTTATGAGGCCAGGTCTCCTAGGTTCACCGGGCCTCGTTTCGTCGGAGCATACAATAGCTGCAAAAGCCGTCGCCGCCGCGCGGTTTGCTGATCCATCTAACCTCTCGACGGCATAATACGCGAAGCCAGGGTGTCCAGCGAACCCTTATCGTGTGTTGCGGCCTAGGAAACGGCCGAAAAGCTGCCAGCCGCCATCAAGCCGCTAGTCCCTGTCCTCTGGCAAGGGACTGAGACGACGCGGATTGTCTAACCACCAAGCGGCCCCCCTTAGTTTTTCTTGAGACCGCTCAGTTTCCGCCTGTAGTAGCCTTCCCTCTGAACGGCGCGCCAAATCTCTTGGCTGACACTGGCGACGCCTTTCCTACGCTTGCGCCACCTGCCTGATGCGTCGCTAGGAGGGATCGGAAATCCCTTGCGCACGACCAGCAAATCACGCCTGCCGTTTAGATAGATATCAAACATCGCGGTTCTCCCCCAGCCAACACCAGCATATCGCCGCACATCAGAACGGAGCGTTGCGCGAATACAACAGCAATGCAGTTTTTTCCCGCTGCTACCACTTGCCGGGTCACCGGCCCCAGGGTGATGGATTGCGAATGCGGTAGGCTAGCACCAATTGACTTGGCGACCACAGGTGAGTGACTGCAAATGTCCCTGCTT
>NZ_JCAMOT010000094.1:0-8099 GCF_059512425.1 Bradyrhizobium sp. Leo78
AGCTACAGTCCCGTTGGAGAGCGTCGGATCTTTGCCGGCAGGCAGCTTCTTGCCGACGAACAGGGCATTGTCAGGATAGCGAGCGAGACAGATGCCGTTGCGGTCGGTGATGGCGAGCGCGGCTCCCTCCGGAACGCCCTTTTTCGCGATGTAGTCGGCGAGCCAGTCGAGGCTGAGGGCCGCTATAACGACGCCGCCCATGCGATCTTCGTCGTCGTAGAATGGCAGCGCAAACTGGAGGACGCTGCGACCGGTCGTTCGGCCGACTGCGAACTCTCCGACTGTGAATTTTCCGGTTTTCACGACGCTGGCAAAGTAGGCACGTCCAGCTGCGGTAGCCGGCTTATGCTCTCTGGCTGAGTCGCAGAAGGCGTCGCCATTCATGTCGACCACTATAAAGACGATGAACTCCGGATATTGTCGCTTGATCCGGGACAGGTAGGCATCGCATTCCTGGACGTCCTTCGCCTTGATCGCCGGAACCTCCGAGAGCGCAATCAAAGCCTGGTGAACTCCCTGGACGATCTGCTGCTGCTCAGCGGCGGCGAGCTTGGCGAGCCCGAGTACTTCGTCCTGTACTTCAACTTGGCGCGTGCGACGCAGGTCGATTTCGTTGTACGCCTGTATCGCGATTGCCGGCAGCATCGCCGCAGCTACCAGCGCGAACAGGCGTGATAACAGGCTGCCCATTGCTAGGATTTCCCACTCACAATCAGCCGCACGAGACCGACCGTGCCAGTCCACCGACGAGCGTCATTGTGTGAAGCGTTCTCCGGACTGCAATCATCGATCAATTGCCGGATCTCGTTGCCGACAAAAGCCGTGATGCCGCGCTTGGACACTTCGTAAGCGCGTCCAGCTCTTCGGATGTCATGAAGGCCATTGGCGTGGCTGCGCATTGTTGTATTCGAGGTCGCTGATAGCGTCCGTGACCTTGCCGGAAATACCGCTTTTGAGATCCGTGTGTGGCAATCGTCGAATGATGGCGGGGAGCCGTTCGGCAAGTTCGCGGTTTCGCCATCTGCAAGGCGGTGTCGTCGCGAAACGCCATCAGTACAGTCACCATCAAACGCCGCGCCTGCCTTTTCGTTTTTCAACGACTCGGTGACCAAGCCGACCACTCGCGTGATGGCGGGCGGCTTTGTCCAATCAGGTGGCCGGTATCACATTGTGGTTGAGCCGGAACATGTTGGCCGGGTCGTAGGTCTTCTTGATGGACGCCAAGCGCGCGTAGCGCTGCGGCCCGTAAATCGCTGCGCCGTCGGCCGCCTCATCCGGCGCGAGATTGTTCACGAAACGCCGGTCGCCCTGCCAGGGCTTCATGCCGTCGAGCAGCTCGGCGACCGACCTCTTGAGTTGCTGCTCCTGCGACAGCGGACCGACCGAGACGCCGAGCAGGCTGTACGGCAGGCCCCTTGTAGGTACGGCGTTGGGCACCGCCGGCTCCCGGTCCCACGCCCCGCCCAGGGCACGAAGCTCGGCGATCACCAGGGCGGTCTCGGAATCCGGACCAACCAGTTCGATCAGTTTGTCCTGCGCCTGCGCCGGAAACTCTCGCAGCATGATGCCCCGTTCGTAGTAGGGCAGCGGGTCGGTCGGCTCGCTGTGGATCGACGCGACCTCGCTGTACGGCATGTCCCGCACGGTGTCCAGGACTGCCGGAGCTACCGCCCGCAGCGGCGCTATCATCCGCTCGCCGTCCGCGGTCGTGCCGTTGTAGGCGATCCGCACCGACACCAGAAACTTCCCGCGTACAGGCTCGGGCACTCCTGGCACCGATGGCATCCGCATCACGGCAATCGACGTGACCATGGTCTCCGGGGTGCTCGGGTGCCAGTCGGTCCAGGCTCGCAGCACGTCGGCCGTGCGCTCGCCAGGGAAGAAGATGCCGCCGCCGTAGAGGCGGGACACCGGGAACAGCTCCAATTCCAGGGCGGTGACCACTGCGAAGTTGCCCTTGCCGCCGCGCAGCGCCCAGAACAGGTCGGGCTCGGACTCGGGATCGACGAGCCGCAGGTCGCCGTCCGCGGTGACCGCGTCAAGCGAGCGCACGTGGTCGGCGGCGTAGCCGTGTGAGCGGCCGAGGGTCGGGCTGAGGCCGCCGCCTAGGGTGTAACCGGAGACTCCCACGGTGGGGTTTGACCCGTTCAGCGGGGCCAGCCCGGCTTTGGCCGCCTTCGCGATGACCTCCGACCACAGCGCTCCGGCGCCGACCCGAGCCGTGCGGCCGGCCACGTCGATCGTTATGTCGTTCATTCGATGAGTCGCGATGAGGACGGCGCCGCGCGCCTGGCCGACAATCTGGTGACCGGTTGTCTTCACCAGGAGCGGCCGGTGCTGCCCCGCCGCGAAAGCAACGGCGGCCTGGACATCGCGCGCGCTCTCCGGCACCACGATCACCGCAGGAACCAGCTCGTGATTCAGATTCCAGACGGTGCGTTCGTCGTCGTATCCCGCCTCGCCCGGCAGTAGAACCGAACCCGCGACCGTGGCCAGCAGGGGCGCGGCATCTTCCGGCAATACCGGCGGCAGCGACGCATCGTTAAAAGCCATGACATACATCCCTGTTTCTAGTGTCATAACCAAGCCAAGACGCCTGAACGGTCCGAAAAGCCTCTGTAGTTCTCCTCCGCCGTTCGTGATTACGGCCATGGTGGGCGGGGCCTGAATTAGTGCGGTTCCGAAACCAGACGCGCCTCACGTTTGACCCCACCTCAACCAGCTGTTCGTCGCCTTGGCTGCCAACTCGTTCAGCGCGCCTGATGTCGCTTCGACGACACACTTGGCGGAGTCGCCGAGTTCGCGCGATGCGTGAGATACCGGGGATCGTTGTCGGAAAGGTCGTGCCGGCCTCGTCTTGGCAGACCAGCGCCTTTTGCGGCAGGTCGATGCCGATCGTCAGTACCGATTGCATCAGCGGTGTTCCACGCTTGGCCCCGAAGATCAAAAGATCTGGCGGCGCAGCGGCGCCCGCGGCGGGATCGATATGGGCAATCACCGTCATGCCCTTGGCGCGGACCTCAACTTCGAACGGCTTCATGGTCTATTCCGGTCCGAAGTTGCTACGCGTCGCGATCAATCCATCTTCAGACATGGCATGCTCTTCCGAGGGTAAGCGCGTTCAAGGCGACGATGAACGCTTTTGCGATTCGCATCTCTTCTTTCCTGAACAGTTTTGCTGGATCGAACTCCGGATCTGGCACGAAGCCATCGCGATTAGCATCTTGATTTTGACAAGGCTCTCTCGATCCAGCTTGCCGTCGTAAGCCATAGGCCGCCGCGCGGGGCTGCGTCGTGGGTCTAACGCGCCCTTTCGTGTCTCGCGTCACGCACCGGCGTCGCCTGACGAATTCGACGATTGACCGAGTATCCCAGCGGCATGCATGTCACCGGTGCAGAATGGTGTCGCTCGCCCGCGCAAGATCGCTGTGGCCCGCGATCTCGGCGGCGAGGTCGAGGTCTCGGGGGCAAGCAGGGCGAGAGCGTGATCCTCCGTCGATCTCGTCGAGGTGAAGGTCGCCGCGGACAAGACCGCGTAAGCCGCGGTGATCCGCTATCGGCGGGTTTGTGGAAGAACAGGGTGAAGAGCAGGGTGGTAAAGGAATCTGAAGGAATCACCAAGTCATCCCAGAACCAAACATACCAGGTGAGAACCGGACGTAGCAGGAATGTTGGACGCGGAGCATTTTGTCCGGCTCTGCCGGGAGATCAACGAATAAGTACGCGCTGACAACTAACCTGTTGCCGGCGCCTCACAACCCGCTAGCCAGGGTTCGCGTTCCTGGTTGCGGTGCTGATCGGCCTCTCGGCGTGGCTTCATTTACCTGGGACCTGGGCCTTCATCTTTAAGCTGGCGGCCCGATCGTCTCAGCGCTGCTCAGCTCATCACCGCCGGCTGTCACGATCGCGCGCTTCTCCAACATTTGATTGCGCGTGCCGTTGAAGAGTCGGATCGGAGCCCTCTTTTAGGAGCTTCAAACCACAGCCTTAAGGGATCTCGGTGACAATGCGGACTGACCTTCTGATGCGCAGTGCTGACCTTCTGCAGACGCCCGAGTTGAATTACGAACAGTGGAGGGATCTATTGCGCCCGATTTGTGGGCTGCACACGATAGACAACCCTAAAGCCTTTGCCGGCCGGGTTCGCCGCCGGGACATCTTCGGACTTAATGCGTCGGAGATTAGGAACAATAAATGCCGTTGCGAACGGACACAAAGGGATGTTCGCCTTGACGGCCTTGATCACTGCTTTGCCGTATTTCAGGTCGCTGGACAATCAACCATCATTCAAGATGATCAGGCCTTAGCACTGGGGGTGGGAGATGTCGCGTTCGTAAATTGTGCCCGTCCAGTGACGTATCTTAATGATGGCCACGAACAGTGGATCACACTGCAGTTGCCTCGCCAGCGTCTGATTCGTGGCGTTGGATTCGAGCCGCGCGGCGGCCTTACTGGCTACTCTGGAACGCCTGCATCACGCCTGCTATTCCAACTCGTTCTGGACGCCGTCAACGAAGAGGTGTCTACGCCTATGTCGGCTGGCAACTATATGCAATTGGCGGTTTTTGATCTGCTCGGAGCGCTATTAGCGCCGGAAGATCCAGCACCGAGGTCCCTTCATTCGGATCGATTGTTCAGGCGCATCTGCTTTGTCGTCAAAGATCGCTTTGCCGACCCGGATTTCGGTCCATCTAAGATTGCGGCCGAGGTCGGTATTTCGCTACGTTACCTCCAGAAACTGTTCACGAACCGCGGTTGTAGCTGCAGCGGCTTCATTCAATCAGTGCGCCTGGATCAAGCTGCGCGCAGTATTAATCGTCGGGCATCGATGAAGTCGGGCCAGAGTCTGAGCGAGATAGCCTACGCTTGCGGGTATCGCGATTACAACAATTTCGCCCGTGCGTTCCGCCAACGGTTCGGTCACGCACCCAGCGTTCACCTACAGGGAACGACGCCAACCTAGTGCGTGGCGTAACGGCCGCAACGGCGCGTTAGACCCACGACGCCGGCCGCGCGGTAGCCTGTCAGGCAGCTGGCGACGGCCGCGTCGCGAGATGTGTCGTCAGCGTGGACCGTCACAGACTCCATTCTGCTCAGTCCGCTTTTTCGTGCGCAGCATCAAGGGGCGGCCTCTCAGTCTGGCGAGTACATCCCGACATATCAGGACTGCCGTGAGTGCTACGGCGAGAACCTGGGCGGCGGCGTGCCCGGGCAGTTAACGCCGCTGGTTGCGCCCTGACGCGCTATCAGCTTTTCGACTTGGGCGCCGACTTCTTGGCCGAAACGATCGTGGCTTCTGCAACGGTTTCTATGCGCAGCCCTTCGAGGTTGTTGCATTCATGTTGCAGGACTTCGGCAGTCGGGCCAAGGACGTGCGGCAGAACAGCTGGCGCTGAACGAAGCAAGCTACACGGTCTCGCCGAAAGTTAATTGTCCTAGGCGCGGAGCAGCCAGTTGCCGACCGCTTCAGCATCCGCCGGTTGACCGCGGCAGAGCGTCGGCGTGAGCGGTCAATCAGCGGCGAACTTCAGTTCATTGGTATCGAGGCTGCCAAGGCTAATGTTAGTGCGCCCTGCCGGAAACTGCTCGAAATCGTGCTAACGAGAAATATCGGCGCTGGCTAACGCTTGCGGAGAAAGCAGGGTGCTCCCAACTCCTCGTTCGCGGTTGGAGTGCCTACTGGATTGATAGTTTTAACCGCTTCCGTCGGACGACGCACGGAGAAGTCAAGCACCGCGTCGTGCGCAGCAGCAGTCTCGAATCATAGGAGAACCAAGATGGATTCCATTTCCCGTCGGCATCTATTGGCGGCAACCGCCGCCGGTGGTCTTCTTACGACTGCGGGTCTCGCGCATGCGCAAACCGGAGGCGCCGCTACTCCACAGCCACAGCGGCTTGGTCACGGCGGCACCGATCCCGGCCCGCGCAATCTGATGCGGGATCAGCAGAACCCGGATCTGTTGGTTCCGCCATCGACCGATCATGGCACGTTGCCGAACCTGCGCTTCTCGTTTTCCGATGCGCATGTGCGGCTCGAGCCGGGCGGCTGGACCCGCCAGGTCACGCGGCGCGAGCTCGGGGTTGCGACCTCCATCGCCGGCGTGAACATGCGTCTGAACGCCGGCGGCGTGCGCGAGCTGCATTGGCACAAGGCGTCGGAATGGGCCTACATGCTGTATGGCAAGGCGCGCGTGACGGCCGTCGATTCCGAGGGGCGCTATTTCGTCGACGACGTCGGTGTCGGCGATCTCTGGTTCTTCCCGGGCGGGACCCCGCACTCGATCCAGGGCCTCGGTCCCGACGGCTGCGAATTCCTTCTCGTGTTCGACGACGGCGACTTCGACGAGGACAACACTTTCCTGCTCAACGACTGGTTCCGGCGCGTGCCGCCCGAGGTGCTGGGCAAGAATTTCGGCGTGCCTGCCGCGCTGTTCGGCCACACCCCCGAGGAAAGCGAACGCTATATTTTTGCCGCGCCGATACCGGGGCCGCTCGGCTCCGAAGCCATACCTGGCGCACAGGCGGCGGAGACGAACTACACGTGGCGGATGATGGAGCAGGTGCCGATCAAGACCAGAAGCGGATCGGTGCGGATCACCGATTCCCGTCTGTTCCCGATCAGCACCACGACCGCCGCGGCGCTCGTCGAAGTCGAGCCGGGCGGACTGCGCGAGGTGCATTGGCACCCCAATGGCGACGAGTGGCTCTACGTCATCGAGGGGCAGACGCGCATGGGCGTGTTCGCCGGCCAGGGGCAGGCCCGAACGTTCGATCTGCAGGCCGGCGATGTCGGGTACGTGCCGGTGGCGATGGGGCACTACCTCGAGAACACGGGACCGAACACGCTGCGATTTCTCGAGACGTTCAAGAGCGACCGCTTTGTCGACTTTTCTCTAGACACCTGGATGGCAGCCACGCCGCCCGAACTGGTGCAGGCGCATCTGAACCTGGATCCACAAGTGATGAATGGGCTGCGCAAGGCCAAGGCTCTGGTCGTGCCCGAATAACGGTCTACGCCGGAGTGCGTCGCGGCGCACTCATCGGCCGCCGACGGTGAACCGGGGCTGGCGGGACCCGCCGCCAAGCTTGCGGTGGACAGAGGCTGTGTGGTTCGCCTCAGCGGCAAAGCCTCAGCCCCCTGCTCGCGAAACCGGGCATGCAAGCAGGGGGTAAGGGGCCGAATTTCTCCGACCTTCAACTCGCCAGCAACGGCGTTTCGCTTGCGGCGCCGACCAGCAGCGGCACTCCACTCATGCTGGTGGGCGACATCGGCGGCTGGGCGGTCTTCGAGCAGCAGCTTTATCGCGTGCCCAAAAGCGATGATCGTGGGATCGGCGTATTCGCTCGTATCTCCGGCGCTCCGGCCGACCGCAATCTGATCGATCTGTACGCCGACGCCGGCCTCGAATTCATCGGCCTCAGCGACAAACGGCCGGACGACAAGTTCGGGATCGCGGCGGGCTACGCGCACGCCTCGAAGCGAGCCCAGGCGCTCGACTTTGATTATCGCGCACTCGCCGGCCCGGCGTGGCTGGTGCGCAGCTCCGAAGGACTCCTCACGGCGGTGTATCAGTATCAGCTGCGGGACGGCTGGACCCTCCAGCCCAATTTCCAATACATCATCCGGCCGGGCGGCGGAGCGACGGACCCGACCGGTCCAATGTCGGGCCGAGCGCTCAAGAACGCGGCGGTCTTCGGCCTGCGCACGACGTTGAAATTCTAGGAAGCTTCAGTTGCGTGAACTGGATGCTCACCCGTGGCGGCTCGAGCTGGACTGGCGCTGCCACCAGGCGGCCCTCGAGATCGGCTGCATGCTAAGCATCAATCCGGACGCGCACTCGATTGCTGAGCTCGACCACATGGACTAGGGCGTCGAGATGGCTGCAAGGGCTGCGGGCCCGGACAGGATACTGAATGCGATCTTGCCCGAGATTACGCGATATCTCTGCCAGAAGAGGCGCTCGCTATCCCGGGCCGCCTAATGTCGGTCTGTAGGTCGTTATGACAGCCATGCGGAATGAGGCTTGGTGACGCCGTTGCTTGACTGCACGAAGCGCGTAACGCCGCCGCGTGGCGCGACCGGTAAGCCGGGAACCAAA
>NZ_JCAMOT010000095.1:0-7683 GCF_059512425.1 Bradyrhizobium sp. Leo78
TTGACGCCGGTATCATTGTTCTGGCCGCCGAGCAGGAAGTCCGAGATGTTGCCGGGGAAGCCCTGCCAAGGCGAGGAGTAGGCAGACGCCGACTGACCGAAGGTGAAGCCTGCGAACTGGAGAAAGAGGTACTGGATGGAAACGAAGCCGCCGCCGGGAGTGTCGAGCAGCTGCGAGCTGGCCACCGGAAGCGAGCCGTTGATCGAGTTGGGGTTGAAGGTGTTGTTGCCGAGCGTAGAGAACGTAAACCGGCCCTGCCCGAAGGTACGGACCACGCCATAGTCGGTAGCGGTGCGGGTATCGATTGACAGTAGCATGCGGGAGCGGGTCGCGAAGTAGTCGAAGTAGCGGTTATGTTGGCCTGCATCGCCGTTCCAGGCAGGCGTGCCCTGTATGCCGCCGTTAAACGTGGTGTCGACCCGGAGATAGCCGCCGAGCTTGATGCAGGTGTCGGTGCCGGGGATGAAGAAGAAGCCGGGGCCATAGCCTGAGCAGATCTTCACATATTCGATCGGCTTCGCTTTGACAGGAAGGTCAGCGCCCGCGGCTCCGCTGGTTGCGAGCAAAAGGCTCGCCGCCGGACCCAGAAGGATTCGAGTTGTCGCCATTACCGGCCTCCGCCTGAGACCTGTACGTCCACTCGGAAATCGAATGCCCCACAATTTTTAGCGCAGGAGACATGTCGCACAATGCGCGGCGACGTGACACTGCCGAGTTTCATTTCGCACTGTGACTTTTTCGCAACGCATGCGAGTGCCATTCCGGAGCGCATGCCGGAGAGATCAGCCCTGGAAGCTGGATCAGCGCTGTAGCTACGCTCGCGGCGAAGGTGGTTCGATCCGCTGTTCGATGAGAATGGTCGTCGAGGATTTCCGCGTGCGCCGGGGCACCCACGCTTATGCTTGGGAAATTATCGCTCACGTTAATGTCGGGTATTGGCCCAAATGCGAACTGGGTTACTTCATCGGGCGATGTCCGAGTTCGAGGGAGTAGCGATCAGCATTGCTCGCCCTCAGTCCTTCTCAGCTTGACCCACCAAGGCTCGTCGACTGCTGCTCCCCGCTGTTTGGAGGTTTTTAAACCGGGACCTACGTCAAATGTGAAGGAAGTACAGGTTAGATTCATTGGTGTGTCAGGTAAACCTAGTTAATGGCGCCATGCGCGCCAAGAAAGCAACGGCAGGAGATCATCTCAACCTTCGTGCAGGATTGACCGCAAGCGCGCCGCCAAATCTGACATGCGGAACGGTTTGTCGATAATCGGAAATTCCCCCACCGCATGATGTCGCTCCAGCACGTCTCCCGCGTAGCCCGAGGCAAGCAGGACCTTGATGCGCTTGTTCAATCGCCTCGCTTCGCGAGCTACCTCGATGCCGTTGATCCCGTTTGGCATCACGATGTCACTTAACACCAGATCAAATTCCTCGCTCTGGAGCATGCGAAGGGCTTCAGTGCCGCTCCGAGCGCAACGAACCTGATAGCCCGACCTGGTCAGCATCGCCGACGTGAGGTCCAGAAGATCGTCGTTGTCCTCGACAACCAGGATTCGCTCTGAGCCGGCCGGAAACGCTTGGGATTGGACCTCTTCCATTTCGATCTCAGTCTTTTGCGTGGATTTCGGCAAGTAGAGAGCGACGGTGGTCCCCTTTCCCAATGCGCTTTCAACGGCAATGTGCCCCCCGGACTGACGGACGAAGCCGTAGACCATGCTAAGCCCGAGCCCGGTGCCTTTGCCAACCTCCTTCGTTGTGAAGAAGGGCTCAAACACCCGGTCCACCACCTCGGGAGGCATTCCCGAACCAGTGTCTCTAACCGACAGCCTGACATACGACCCGGGCGCGCACCCCGCCACGGCTCCTTCGTTCACGACGATGTTCCTCATCTCAATGTCGAGCACGCCGCCATTTGGCATGGCGTCGCGCGCGTTCAGGGCCAGATTGAGGAGAGCGGTCTCCAGTCGCGCCGGGTCGACATGGCACAGCCACAACCCTTCAGTGGTCCACACCTTGACCCGGCATGCTTCGCCGACAGCTTTGCGAATGAGTCCCTGGAACTCGGAAACAAGCTGGTTTGCGTTGACCGGTTTTGGATTCAGTACCTGCCGTCGCGAGAAGGCGAGAAGTTGCGCTGTCAGCCTTGCTCCCCGATCGACCGCACGCCGTGCAGCCGCGGCGAACCGCCGAGCTTTGCCGATATCGTCGCCAGCCTCGATGAGTTCAAGATTCGCGGAGACCACCGTGAGCAGGTTGTTGAAGTCGTGCGCGACGCCACCGGTGAGCTGGCCGACGCTCTCCATCTTCTGGCTCTGATGGAACTGCTCCCTCGCTTCGGACAATTCGTGCTCACGGCGTTTCAGCGCATCGGCCATGGCGTTGAACGCCCTGGCGACCCGTGCGATTTCCGAGTTGCCCGGGATGTCCACGCGCCGGCCGAATTCGCCGAGCCGCCATCGGTTCGCAGCATCAACCAATTGCGCAAACGGGCGCTGGATGAACCGCTGGGCGCCCCACGCCGTCAGGATCAAGACAAGCAGGGCGCTGAAAATGATGAACAACACGTCGCGCCGCGTGCGATGTTCGATCTTGGTGAAAGTCTGGGCCTTGCCGAGGCCGAAGCCGACAAGAAGATCTTGCCCCACAGCGGCGAAGCCGACAATTCTTCGCACGCCGTCAATGTTAACCATGTCCGCTACGGTCCCGTTGTCGAGCATCGGGTCTTCACCAACGGGCAACTTCTTGCCGACAAACACGTCATTGTCAGGATAGCGAGCGAGAACGATGCCGTTGCGGTCCGTGATGGCGAGCGCAGCTCCCGGGGGAACGCCCTTTTTCGCGATGTAGTCGGCGAGCCAGTCGAGGCTGAGGGCCGCTATAACGACGCCGCCCATGCGGTCCTCGTCGTCGTAGAATGGCAGCGCGAACTGAACGACATTGCGACCGGTCGTTCGGCCGATTGCGAACTCTCCGACTGTGAATTTGCCGGTTCTCACGACGCTGGCGAAGTAGGCACGTCCAGCTGCGGTAGCCGGCTTATGCTCTCTGGCTGAGTCGCAGAAGGCGTCGCCATTCATGTCGACCACGATAAAGACGATGAACTCCGGGTATCGTTGCTTGATCCTGGAAAGGTAAGCGTCGCATCCCTGGACGTCCTTCGCCTTGATCGCCGGAAGCTCCGAAAGCGCTATCAGAGCCTGACGAACGCCCTGGACGATCTGTTGCTGCTCGGCGGCGGCGAGCTTGGCGAGCCCGAGGACTTCGTCCTGTACTTCAACTTGGCGCGTGCGACGCAGGTCGATTTCGTTGTACGCCTGTATCGCGATTGCCGGCAGCATCGCCGCAGCTACCAGCGCGAACAGGCGTGATAACAGGCTGCCCTTTACTAGCATTTCCCACTCACAATCAGCCGCACGAGACCGACCGCGCCAGTCCACCGACAAGCGCCATTGTGTGAAGCGTTCTCCGAACTGCAATCGGGACGCCAAGCGGTGGCGCTCCGAGGCTTGATAAAGGCGGCGTCGAATGTGGGCGATGTCGAACCTGGAAGCACTGGTCTTCGTCGCATTGCTGCCGAATTTCGCCGATCAATTGCCGGATCTCGTTGCCGACAAAAGCCGTGATGCCGCGCTTGGACGCTTCGTAAGCGCGTCCAGCTCTTCGGATGTCATGAAGGCCATTGGCGTGGCTGCGCATTGTTGTATTCGAGGTCGCTGATAGCGTTCGTGACCTTGCCGGAAATTACCGCTTTTGAGGAGCCGTTCGGCAAGTTCGCGGTTTCGCCATCTGCAAGGCGGTGTCGTCGTGAAGCGCCATCAGTACAGTCACCATCAAACGCCGCGCCTGCTTGTCGTTTTCCAACGACTCGGTGACCAAGCTGATCACTCGGAACGCGTGGTCCGCGGCGAGCATACACGGCTTCTTCTCATACTGTCTTGGTGAAAGCATGGTTATTCGCCTTTCGTTTCTTTTTCGTGGGTCGGGTTGCTTGTCTTTCCCGACTTGTGCGCTGCACCGCCGCTGCACCAGTTTGCGGTCGCGGAATCGTGTTCGCGGCCGAGACAGTGTAGGGAGCCGATCCATGCAATGCGGTTCACATCCACGTCTCCACGATCTTCTCGTCGTCCATCGCCGTCGATCTGCTCTATCTCAACAGCCGGGATCTGCGAAAGCAGCCGCTGATCGAGCGCAAGGGCACCTGAAGAAGATCATCGGCGATACAGACATCCAGTTCAGTGAGGGCTTCGGGGTCGATGGCAAGAAGATGTACGCCCACGCCGCAAGGTCAGGCTCGAAGGCGTCGTCTCGAAAGTGCGCGACAGCGCCTACACCTCTGGCCGGGGCACAACTGGTGAAGAAAACCTGCGTGCAGCGGGAGATGCTGGTGATCGCAGGCTTCGCGCTCGACGGCAACAAATGGGACGGCATCTATGTCGGCCGCCGAAAGGGCGAGGACCTGATCTATGCGGGTAAAGTCGATCACGGTTCGACACCGCATCCGCTGCCGATCTGCAGAAGCGCCTGACGACGCTGATCCGGAAAGCGCAACCATACACTAAGCGCATCGCGCACAAGGGCATCTGGGTCGAGCGCGACTTATGGCCGAGATCGAATACCGGGCGAAGTCCGCGCAAGGAGACATCCACGACGAACCCGGCGATCCGTTCGTCTGCGGAATCGTCAGCAGCCTGCATTGCAGGATCGCCTGCGGTGCGCAATCGCCCCGATGCTCAACGGCAGCTTCTGCTCCATCGCCTGCTACACAAGCGCCGCTTCGCCAGATTCGACCGCGAGCAGGTCGACCATCACCTCGGCTTCCTGCTGCTGGCGCGCTTCATACGCCAGTGCGTCGTCGCTCTCGCTATCTATCTCTGCATCAAATTCCGGCAACCCGCCGCACTGATCAGTTCGTCGCGGAGAGCCGGCGTGGAGATAGCACCCATGGCCGACCGTCATTGACTGGTGTCGTGCTACCAGTCTTTTGCTATCAAACTGAACCGGCGGCATTACAGGGCTGTTTCAGTCCGTCGGCAAACGATTGCGATTGTAGTCGAGCGGCCAAAGTTGTGGCGGTCGGAAAGAAGACCGGTCTAGGCTGGCCCGACCGGACCTCTGGTGAGGTCTGTTATTGCGCCGCTATCAGGGCGCAGCGCACAGCGACCTCACCCGCATCGTGATCTGCGGTGCCGGTTATAAGTACCTCCCTCGACTAGGACGTGCTACTCATAAAGGCGTAGATGTCTGGTTCTGACGTCCAAGCGGAGTCTTCCGATCAGTCGGAGCATTGCCGCTCGTGATCCAACTTCGCCATCACTCCTCCGGTACCCCAGCCAAGCGCATGCCCTCGTAGATGCGCTCGCGTTGCGTGAGGTAGGTCGGGTTATCTGTGTAAGCGCCGTCCCGGTAGCGACGGATAGTGAAACTCGGAACAAGCGTCAGTCCAGCCTTTGCGGCGGCTCTCGCATGATCCAGCGAGCCCAGCAGCGCTAGTGCAGCACCGAGTAAGAAATGCACGAGGGGATAAGTTCGGTTGGCTTCGATGCTGCGGCAGAACCAGCCGAGCGCTTCCGAATCGGCCGAAATCTGCAGCTTGGATGCACCGATTATTGCGAACCAGCGATGGGCAAAGATATCGCGCGGAGAAAGGCGAAATGCCTCGTTCACATGTGCCTCAGTCTCCGCCCCCTGGCCGGTGCAATACTTCGCTAGACCGATTAGCGCATGGGCCCCCGCCAAATTGCGATCCAGCGCCAACGCTCGCTTGCTCTCGGCGACGCCTTGGTTGACACGGTTAGTCGCAACGTGCACGTGTCCCAGGGCCACGTGGGCCCACGCATGGTTCGGAGCGAGAGACAGCGCCTCTTTCAGCGTTGCCTCGGCAGCCGCGAGCCGCGCGGTCCGATCGCCACTCATCCAGGTTGAGCCGACGACCATGTCAACCGTCGCCATCCAGACCATCGCCTCGATGTTCTTGGGGTCGAGGGCTAGCGCCCGCTCAAAAATGCTACGCGCCTGTTCCATGTGGTCGGGGTTTAGTCCCTTGTTGAACCACGCAGCACCTTGAAAATACAGGTCCAAGGAATTGGGATGCGGCGAACGTTCCGCCCGACGCGCCTCAGCCTCAATGAGCTGTGCATTTAGTGTGTTAGCGAGCCGCGCCACAATTTCGCTTGCATATCGAGCAGATCGGCGATCGGCTTATCGAACCGCTCAGCCCATAGGTGATTTCCGGTTTCGGCGTCGACCAACTGCACGTTTACGCGAAGCCCATCGCCTCCTCGCTGTACTGACCCTTCTAGGACGCAACTAACGTTTAACTCGCGACCGACCTGCTTCAGATCGACCGACTTGCCTTTATAGGGAAAGGCGGTGTGGCGGCCGATCACGAACGAGCCATTGATGCGCGACAAGTCCGTGGTAAGGGTCTCAGTGACGCCATCGACGAAGTAGTCCTGCTTGGTGTCTCCGCTGAGATTGGCGAATGGCAGCACAACGATGGAGAGATTCGGCGGTGAACGCTGGCCCTGCGTGGCTCGACTTGCGCAGCCGGCTATGTCCGTCCAGGACCGCGGCATAGGCTCGAACCGGAAGGGCAATGTTTTTGAACTTTTGCTCGCCCATATCGACGAACTCGACACCGACCTTGCCGCGGGTCTGCACGTAGGCAAAAGACGAGATACAGATGCCGCCAGGCTCTGCGATGCTCACAAGCCGTGCCGCGACATTCACGCAGTCACCAAAAACGTCATGCGGCTCGACAATCGCGTCGCCGACATTGATGCCGACACGGAAAGCAATACGCATGTCTTCCGCATCGGCAATTGTAAGTTCTTTGATGCGAGTCTGGAATTGCACAGCAGCTCGAACCGCTTGGACCGCGCTCGGAAATACTGCCAAGAATCCGTCGCCGGTGTTCTTCACAATGCGACCCCCGTGTCCGGATATCGCGGGCGTGACAGCATCGGCGAGTAGCACTGTCAGTTTGACATACGTTGCCTCCTCATCGTGGTGCATGAGCCGCGAGTAGCCGGCGACGTCGTCGGCCAATATCGCCGACAGACTACGCTTGACCCGGATGAGTCGGTCTTCCACCATGGCGCGCAACTCCGACCCACAGAATACTATGACGGATCGCGCGGCGCTACCAGTCGCGCTTTATCACACCCTGGCTCACGTCGGCTGTTGGCCCCAGACCTCTGGTGACATCTGCTATTGTGCCCTATCAGTGGCGCAGCGGACCTCACGCGCATCGTGATCTGCGGCGCCGGGCCTGTGAGTACACGCTCTCGTAACGTCATCGATCTGCAGCCAGCCGGTCCGTTGAACCGGAGGTTCATCAGACTCAGCGGAAATGATCGTTAGTGCAAAGTCCTATCGCGCCGCCAGCCCGCTGCAATCGCCAACGATGATCGCTGGTTCTTCATTCAGCTGTATCGCTGGTATCCATCGATCTTGCAGGTCCTCACGATCATCCGGCCCGAGACGGTCGTGCGTTGGCGCCGGGCCGGCTTTCGCGGCTATCGGCTTGGAAGTCGCGCCCGATCGGAGCGCGGCCGCCGATCGACACGAGGCTGCGCGCGTTTGATCCGGCGGATCAGCGTCGAAAATCCGCTGTGGGGCGCGCCACGCATCCACGGCGAACTGCTCAAGCTCGGGTTCGAGGTCGCGCAGTCCAGCGTCGCCAAGTACAT
>NZ_JCAMOT010000096.1:0-7679 GCF_059512425.1 Bradyrhizobium sp. Leo78
CCAGCCAGCATGGTGAATCAGAAACCGCCTGATTTGGGAATCCCAAATCGATTCAAGCTAACTTCATTCCGCTTTAGGCGATGCTCAAACGAGCGCATTCCGGTGGCGATGGTTTGGCGCGTCTTGGAGGCAACGTACACTTCGCTTGCGGGATCGTTGCCGACGAGCACGACAGCAAGTCCCGGTGCTCGGCCGCGCCGCCCCTGCAACTCCGCGACCCCGCCGCAATCTTGAGACGCTCCTGCTCGGCGATCGCCTTGCCGTCGATATTGATCGCAGTCATGGGTTAGTCCTTGAAAACGACGGTCTTGGAGCCGTTCAGGATGATGCGGCCGTCGATATGCCAGAATACGGCCCGCGACAGCACTCGCCGTTCGATATCGCGACCTTTGCGAACGAGGTCGTCGGGTTGGTCATGATGCGAAACGCGTTCGACATCCTGCTCGATGATCGGACCTTCATCGAGATCTGGCGTCACATAATGGGCGGTAGCGCCGATCAGTTTGACGCCGCGGCCGTGCGCCTGGTGATACGGCTTGGCGCCCTTGAAGCCGGGAAGAAAGGAATGGTGGATGTTGATGCAGCGACCGGCGAGTTTCGCCGAAAGTTCGTCGGACAGGATCTGCATGTACCGGGCAAGAACGACGAGGTCGACTTTCCGATCCTCGACGATCTTCCAGATTTCCGCTTCCTGTTTGGATTTGGTCTGCGACGTAACGGGCAGGTACTCGAACGGAATAGTGCCGAGATCGTGATGCGTGAACGTCTCGATCGGATGGTTGGAGACGATGCCCGCAATATCGACCGAAAGTTCGCCAATCCGCCATTTGTAGAGTAGGTCCGCCAGGCAATGATCGAAACGGGACACCAGGACGAGCAGCTTGGGGCGCGCGGTGCGCGGACGAACCGTCCACTTCATTTTCAGCTCGTTGGCGACGATCGCGAAGGCTTCGCTGAAGCCTTCAGCATTGTCGGTCCCGACGAAGTTAAAGCGAATGCGGGCGAAGAAGGCGTTGGTCTCGACATCGTCGTACTGATGCGATTCCTGGATATTGGCGCCGGCCTCGAACAGCGTCTTGGCGACGGCGGCGACGATGCCAGGCTTGTTGGGACAAGAGAAGGTCAAAATGTAGCTGTCGGTGGACATGGGCGTCCCTTGGAACAAGGCTATGAGATTATTGAGCTGCTTTGGTTTGCCATTCGCAGCCGAACTCGGCGGCGCTGCTTGAGAACCAGCGCGAGAAGCTCTTGGCAAGGCTGCGGAACAAGGCGATTTCGAAGCAGGGGCTGCCGTCGCCGTTGTCTTCGCAACGCCAGATGGTGGCGCCGATATGGGCGACGATCGTGGTCGCGGCGGCTCCGATCTCGAACGCGCGAGGATGAAGGTCGATCTGAAAACCCTTGGCAAGGGTGTTCCTGACCGCATGGCCACCGACGCGGAAAACCACATAGCCGCCGCTTTGGTCCGACACCGACGCGAGCAGCCCGACGATCTGTTTGAGTGACATGCCAAACAGCGGGCCTGCGCCGCCGCTCATGGCGAGCCAGTAATTCGGGCCTATGGCCACGAAGGCGATCTCGCCCGCACGCACAATGGAAGGCGTCGTGGGCAGCTCAAGAAGGAAATGCTGCCTGATACGGTCGCGCAGCAGCGCGTGCTGTCCTTTGCGAGTCTGCATCGTTGCCAAGCCAAGTCCGCGCAACTCGCGGACGGTGACGCCGGCACCGGGTTGCGATTGGCCAATGTCCAATAAAGCAGGACGTGATGATAGAGCAAGATCAGCCATGCAGACGCGTCCCTTCGGGATCGAAAAAGATAGGAGAGACGATTTCGACTTCGGTGTCGCGACCGCGGACCGGATCGTAAGCGCGCACGACCTCGCCGATCCGTGCCAAGCCATTCTTGATCAGGCCGAGGCCGATCCAATGCCCGAGTATCGGCGAGAAGGCGACGGAAGTGACGTAACCTTCGTCATTCTCTGTGTTCGGCTTCACGCCGAGGGCCAGAAAATGCGCGCCGCCGTGCAGTCGCGCGCTCTTGGCGACGGGTTTGATGCCGATCAGTGCCGGCCGCTCAGGGTCGGTGAGGCCCGGCCGCATTGCGAGCGTGCGGCCGATGAAGTCTTTCTTGCGCGACATCATCCGACCGAGGCCGAGATCGGTCGCCGTCGTCGTGCCGTTCAGTTCGTTGCCGGCGACATGACCCTTCTCGATGCGCATCACGCCCAGGGCTTCCGTGCCATAGGGCACGATGCCGAGTGCGTTCCCGGCATCCATGACCGCCCGGATGGTGGCATCACCGAATTGCGCCGGCACCGCAAGCTCGTAGGCCAGTTCGCCGGAGAAGGAGACACGGAACAGGCGGGCCGGAACGTTGCGCCAACGGAATTCGATGCACCCGAGATAGGGAAGGGCGGCGTCGGAGACGTCTGCGGCATCACCGAGCAGCCGAGCCAGGAGCAGTCGGGAATGCGGTCCCGCAATCGAGTATTGCGACCATTGCTCAGTGACGGACACGAGCTGAACGTCCAACTCAGGCCAGAGGATCTGGCGTGCATGCTCAAGATGTTGCATGACCTTGGCCGCATTCGCGGTCGTCGTCGACACGACATAGTGGTCGTCCGCTAAGCGCGCCGCGGTGCCGTCGTCCATAACGATGCCGTCCTCGCGTAGCATTAGGCCGTAGCGGACCTTGCCGATTGGAAGCGTCGAAAACATGTTGATGTAGACGCGGTCCAGGAATGCAGCCGCATCGTTGCCCTGGATATCGATCTTGCCAAGAGTGGAGACGTCGCAGACGCCGACTTTGCTGCGAACCTCTCGGACCTCGCGCGACACTGTCGTCAGCCAGTCGGCTTCGCCAGCTCGAGCGAACCATTGCGCGCGGAGCCACTGCCCGGCCTCCACAAACGTGGCGCCGCGCTCTTCGGCCCAGCCATGGCTTGCGGTCAAGCGCGTTGGCTTGAACTCCGAACCACGATGGTGACCGGCGAGTGCACCGATCGCGACTGGCGTATAGGGTGGCCGGAACACGGTTGTGCCGACTTCTGACATCGAGCGCCCGGTCAGTTGCGCCATCAAGGCATGGCCGTTGACGTTCGACGTCTTGCCCTGATCGGTGGCCATGCCGAGGGTGGTATATCGCTTCAGCAATTCAACCGACCGAAAACCTTCGCGGGCGGCGAGTGCGACGTCGTCGCTTGTAACGTCGTTCTGGAAATCGACGAATGCCTTCGATCGGCTGTCGGCGACGTACCAGAAAGGCTTGGAGCCGATCGTCTCATCATCTGCCTGAGGCAGAGGATGATTTTGCACGGCAAATCCCGCCGCCTCGGCCGCTGCGGCGCCAGCTGAATCGCCCTCGCGAAGGGCATCAGCTAGCGCAAATGATCCCTGCGCGGCGCCGGCGACGGTCATGCCGGGAGGAGGCGTATTTGGAACGAATCCCCCCAGCGTGTCCGACCAGTTCGGTTGACCTCCGAGGTGGGTCGTCAGGGCGAGATTGGGATTCCATCCGCCGGACATGGCGAGCACGTCGACCGCAATGTCGCTCGTCCGTCCATCCGCCGTGTGAATGGAGATGGCCTTGAGACCTTGGCTTCCGCTCGTCTGGATAACCTGTGCGCCCGCAAAGACCCGAATTCCCAACCGGCTCGCCTTCTCGATGAGACGGGAGTCGATCTCCGTTCGCATGTCGACAATGGCTTCGACGGGAGTGTTGCCCCCGAATAGGTCGAAAGCAGTCCTCCACGCGTCGTCGCAGCCTGTGAAGATCGCGGCGCGGCGGCCGGCCGGTACGGCAAACCGGTTCAGATAGGTGCGAACCGCCGAAGCCATCGTCACGCCGGGCCGGTCGTTGCCGCCGAACACGATGGGTCGCTCGATCGCGCCCGTAGCAAGGACCGCTCGTTTGGCGACGATCTTCCAAAGCCGCTGCCGGGGCTGACGCGGCGCCGGGACCGGAAGATGGTCGGAGACACGCTCGACCGCGCCGTAGGTTCCGCCGTCATAGACGCCGAACACCGTCGTGCGGCGCAGCACGCGAACATTCGTCAGGGCGTCGAGGGAAAGGCTCGCATGGTGTGCCCACGTGGAGCCACTTTCGCCTCCGATTTCCCTAATGTCCCCATTGAGGCGGCCGCCAAGGACGTAGTCCTCGTCGCATAGGATAACGCGCGCGCCCGATCGGCCCGCGCTCAATGCCGCGGCAAGCCCGGCCGCACCGCCGCCGACAACGAGTACGTCACAGAACGCGTACAGCTTTTCGTAGACGTCCGGATCGGCTTCCGTGCTGGCGCGTCCGAGACCGGCGGCGCGCCGGATCGCCGGTTCGTAGACCTTCTCCCAGAAGGAGGCGGGCCACATGAAGGTCTTGTAGTAGAAGCCTGCGGCGAAAAATGGCGAGAGCAAAGAATTGACCGCGCCCACGTCGAATGTCAGCGAAGGCCAGCGGTTTTGACTTTGCGCGTCGAGACCGTCGAACAGCTCGACGACAGTCGCTCGTGTATTCGGTTCGCGCCACGCACCGCTCCGCAACTCGACCAGCGCGTTTGGTTCCTCGCTGCCCGCAGTCAGGATGCCGCGCGGCCGATGATACTTGAACGAGCGGCCGACGAGCTTGACGCCGTTGCCAAGCAGAGCGGAGGCGAGCGTATCTCCTGCATAGCCGTGATAGCGCTTGCCGTCGAAAGTGAAGCTGAGCGGCTTGCTGCGATCGATCAGGCCACCCTTCTCAAGCCGGTTGGACTTCACTTGCGATGCTGTCCCACTCATGAAGGCTCTCCGGCTGCAAAGGTTGCGCCGAAGATTTCATGAGTACGGGTGTCGCGGGTAACGCTAAGCCAGCTTCGGCATCCGCCGGCGTGATACCAGAGTTCCTTATGACGACCCGCCGGATTGTCGCGCAGATAGACTGCTTGATAGAAAGGCTGCAGGGTATCCGACGTTGATGCCTCGGGTCGGCGCGTGGCATCGCCATGGTAGGCGAACTCGCCTACATCACGCGGGCCGCAGAAGGGACATTCGATTCGCATGTCGGTTCTCAATGCAGGTTCGGTTGGGCGCCCTGGCCCTTTTCGTCAATGAGATGGCCGGTCTCGAAGCGATCGAGACGGTAGGCGGCCGCGACCGGGTGCGGCTCATCGCGCGCAAGCAGATGCGCGAAGCACCACCCTGAAGCCGGCGTTGCCTTGAAACCGCCGTAGCACCAGCCGGCGTTGAGATAGAGGCCGTCGACTGGTGTCTTGTCCATGATCGGCGAGCCGTCCATCGACATGTCGACCAGCCCGCCCCAAGAGCGCAGCATGCGCACCCGCCCGATTGCAGGCATCAGGGCCATGCCGCCTTCGCAAACGTCCTCAACGGTCGGCAGGTTGCCGCGCTGGGCGTAGGAGTTATAGCCGTCGATGTCGCCGCCGAAGACCAGACCGCCCTTGTCGGACTGACTGATATAGAAATGACCGGCACCGAAGGTGACGACGCCCGGAATGAAAGGTTTGATCGCCTCCGAGACGAAGGCCTGCAGCACATGGCTTTCGATCGGAAGTCTCAAGTCAGCAAGTGCCGCGACGCGCGAGCTACTGCCGGCGACGGCCAGCCCAACCTTGGTGGCGCCGATCCTGCCCCTGGTCGTCTCGACCCCGACGACACGGCCGGCCTCACGCAGGAAGCCGGTGACCTCGCAGTTCTGGATGATATCGACCCCGCGATCGCTAGCACCGCGGGCGTAGCCCCACACGACTGCATCATGTCGGGCGGTGCCGCCCCGTCGCTGCAGCAAGCCACCCTTGATCGGAAAGCGGGCATTGTCGAAATCGAGCATTGGAAGCATGCGACGCACCGCGGCCGCATCGAGCAGCTCGGCATCGGCGCCGGCGAGGATCATGGCGTTGCCGCGCCGCGCGAAAGCATCGCGCTGGGCGTCCGAGTGATAGAGGTTGAGCACCCCGCGCTGGCTGACCATCGCATTGTAGTTGAGGTCCTGCTCAAGCCCTTCCCAGAGCTTCATCGACCATTCGTAGAAGGGCTCGTTACCGGGCAGGAGATAGTTCGAGCGGACTATCGTGGTGTTCCGTCCGGCATTGCCGGAGCCGATGTAGCCTTTCTCGAGCACTGCGACGTTTTGGATGCCGTGCTCTTTGGCGAGGTAATAGGCGGTGGCAAGGCCGTGTCCCCCACCACCGACGATGATGATGTCGTAGCGCGGGCGGGGAGCCGCATCACGCCACGTAGGCTGCCAATCGCGATGTCCGCGGAGAGCTTGCCGAGCGAGGTTCAGGAAGGAGTAGTGCATGGGAGCCGAGCCGTCTCGAGCCGAACTTGTGAGAGGCATCATGCGCTGCTATGGCTGACGTCAGATGGCAAAAAACGACCAAAAGATTCCTGTTGGCGACATCACGCGGCCACGCCGGATCGGTTTCCTGCTGATTCCCGGCTTTGCACTGATGTCTTATGCATCGGCAGTAGAACCGCTGCGCGCCGCCAATGTGCTGACCGGCAAGAACCTCTATCGTTGGCGGCACATCGCCATCCGCGGCAGCGATATTGCCGCCTCAAACGGCGTCCGTATTCAGGCGGACGCCAGCATCAATAATGCCGGCCGCCTCGATGCGATCGTGGTTTGCGCAGGCGGTAATCCGCAAGCCTTCGATCACACGCCGACGCTTACCTTTCTGCGGAAGGCCGCCCGCCACGGGGTGCAATTGGGCGGCGTGTCAGCGGGCCCTTATCTCCTTGCGCAGGCCGGGCTGCTTGAGGGATATCGATGCACCGTGCATTGGGAGCATATCCCAGCCTTTACCGAGACGTTTCCGTTCTTGCACCTCAGCCGCTCATTGTTCGAGATCGACCGTGATCGCTTCACTTGTGCCGGTGGTATCGCTGCGTTGGACATGATGCACGCCATCATCCGCATCGATCACGGCGCGGCGCTAGCCTCGGCTGTCAGCGACTGGTTTCTTCAGACGGAAGTGCGCCGTGGCGAAGTCGCTCAGCGGCTATCGCCCACGGAACGATTCGGAGTCCATCATCCCAAACTGATTCAAACGCTATTGCGGATGGAAGGGGAGATCGAAACGCCCCTGTCGCCGCGCGAACTGGCCAAGTTCGCAGGTGTGTCCTTGCGACAGCTTGAACGTCTGTTCGCGCGCCATCTCGGCACTACGATCCACCGACAGTACCAACGGACACGGCTTGAACACGCCAGAGTCCTATTGCGGCAGACAACGAAGTCGATCAGGGAGATTGCGCTTGCAACCGGCTTTGCGCTACCGACCCAGTTCTCAAAAAGCTACAGGCGGCATTTTGGGCTGGCGCCGGCTCATGAGAGGAGAGTTACTTCGGTCCGTTCACAGCTACAGGACGATCAAGCTTCTTAGGAAAGATCTCTTTGAAGTCCCCTGTCTGTACCGAAAACCTAAGCTCGGGCGTAGTGGTGGTGAAGTCCGCCAAGAATGACGTGTGATTTAATGCTTCCGATCCGCTGAACCGGGCGGGCAACCGGCGCGTCTTTGTCCAACGACCGGTGCGTTCGGATGTCGTTGTAATAGCGTGCGTAGGATCGCAAAATCCCTCGTAGATGCGTCTCACCAAAGACGATGATGGGATCTAAGCACTCGCGGCGGATCGATCCGATCAACCGTTCGGCAACTCCATTCTGCCACGGCGAGGCCGGTGCAGTA
>NZ_JCAMOT010000097.1:0-7444 GCF_059512425.1 Bradyrhizobium sp. Leo78
TCACGCCCAAAGAATGCGCAAGCTACTTGGCAAACTCAGGATATGCACGAACCTAACTTCATCGCGATCTAGCGCATATAGAGCGTCGGATCGATCTGGGTGCAAGCTGGCGGCGCTGCGCGATGCCACGCCAAATAATAAGCGCTTCGGGCGGGCTGTTCGCGAGCAATTCGATCTTCACGACCCCTTGCTCGTCACCGAGATGATGCGCGTAGCCCGGCTATATGGCGAACGGCCGGAGATATTTCGCACCGTCGGCTGGCGCCCCCTGGTGGAATTGGCATCCTCGAGAACAACCGCGGTGCAGCGCCGCAAGTTCGAGGCCCGAATCTTGAACGGAGAACGGCTCAGAGGCGCCGAGATAATCCGCGCTCGCCACCAAAATCCGATTTAATTGCGCATTTTAGTCTCAGTTTAACCAAGATGAGAAATCTTAGTTTTTACCCGGTGGGCCTGCGACTTCGAGAACGGGGACACATCAATGAGACGCGCTGAACTCGAAAGAATGGATCTTGACCATCTATGGACTTTGCACGTGGAAATCTCGGACGTGCTGAAGGAGAAGATCACTCAAGAGAGGCGACGGCTGGTCGACAGATTGAATCGATTAGAACGGCCTATTGCCGCACGGCGACCATATCCGCGAGTCTCTCCGAAATATCGAAATCCCGATGATCCGGCTGAGACCTGGGCCGGTCGAGGCAAGTGCCCGCACTGGCTGGCAAAGCAGTTGGCATCAGGCCGGCGGATGGACGAATTCAGAATATGACCCGAGGCTGGCTCCTACTCGAGGCGGCGTAGCTATCAGGCCACTTGCGGGACGGGCAATCTGAGCCGGATGGCGGACTCGACTGGTAACGACGCATTCGGTCGCGTGGACCGCCTTGGCATGGTGGCCCGGTCGACTGCACCGCATCGTGACGAAGTTGCCGCAAGAGCATCACCGGGAGCCTTCAGGATTTCCGCTGTCACGGCTAGGGCGGACGTTGCTCAGCGTGAGCTTCGACGCCGGCTCGTGACTCAAATGCGACATCAATTCGATGGTGCCGCTCGAAGGTGAGTCACGTCAGCCTTCCCATCTTTCACAGTCGGTTTGGCAATGTGGCGACGCTGCAACCTTGGCGCTGGAGCTGCCGCTTTCGCTGATCTCTACGTGCCGGCCGAGTGGGTGCTGGCGCGCAACGAAAGACTGGGGGCAATGCGACCCGCTCAGGCTTGCCCGGCTCGGGTACAGACCTTTTTCGGATTGCCGCGAACCGCAGTCTCTCAAGGCCGCCGAAACGCCACTGCAGCGGATTTTTTCATCTCGGTTAGATACTGACGGGCAGCCTTGCTTATTGCGCGAATGGCTTGCCAGGCCTCGGTGTTTTTCAGCCATGCCTTGGCTTCGCGGAATTTTGTGTACGCCCAAGCAAAGGCAGGAATTGTCATCAGCTTGTCGCGGGTAAGACTGAACAGGCGCTCGACCAGGACGAGCTTTAGAAGCTCGCCGACGATCAACGTTACAACACTGCTCACCATCTGACCGGTAGCAGCCAGATAAGCCGCCACCGGTTTGACCGGTTCCAGCAGGATCACCGGCACCGAAAACAACGCCAACGACGGGTAGGGCCGCAACGATCTGATCCAGGCGCGCAATCGCCTCAGCACCACACGCCTGGCCAGCCAATCCGAGATCGGCTTGGCGATGGCCATGAAAACCGCGTCCGCCAAGAAATACAGGGCGGCCAAGACATAAGTGATCGGTTTCAGGATTCGCTTCAATGTCAACTCTCCTAGCAAATCCAAACACCGAGAGTTCGAAAGGTTTCACCTGCCAGTGCGACGCGGGTCTCATTTCACGGAACAGGTCAGTTCCCCTGACTCCATTGGTCTTCGATATCAGGGAGCTTATTCGCGCGGCTAGGCGGAGGATTATCGCCGTGAGGGGATGAGGTCAGATGAGAGCGGGTCTCATCCTTGCTGCTGCATTCGTGGTGACGGAGCGTCGGACCCCCACCGCACGCCATCCTGTGCACAGTCGCTCGGCCAGACAACGGACGGGCCGAGCGTATGGCGCGATACGCTCGGCCCGCGCGATAAGCTAACAGCGGCAGACCGGCTCGGAAGCCACCACACGCAAAACGAAGCCCCACTCGGGCCGATGTCTCCTCCATCGAGGCAAGCATGCCGCCAGTGCAGGCGGCGATCACTGCACTGGACCCTAGTGCGGCACTTACACTGTCTGGTTAGTCCCGATGCGGGGTGCGGGCAAACTGTAAAATGGTCCGCTGACCGAGGTGGACCGGAAGTGACCGGCCGACTTCTCAAACGGCGCTTTTGACCCACAAGAGACATGGATTGCTTGAAGTGCTGCGTACCAGCCGAGGATACGCGAGCGAGTTGCTTGTGCGGTCACCGTTAGCTGCCGACGCTTTGAGCCTGTTTTAAGCCTGTTGCCGTTCCCTGACTCTTGACGCCCGGTTGACAGTCGCGCCTATGGCAAGGCGCAGCGGGCAAAGGCTTTGCGCACGCAAAGCCCGCCGCCCGGAGGTCTTCCGCCTCCGGGCTTTTTTACTGTCTTGCGATCGCTAGCTTCGGTGTTCCACGAGACCTGGCGCTATTGCGTCTTTACGGTCCCGTTCGCGTTGAAGTCGTTCTTCCGATCATACCCGGAGTCGCGCAGATTTTTCATATACTGCGCGTGGTCCTTGCTGCTCACACCGCCCGGAGCCATGGCGTAGGAATTAGCCGGGTAATAGCCATAGGAAGTAGCCGGCCGGAATGGTGCCGTTGCAATCGCGCCTGCGGTATTGACTGCGCCAGCGGCGACGGCCCCGGCCGTTCCAATCGCCGCGCCGGCTGCATCGGCCGGCCAGAAGCCTGAACGCGCATAACCCGGACCATAATAGCCGTTGTTGTAAGCGTTGTAAGCGCGGTTGGTCATGGCTTCGCTTTGGGCGGCCCTAGTCGCGCCGTAGGCGGAACCATAGTGAGGCCGGTGGCTATTCCGGTAGCTTTGATGAGTCCATGCCGAAGCGGCAGAAGTGGAGACAGTGAGGATAGCAAGCCCAACAAGAATGCTTTTCTTCATGCTCAGCTCCTTCTGAAGCGACGCATCATTCGCGCTAAACCGCGTCAGATAAATTTCGTTCCGAGCGCTCTATAAAGTTTAGGTCCGGCTTGGTGCCTATTTGATTCTCATGCCGGGGTTTTAGTGCCCAAATGCTCGGACCCGCCGTTCCCTCGGCAGGATGACGATTGAGGCCACCCCAGTGTCGGCCTCCTCAGCGCGTCGCCGCGATGTCGCCTACTGGCCCATCGCGACGGATTTGCAGGTCTCGCTCATGTCTTCTTTCGCAGGCAGAGCTGACGTGCTTTGCTCGCCGCGAGCATTACGGCTCGTGACCCTGGCTGTGTGAAAACACTGGGCTGCTGTTATGATTCTCCTGTGATTTTTTGGGGGAATCGATGAGGCGCTTCGTTGAAGAGGCGGATCGTGGGCAGCGGACGCTGTTGCCTGAATGTCTCGATGACTTCATTGACGAGAGCAACCCAGTTCGCGTGATCGACGTATTTGTCGATGCGCTCGGTTTGGCTGAGATGGGCTTTGAGGGTGTGGAGCCGGCGGCCACCGGTCGGCCGTCGTACCATCCCTCGGTGCTCCTGAAGCTTTGCATTTACGGTTATCTGAACCGGGTGCAGTCGAGCCGGCGGCTGGAACGAGAGGCCGGGCGCTATGTCAAGGTGATGTGGCTGCTGGGTCGGCTCGCTCCCGATCACAAGACGATTGCGGACTTCCGCAAGGACAACGGCCTGGCGCTGCGCAGGGTATGTGCGCGCTTCGTCGAACTCTGCCGAGAGATGGGTCTGCTGGCGATGGCGAAGGACGACGCTATCGCCTCTCATCTCCTGATTCTTTGTGTCTTTCCATTTCATGCTGCGGTATGGAAGACTTTCCCTAGCAGGGACAAGCTTAGAGTACCTCAGCGCGAACTTGGGCCACGCCACGATCCGTAATCCCCAACCTCCGCGCGGCACCGAGCGAAAGGTCGAGGACGCGGCCACGAACGCTCGGTCCGCGGTCGGTGATACGAACGACTACCGACCTGTTGCTCTCAAGGTCGGTGACGCGAACTCGCGTGCCGAACGGCAGGCTGCGGTGGGCTGCGGTCAGTAAGCTCCGGTTGAACGAAGAGCCGCTCGCTGTCTTTCCTGTCCGATACGAATAGTAGGAGGCCTTTCCGGAAAATACTCGGTTGGAAGAACGAGTCGCTGAGCGATCTTCCGAACCACGTGTCGGCTCTGCCCCGACCGGAGGTTGCGTTTGCGAATCCTGTTTAGACTGGTCGCGTGCCTCAGGTACCGGCTCTGCGTGTGCCTTTGGAATGATGGACCATCTCTCATCGAAGTTCTGTGCTGCAGCAGGGTCCGTGTGTATCCCCATCCAAGCCGGGGCTGCCGCAATCGCGACCATCCTGAAAATGAGACGCATGATCGGCCTCACAACAAATGGAAAACAAATAGACAATGCAAACTCATGAGGCAGGGTTCCTGCACATGCAGAAATTCCCGCGTCAGCAAAAGATGAGTAAATTCTGGCACTTTCGGGCTATGACGTAAGGCAATGTTTAGGCGCACCGCAGCAAGAAACGCGCATTTCGCTCGGTATGGTTGGTCGAGAGTTTGTTGCTTTTCACCCGACAAGAAGACAGTCATCTCGATGCAGCGCATCGCACTTACAAAGGAGAGGAGGCAGATGTGGAGCAAACTACTGCGGCGCAGCGCGAAATCCTAGAAATGGCGGCCACTGTTACGCATTCCTCTTGGCCCGCTGTACGCGCGATATTTGCTATTGGCCCATCGGCGAAGTGGTGAACTACGTCACCGAAGTCCGCTTGGCGAGGCACAGCGGACTAGATTTCTTCGGTTGAGTTCTTCGGGTTTTGACCCTTCTGCGACATGGGCAACTGGATTTACTGTGATGCAAAACCACGCTTCCCTTCAGGGGATACGCCCTTCATCTGGTACGGCCAATGAGATAGGTCGGGCCGTGTTCATCGCGAAGATCTTCTCGAATTCGAGTCGCATATTGCCGTGGCATTCGCACGCCGCGGCCGCGAGCCGCAACCGGTCGATCTCGATTTGGCCTCGTCGATCAGATTTGATCGCTCCTGATGCGCGCAGATCGCGCATCAGGAGCGTCACCGTCGTTCGTCGCACACCAAGCATTTGCGACAAGGTCTCCTGGGTGAGCGGAAGAACGTCGTGGTCGATGCAGTCGCAAAAATGGAGTAGCCATCGGACCATGCGGTCTTTGACCGTATGCAGTGCATTGCAGGCTGCGCCCAGTTGAAACTGCATCAGCATCGCCCTGCCGTGCATCTGGACCGCGTGCCGGATCGTAGGGCTCCGGTTGAAAGCGGCCTGAAATCGCGACGCGGGGATTCGCGAGGCGGTGCCCGCTGCACGAACGATCGCGGTAGTGGCCGAAGGTGACGACCCGAGCACCGAAAGAAGGCCAAGTGCCCCCTCGCGCCCGACGACGGCGGTGTCGACCGTCCGTCCGTCCGCCATGTCGATCATCAGCGAGATGGCGCCGCTGCGAGGGAAGAAGACATAGTCGATCTCGTCCCCCGCTCGCGCAAGGATCGCGTCCTGATCAAGCGCGACCGTCTCCAGCGCGGGCCGCAACAGATCGAGATCCGATACCGGCAGTGTTGCCAGGAGGCAGTTAGGCATTCCGCCCGGACGCGTCACTGCAGATGACCCGCGGTGAGGCACTTCATTCCGGGCGGTGCGAAGCGGCGGCCTGACATATGTTTAGATCTGCTGTCGCTACTCGCGCTGAGATCCAACTCACTTGCAAATTCGGATATTCCAACCGGATGTCGGCTCAAGCGTGAGTCCTCATCGACACGAACGGATCAATTTTAGGGGCTTGCGCCGCGACATGAGCGCGGCGAGTAAGGGAAGAGAGTCAGTGCAAACGGCAGTCTCGATGCAGTTGCAGCGCGAAAATACGCAAGCTGCAAAAGGTGCTCTTCTCCACTGGCGTTGGGTAGCACCGATCTTCGGTTCCACCCATGTCGAATATGAAGGTCAGCTGGCCTTTGGCGCATTCCGGGTGTCATACAATTGTTATAATTGGACCGGTGCGTCGATCGATAGGGACGGGCGAACAGTGCTGACGGGTAGTGGACTAGCCGTTGCCCGCGTTGGCACGATGGCGTTCTGATCGCCAAGAGGTAACAGATTTAGCGGCTTCCGGTTATGGCTCGACTCGGACCTCGGGGAATGTCCGCCGTCTCGCCGCTGTTGAGGGCATAGCCGACATCAAACACACGCATAGCGTCACGGGTCGTTTGCGACGCGCGCCAGTTCCTGGCAGAGCGGGCAGGTGATCGCTTCGTTCCTTAGCCAGATAAACCAAATCATTCGATGCGTCTTTGCCGCAAAGCGTCCAGTACACTCGCACACCGGGGTGGATGTCGGCGCCTTCACAGGCGTGCACAAGGTCGCGCTTGTCGCACAAGTAAATCGGGAGGCCGTCAATGGTGCGAAAGCTCGTGGCCGGTTCGGGCTCCGACCATGTGCGTTCTTCGGGGTCGTAAGGTTCGATTTCAATAGTTTTCATCGCTCTAGCTCCTTTCATCCGCTTTCGGCACCCCATATCGATCGGCCGACCCGGCGGGCAGCGGCTCGCTTATTTGGTGCTCGATGGCGACGCCCTCCGGATCGTTTTCCTTAAGCCACGCCTGCGCGTCATCTTCGGTATCGAATTTTTTGAAGGTGTTCCGTCCTTCGTAGATCCAGACTGTTGTCATCAGAGAGACTCCTCAATCTAGGTCATCATCCGCCGTTACCGTCGCCTCAACGTCCTCCGGCATCTCGGGCGGATTACCTCTGTTGCACCACGGGCACGGGGCGCCGGCTCCGCCGCATGTGCAAGCTCGCGGCCCTTCCCACGGCCTGTCCAGGTGGTTCTCGCACACAAACCGGCAGTTATCGCAACGCGCGCACCATCTCATCGCAAGTCCTCCCGCAAGCCTTTGAAGACTGGATGCCGCACCTTGCCCTCCGCCGACTTGGCGCGATACTCGATCTCGGCGAGCAGCTTCGGCTCGACCCAGATGCCTTTGTGCGCAATGCGCCTGCTGTAGGGCTGGGTCTTCCTAATCAGCGGCGTCAGGCGCTTCTGCAAGTCCGCGGCCGATGCCTTGTCGAAGCCGTGGTCGACCTTGCCCGCATAGAACAACTCGTCGCCCTTGCGCCGACCGAGATAGATCCCGTCCCATTTGCCTTCGTCCAAGGCGAACCCAGCGATTGTCAGCGTCTCACGCTGGCGGCAAGTCACCTTCAACCACTCGGCGGCTTGGCCTGACGCATAGCGGCTACTGCGCACTTTCGAAACCACGCCCTCAAGTCCGACCTTGCAGGCGTGCTCGTACATCTCGCGTCCGTT
>NZ_JCAMOT010000098.1:0-7436 GCF_059512425.1 Bradyrhizobium sp. Leo78
ACCGCACGAAATTACTTCGCTGTCGTCGCTATCGCCGCAACTCTGCTCTGGCTAAGATAACTGTCCACGCGACCTAGCGCCTGTTCGAGGCAATCGACGAAAGTTTCTGCTTCAAAAGGCTTGCGGAGGAAAGAGGCGGCCCCACTCGACATCGCCCTTTCCTCGAGATCCGGCTCGGCGCGCGCGGTGATCATAATGACGGGCACTGCCCCATGATGTAGGCCGAGCTGCCGTTTGAGTTCGAAGCCATTCATCCCAGGCATCTGGATGTCGGTGATCGCGCAGGAAAACCGCTCGAGCTCGTGGGACGCGAGGAATTCTTCGGCGGAGGCGAACGTACGAACATCGTGGCCAAGCGATCGGATGAGGCTCGCCAGCGAGTCGCGCATGGACGGATCATCGTCCACGATCGAAATGAGATGTCCGTTCGCCATGCTGCAGCTCCTATCGAGCCGACCTCAAGCCAATCTCCACCCGGCATTGCGCGCTGTTGCTTGATCGTTCTCCGGAGCTTCGTTCAATCTGATCGGCTTTTCAATGTGTCCGCCATTCGAACAAGGTCGGCCAGCGAACGGGCGCCCATCTTTCGCATTGCGGCGCCGCGATGGATCTTGACTGTCACTTCGCTCAGATGGAGATCTGCGGCAATTTGCTTGTTCATCTTGCCGGCGGTGACCAATGCCATGACTTCGCGCTCCCGTGGCGAAAGCATCGCATAGCGATCGACGACGGCAACCGCTTGGCTTTCGCTGGCCCGCTGCAACCGATTGCGATTGATGGCGGCGGTTACCGCGTCGATCATGTCCTGGTCACGGAACGGTTTTGGAAGGAAATCGACCGCGCCGGCCTTCATGGCGCGGACGGTCATTGGAATGTCGCCATGGCCGGTCATCAGTACCACCGGCAAGCGTATCCCGAGTGTCGCAAGCTGTTCCTGGAAGTCCAGTCCGTTTGCTCCCGGCAGGCGGATATCGAGGACAATACAGCCGGGTTGTTCCGGTCGCCCCGCGCTCAGAAATTCCTGGGTTGAACCATAGGTCCGTGCAGTCATCCCAACCGTGCGAAGCAGGCTGGCAAGTCCAGCGCGCAGCGAGTCGTCGTCATCGACGATGTAAACGAGAGGGGGCTCGTCTGACACCTGGGGCATCTCAAATCCACCCGGCAGGAGGATGACTATCAATACCATGACGTCAGCCATCAGCATCATCACACGAAAGTATGATCGATGGCTAGAAAAGCGTGCCGCGTCATCGAATTTCCGGCCGCCCGTCGACAATGAGGGCGACCAGCGAGGGCATCGCCCGATCGCTCCGCATGCATTTTGTATGAAATATGCAAGTCTTGTTCGAATTGATCATTCGATTTGCCTCGCAGCCCCGATCGTTTGCAAGAACGAGGGTGGCAGGATCACCCGTACTCACACCAAGGTGTGAGACAATTAGACCCATGCACGATTGGCGCCGGGTGGCGCGTCAATCATCCTCGCCCGCACGCTCACAATGGGCCGATCTTCGCAGAACGGCTGGTCTCTCGTACTCGCTACAGAAGTGGCAAAAAAAATCTAACAGGGGAACGCGAGATGTTCAAAGCGCTGGATGAACGAGAAAACGAATCGTCAGTGTGGACGCTGCAAGCGCCAGCTACAGATGGATGCCCGGAGGTCTCGCCGCTACGACTTTTCACGGTTCGCTCGGCCGACAAGGCAGTCGCCCTTCTCCCCGGCCCCCATGTCCGGGGAGGCCTGCCCCCACGGGTGTTACGGCGAGTGCGCGAATACATTGATGCACACATCGAACAGCGGATCAGCGTCGAAGCGCTGGCCAAGCTCGCAAATCTTTCAGTTTGCTACTTCGTCCGCGCCTTTAAGCAATCTGTGGGCCTTACGCCACACGACTATCTGGTCCGCCGCCGAGTGGAGCGGACGATGGAGCTTTTGTCGGAGACGGATCTGTCACTTTCCGAGATCGCACTGGCGGCCGGCTTTTCCGACCAGAGCCATTGTGCGCGGCGCTTTCGCCAGCACGTCGGCATGTCACCGCGCGACTATCGCTGGTCGATACCATGAGGCTTTGCCGCCTTTAGAGCATGATGACTTCAGTTCGTTATCCCGCTTGTCCCTTCCATTTGAGCATGATCTCGGCGTAAAACGAGCCGCCTTTGCCGCGGGACTATTTTCAGCGGAGGGGTATGACATCGCCGAACGCAAGCGTGTTTCCGTCGCCAGAAGGCCATCAACCGATTGCTGCGTGTCTTGTCAAATCCGCGACTGACGGCAATTTTCAGCCACCACATTTGGTGGCCAAAGCATAGTTGCGCGCATCAATCTCGGAATCGAGGAGGGCGAGATCTCGTTCGCGATCGTTGCTGAGGATGCAACTCGCGGCCGCCTGGCGTGCCTTGACCGGATTCGTAGAATGAGAGGCGGCATAGGCGCGGCAAGTCTGCTCATTGTCGGCCGTACGGCTCGATTGGCTGCGCACCGCCGTCCAGCGGGTCAGGCGGCTTGGGGCAAAGTCAGAAGAACTCAGCGTGAGCAAATCTTGTTCGGCCATGCCACGCCAAGCGGACCTCGACGAGGGCCATTGCCACTTCGCCGATGGGGCCAGATGGTCCCCGACGTTTCACCATACAAACAGTTGCTCTAGTTTAATTCGAAATCAGGCCATTCACATTTTTAAGATTGGTAGATGAACGGCTCGAGAAACCGACGGATGCGACTGGAGGCTGGGCGAGGTATGTCGCCTTTAGGGCCATTAACGGAAGTGCACTTCAACGGTCTGAGTTTAGCCGCCCCTGTCGCGCATTGCTTTGAACCGCGTCTCAACCCGCGACGTCAAATCCTAGGCTTATAAAGGAGCTCGACGTAGTCCGGTCTACCTTCCACATCGGACGTTGCAGCGCTCGCGGCAGATCGACGCAAAGGGCCACTTGCTGCCGTAAGCAGATGCAGCGAACTATCCTCTGAAACCGGGCACTGGTCGAACAGAGGGCTGCGGCTAACCGCCGACGAACGTGACGGTCTCGTCGAGCGGGGCGCGGCCCGTACGGGCGTAACTCACCATGGGGTCCTCGTAGCCGATCGACATGCCGCAGAAGAGGATGAGCCCGTCCGAGGGTGACAGGAACTCCGCGACCGTCTCGCGAACCTGCGACCACGCCATTTGCGGGCAACTGTGCAGGCCTTCGGCGCGGAGCAGCAGCATGACGGTCTGCAGATACATCCCGACGTCGGCCCATTGGGGCCGGCCCAGGTCGCGGTCGATGTAGCAGAACAGGGCGGCGGGCGCGCCGAAACAGTTCCAGTTGCCGATGGCCGCCCGCTGGCGCGCCTCCCAGTCCTCGCGCGCGATGCCGAGCGCGCTGTAGCGCTCCTTGCCGAAGGCGGATCGGCGCTCCCCGTACGGGGACTTCAGCGCGGGCGGGTACATCTCGTACTGCCGCTCGTCCCAGGGGTCGCCGTGGCACACGCGTTCGACCGCGCGCGTCTTGAGCTCGGCCAGCGGCACGCCGGTCAGCACGTAGATGTTCCACGGCTGGATGTTCGATCCGGACGGCGACCAAGCGGCGGCGGACAGCACGTGCTCAAGCACTTCCCTCGACACCGGCTCGTCTTTGAATCCGCGCACCGCCCGTCGGCTTGTGACTGCCTCATATACGTCCATGATGATCGCCTCCCTGCCGCCGGCCACCCGTTTCGTTCAAACGCATGCGGTCGTCTCGTTCGGCCTAAACCCAACAAGCGGTCAGTACTCCCAGGGGCCCGGGACCCAACGAAAGACATCGCCGTCGAGCGCCACGTGGCAGACGGACGGGAACGACAAATGAGTGGCCACCAGCGACTCGCGGTTCGCCGCCAGCTCCCGCAAAAGACGGACCCGGACGCGGGCCGCCTCCTCGGGGTCGTGTTCGAAGCCGTTGTACCAGTCGGGGTGCTCGAACCCGACCTGGAATACGGCGTCGCCAGCGAACGTCAGCCGGTCGCTGCCGGATGCCAGGCGGACCACGCTGTGCCCGGGGGTGTGGCCGCCGGTGCGTGTGACGAGCACCCCCGGCGCCACCTCGTGCTTCTCCTCGAACGTCCGCAACTGGCGCTGGTACTCGTGCAAGAACCGCTTGGCCGTCCGCCGAAGCGCGTCCGGGAACCCCGGCGGCATGGAGACGCGGGAGAAATCGGGCGACTCCCAGAACTTGGTTTCGGCGGCCGCCACGTGGACCCGCAGGTCCGGACGCAGCCGGTCCCTCACTCCATCGATGAGCAGCCCGCCAATGTGGTCCATGTGCATGTGGGTGAGCACCACGTCGGTCACGGAGGCGAGATCGATGCCGGCGGCCTCTAGTCGCTGGACCGTCCGCCCGGCCCGTGGCAAGTCCGGAAACTCCGCCCCCATCCCAGCGTCGATGAGTATGGTCCGGCCGCCGCTACGCACCACGACCACGTTCAGCGCCCACTCCAGCACGTCCGATGGCAGGAACATGTCCTCCAGCCACGCCGCCCGGACGGCCGGGTCAATGTTGTGGCCCAACATCGCGCCTGGCAGCGATAGCACCCCATCGCTGACCACCATTACGTCAATCTCGCCGACCTTCAGTGCGTAGCGCGACGGAACCAACTCGGGCTCCGGTCTGCCGTGGACGTACTTCGCGTTCACCGTGTCGGCGCAGTGCTTGACCGAGGGCTGTGAGGCGTTGTCCAAGCTCATGTTTGTCTCCTGCTGACCACATTACCTTTCGTGTCCTTGGGTTGCCGTAACAGTCACTGTGCGGGCACGAGCGCCGGGGCGCCCTTGTCCTTGATCAAGAGCACCAGGAATTTCGCCGGCTGGGTGCTGCTTGCGTTCCGGTCGACGACGTGAACGTCGTCAGGGCCTTCATAGAAGCTCTGTCCTGGTGTCAGTGTTACCTGTTGTCCACCCTTCAGCTGCATCACGACGGAGCCCTCCAGCACGTACACAAACGCATGTGCATTGTGCCGGTGGATAGCGCTCGACTCGCCGGGCGCATGCTCGACCGTGATCATCAGAGCTTCCCTGCCGGGACTCTCCGGAAGATCCTTGGACATGAGCGCCGTGACCTTAGCCTCCTGAGCCGCCGCCGTGCCGGTCACGAGACACAGAACAACCAACGCAATGAGTTTGATCGTCATAGTCGCCTCTTTCCATTGTTGCGCGGGACCGGAACGTGGCAGACAAGGCGTACCCTTCGAGGCGGGATCAGGCTGCCGCCTGTGAGCGGCGGAGCCATTCGTCGAAACCGATGCGGCCGAGGCGCACCTCGCCCAACGGCACGAGCGAGTGCTCGTCAACCCGGCCGCCCCAGTATCGGGCCTCGGGATCGCTCACGACCTCGCGCGGGTCGCCAACCGCCTTCAGATAGCGAGCGACGATTTCGTTGAACGGCGCCCGTTCGGGGCCTGCGATCTCGACGATGCCATTGCGCGGCGGCGCGAGCGCCACATCGGCAACGTTGGCAGCAACGTCATCCGCTGCGATGGGCTGGAAGAGGACGGGCGGGAGCCTGACGATGTTTCCATCCGCACTTGAATCGGCGATGCCGCGGAGGAATTCCAGGAACTGGGTCGAACGGACGATGGTGTAGGGGATGCCGGAGGTCTTGATCAGTTTCTCCTGGGCGACCTTGGCGCGGAAATAGCCATTGTCTGTCCGGTCGATTGCGACGATGGATAGTGCGACATGGTGCCGGACGTTCGCTGCGGCCTCCGCCGCGAGCAGGTTACGGCCAGAGGTCTCGAAGAATTCCAGCACCGCCTCGTCTTCGAATGAGGGCGAATTGGCGAGGTCGATCACCACTTGCGCGCCGGCCATGGCCTCCTTGAGCCCCTCGCCGGTGATGGTGTTGACTCCGCTGTTGGGCGAGGCGGCGAGGACCTCATGGCCGGCTTGGCGCAGAATGGCGACGGTCTTCGAGCCGATCAGGCCGGTGCCACCGATCACGACGATCTTCATGGTCGATCCTCCCTTATCGATGACTGGAGATCCTAGATGATTGGAAGGTCCTTAAATGAGGTCGAGAAGACGGTTCGAAGGCAACCGGGACGAGATGTCGCCAGCATAGCGCGGCTTCTTAGATGTCGTCGACTGGTCAGCACTGCTGATCGATTTGTTCAAGGCGCCTGGATGGCTCATGTCCGAGTTGGGTCCAAAACCGGAAATACCCTGATCGAGCAGAAGGTTTCTGCTTAGGCCGACATCTGCGCCTTTAATGAGTACAGACCCTAAAGAGGTCTCAAGACGATCCTTTGTCGAAGGGATTTATGCCCCGCCGGTCCAACGGGCCGGCGGGGTCTTTTTTGCGTTCTTGGGCTGTGTACCCATACGGCTCAAAGCACAAGAACGCCTGAGTGCTTTGCTTTGCTTTCCGGCTCAACGTGAATGGTGATCCAGCTATGCTCATCGTCTCCGCGGAGTGCCGTTTCAATCCGATCGCAGATGTCGTGGGCCTGGTTGACTGACATCTCACCGGGAACGACGAGGTGGAACTCGATAAAAGTCATCCTGCCGGCGTGCCGTGTTCGAACGTCGTGAGCTTCTAATGCTCCCTCGGCATGTTCGCCGATGATCTGTCGAATCCGTGCGAGTGTCGCCCCTGGGACTGCTTCATCCATCAGCCCTCCTGTTGATTCTTTGAGAACCTGCCATCCCGACCACAAAATGTTCACTGCCACCAATACGGCCAAGGCAGGATCGAGGATTGGCAGGTTCAGAGCCACGGCGAGGGAGAGCCCGACCACAACGCCACCCGACGATATGACATCTGTAAGCAGATGTCGGCCGTCCGCAAGAAGAGCTGGCGATCGCAACCGCTTTCCGCGGGTGATGAGCACCCAACACCAAACGGCATTCAGAACGCTCGCCGTTCCGTTTACAACGAGGCCCTCGATCGGTGCCGAAAGCTGCCGCGGATGAAGGAAGCTGTCATGCGCCTCGCGGACGATCAGCAGCGCCGCGACCACGATCATCACCCCCTCGATCACCGCGCTGAAGTACTCGACTTTGTGATGACCGAATGGATGGTTTGCATCTGCAGGTTTGGAGGCGATTCGCACTGCTACAAGTGCAACGGCCGCCGTGACGACATTGACGATGCTTTCCAGGGCATCCGAGTAGAGCGCGACCGAACCCGTGAGCCAATAAGCCACGTACTTCAGGCCGAGCACGATCAGGCCGACAAGAAGACTGCCTACCGCAAGTTTGACGGCTTCCGAGCGCATATGTGTTGGTCCCAGCTAGGCGGCTGAGGTACTCAAGCCGCGAGCGGAGCGCAACGGCTGAACTGCAATGCGGCAACAGCTGGACGAGCAGTCCACACCCAGTTTTCGTCTAGGTCGCGTGGACAGTTATGTTAGCCAGAGCAGAGTTGCGGCGATAGCGACGACAGCGAAGTAATTTCGTGCGGTTTTTTCGTAGCGCGTAGCAACG
>NZ_JCAMOT010000099.1:0-7170 GCF_059512425.1 Bradyrhizobium sp. Leo78
CACGCGCCCGCGCCCTCACGCTCGGTGCAACCGCATCGCTCTTGCGCGGACGCCCCAACGGCCGCAGCGCCTCCGCCTCGCCGTCGAGGATAAAGCGCTGCGGTTCAGGCGGCGCGCGGCCTCGACGATCCAGGGATAGCGATCGGTCCAATCTGCGCCGTTGCGCGTCAACAGCCGCACGCGATCAAGCTCGCGCACCACGCGCAGGCGAAACCCATCGAACTTGATTCATGAATCCATTGCGGCCCCGCCGGCACCGCCTTGGCGGTCGTCGGGATCCCAAACTCGAATGCTTTGGCCATGGCAAGACATGCATTTGCCGGCGAATTGCGAATCAGTCCCACACCAGGCAGCAACTTGCGCGCTATGTAAGCCAATAGTCTTAGACCGTTGCGTGTGAGTAGAACATAATGTAGCCCTGGCTAGGGGGCTTCTATGAGCATACTTCACGAAATCCAGGCGGCGATCCTTCAGGATAATCCGGACCTGGGCACGATCTTATTGAAATTGCGGTTCTTGGCGTCGCGACTTGGAAGTGAACCGCTAGAGGATTGGGTGAAATTCGAAGCGGAAGGATATCCGCGCGATGCGGACGTTCCCAAATATCGAGTGGCAGGGCTGTCGTACAGCGGCAGTTGGTCCGGTGCTTTTGGTTCTGGCATCAATAACGCACCAATCCCGTCATACCTGAGAAACATGCAGGCAAGGACTGGACCCAACATAAGGTCAGGGAAAGCATCGCCAGTGTTCAGGAGTGGGCCGCCAGCGGAAAGACCCTGGGAATCAACGCTTCGAACCTGATCCTCTTGCTGCAGGGCAAAGTTTACGAGGACTTTGCCTGCAATTCAGTCACTGCCGAAATGTCGCCAGTCGCCCCACGAGAGATCGTGCAGGCCGTTCGGGCTCGGATACTCGAACTGACTATCGAGCTTGAAAAGCGTGTGCCTGACGCTGTTGAAGTTACGTTGGAGAAAGGGATCAGCAGCAAGACGCCAGAGAGCGCGGCAACCGTCACGCAGATTTTCAATCAAACCGTCTACGGGAACGTCACGCATGTGACGGCAACTGCTGGCGCTCAAGTGACCCTTGCGATCACGGCCGGCGACACTGTTTCGATGGTGAGTGAGCTTGCAAAGGCGGGATTGCCGGACGACGCAGCCAAGGAAATCACCGATATCGTTTCGTCGGAGGAACCGGAGAATGCGGAGAAGCCCCTTGGCCCTAGGGCGCTCGCGTGGATCAAAAAGAACGCACCGAAGGCGGCGTCCGGGGCTTGGAAGATCGGCTCCGCAGTAGCGACCGATTTGCTCAAAGAGGCGGCGCTGAAATACTACGGACTAAAGTGAGGCCGCGACTCGACAGACCTATGAAACGGCCGATTCCGCAGAATTTTAGCAACGAGGAGCTGGCAATCCGATTTGCTTTCGACGCCTTGTCTTACGTGGAAGCCGCGAGGTTGCTGGAGCAGGACAACCACTTTTCCCCTCGCTACCATCTATTCTGCCACGCCATCGAACTCCTGCTGAAATCGTTCATCCTCCCGAGCGGCGGCGACCAATCGGAGTTGTTCGGCCGGCGAGGCCTCGGCCACGAGCTGTCGAAAGCACTCGCCCGCGCCAAGCAACTCGGCTTTGTGGCAGCCGGCAGCGAGCTAGAAATGATGGTGGACTGGCTCGATCCCTATCATGCCGGTCTCCACTTCCGGTACGCCAAGAGCGCCTCGCAAACTGTGCCTGACCCGGATGAACTGGCATCGATTCTCGAAAAAACACATGCTCAGATCGAGCCGGTCGCCCGTGCCGCCTGGCTAAAGGCCAACCCACCGCCCGCCGAAACCCGCCAGGAGCCCCGCCCATGAGCCAGGCTCCCCGAACCCGGCCGAGGCCGTGCGCTACGCCCGCCAGCTCGCGCGATCGAGGCCTCGCGGCGCTCGCGCCAAGGCGCGACGGCCACCTCCCCCCAACCGGCCTTTTCTTCAGGAACATGTTCGCTTTGCGGGAGTCGGTTGATTCTGCTCGTCCAGCCGATCCGGCGGGGGCCCTGGCGCGCCGAGTTCATAGTGCGCAAACTCGTTATAACCACAATCGAAGGAGCCGAGCCATGCTCTCACGTCGTTCCCTCGTTTTTGCAGTGGTTGCCGCAAGCACAGCCTTCGCGGGCCCTGGCTTTCGCCGTCGAGACCCGACCGTTCGATGCTGACTCCTTCGCGGCGGCGCAGGAGGCAGGCAGGCCGATCTTAGTTGCGATCCATGCGTCCTGGTGTCCGGACTGCCAGAAGCAGAAACCGATCCTGAGCGAATTGACGGCACAGCCCGAGTTCAAAGACCTCATCTACTTCACTGTCGACTTCGACAATCAGCAGGACGCGGTGAAGTTTTTTGGCGCTGGTAGGCCTTCCACGCTGATCGCGTTCATAGGCAAGACTGAAACCGGCCGCTTGGTAGCCGACACTGAGCGTTCCGCTATCGCCGCGCTTTTAGCTAAGACGCACCCGGCCAATCGGGGGTAGCGATCAGTCCGCCCGGTCAAGGCGGCCGTGATGCCGCCGATCTCAGCGTCGACGAGACGCGCGGTCGCCGAGGATGAACTGGCGCAGGCGATCGACGCGCTTGAGGCGCTGGCCGAGCAGGCCCTGGCGGCGCGGCGCGAGTCCCGGACACGTAAATGAGAGCGCGTGCACACTCTCCGGGGACAGAGTATAGCATTACAACACCATGCAGCTTAAGGAGCGGGACGCCGTTCCCCCACGTTTTCAGGCATTAAAGCCTGCTCCCGCCCGCCCCAAAGAAAAACCCGGCACTGAGGCCGGGTTATATGTTCGACATAATTTCGCCAGCGCGAGGCCGGCGGATTTGAATTCATCCGACTCTTAGATTTTCGGCGGACGTCTTGCCCCTGTTGGTCATTTCTTCGTAGCTCACCTTGGTCCCCTCATTGAGACCGCTCAGCCCCGCTTTTTCTACGGCCGAGATGTGGACGAAGACATCCTTGCCGCCCTTGTCAGGTTGAATAAATCCGTAACCTTTGGTTGCATTGAACCACTTCACAATACCTGTCGCCACGCCGGCACTCCGTTTTTGAACAATGGAGGTATTCTATGGTGGCCGGATGGGCCGCGGCAAGAAAAACCAACCTGCACCCTGCCCCTTGCAGTTCAGGCCATCAACGCCCCGGCCGAGCTGTCTTTCTCCGGCTCTGGGCCTCGTATTCTCCGCCCGAGGAACGAGTTCTTCTTGCCCCTTCGGCACGGCTGGCGAGGCCACGCGGAACAGTCCATTTGTAGCAACGTTGAACGGTCGCACACAGGATCCACGTGTGTAGTGCCAAAAGGCAGCTCGGTCCGGATTTGTCCCCTGGGCCGGGCTGCTACTGTGTGGGCCATTTCACAAGACGTCCGGCAGCGTCTTGCTATCATCCTTGGTGCTGGCATTTTTTGGGTAGCCGGCCGCGTCAAAATCAATGGAGCATCAATCAGTTCGTGCGCGGCAGCTACTGCATGGAGCACAACAAGTCCGGCCTGCTCTCCCTGGACATGCCGGCTTTCCAGGAAGGCGAGACACAGCTAGTCGAGACCATCAGCCGAGGACTGTGGAGTGACTAGGTTCTCCACACCCCACGACGCCCTGTAGCTTGATCGCGTTCCGGATTGATAATTTGCAAGGCGGATTTTGCGGCGCTTTCATAGGCCATGCCTTGGCGCCGCAAACCCAATCCCCGTCTCCGCTACTGGTCTGACGGCAGTCCGTCTGACGCTCGAGCCGCTGGTTTCAAGACGATCCTGGTTTACTGCGTCGGCCCGCCCGATCGCGATCCCCGTCCCCGCTGCTGGCACCATGCCAAGGTGCCGCTCGATAGACTTCCGGATTGGGACTGGTACGATATCTGCGCCCACCTGAAGTGCAGTTGTTGCGGCTCCGTGGGATGGGGGTTGATCCCCGGCCGAACTGGTCGGAAGTCATCCATTACAACAAAGGCATTGCTGGATGAGCAAGCAGTCCCGCAACGAGCAAAGAAAGTTGATAGCTACATTTTGTAGCGATGTCGGCACTGCTGTTATCTCCGCCGGGGTGCTCGCTCCGATTGCTGCGCTGGTTTTCAGGACCGAACAGTCAACCTTAAGCGTTACCACACTTTACGTGCTGGTAGTTTCAGCGTTCGGCTTCGGTCTGTGCTGTCATGCAATAGGCAGGCTATTTTTGTTGAGCTATGAGCCATGAGCACTCTCGAAAGTATCGCCATCTCGGCACCCGCTGTGGTTTTTCTCACACTCGCCGTTTACGCGGTGTTTTCATACTACCGATTGGAAAAAGCTAAGACTGCCGAAGAAGCCCCCCCTGAACCGACGACCACGAGTGCCCCCAACGAAATCAGAATGCCTGACGACATCAGAAGGAGCCTAGAGAGGTTCAGCGAGGCGCTTAGACGGGCTCTCGAAGATACTAAACACGAGCGCTGACTTGCCGTGCAAATCGAATGCCCTAGAAAGCTCGAGAGAGGCCAATCACCTCTGTCGTCAACATCGGCCGGCGGTCTGTAAGGCCATTGCTTTTGTTCGCCCGCTGGGGTTGAATCGGCTTAGGGGGCAAGTCATGTATTATATTGACAGAACGGGCCGGCGCGATAACTTGCTCAAGATCGTGCTGCGCGGCGTCGACAAGGAAGACAAGGCTGCGGCCTAGTCGAGGGGCAAACAAATAGCGGACCAACGATGTTTGCGCGCATCGGCTTCCTGCGAGCGCTCAACGGTCGCCACCCGCCGGTGCTAGCGCCGCGCTGCAAGCGCGTGAAAGCTTACAGGGTTATCTCGGTGCGTCCTTGATCACGGGCTCACTGCCGTAGCCGCCTTCGTTCCCGTGCCGCGATGATCTCAGACAGCGCCACGATAGCGGCCCATATGCCCAAACCCGCTACGCCCATAATGAAGAATGTCGCTTCGTTCATCGGACAAGACCCATCTGGCCCCGGATGCGAACGTTGAGCAGGGTTTTTGGTTCCTACAGTTCCCCAATGCCGCATCCGCCAAATTGGCGATTTGGTTATGCGGCCTTTCAAATCCATCACGATGATGGATTTGCTTATGCCGCCACAACGCCGCGCGCAATTCGGCCGCGCACTTCAGTCTTCCGGACGACGGCATCTCGCCCTCAGCATCGAACGGCTGCGCACGCGTCGTGGTTCGCCTGGTGCATTTTATCTAGGGATGCACAAAAATCCGCCCATGCGTTGCGCTGTTGCTCCTCGCGTCCACCAGCGCGGCGTCGCCACGGGTGTTTCGCCCTTGGAGAGTTCGCATGGGGCGGATTGCCCGCCAAGTAAGGCTTGCCCAAATGCTTTTCGGTTCCGCACTCGAATAGGTTCCTCGTTCCTCCGAAGGCGTCGCGATCGGAGATTAGGAACGAAAGCTCCCGCCGCGATTTTAGAAGCCACGCGACCGCCGCTCGCCGTTAAAACTACACGGCGCATGTCGCGGATAGCCAAAGGTCACAAAGACCCGCTGTTTCAGAACAAGCGCTTGCGCAGATAGCCAAAGGCGGCGGTCTCCATTTCAGAATTGCCAGCGGTGCCGTTTCTGCTGCGAGCTTCGCTATGCGCAACCGCATTGACATAGACCACAAACACAGCCTCGCTATTGTTCGAGAGATCGGCGAGAGATTGCGGGCGTCGCTAAAACCAGAGCCGGAATTGCCAGCGAGCGTTAGAACGCAAATCAACAGGCTCCGCGCATTGGAAGAGCAGTCACCATCTATCATTCCAGCGGCTGGGCATTGGGGCAAGCCGCGCCGGTAAGCGGCGATGGGGCAGCACAGACGGCTCGGCGAAACAGGGACGCGCAGTGTCATCGGCTAAGCTTCGTGCGTCAAAAATTTTGAATGAAGTTCGGTGAGGCACAAGCCGAACTGATCGGCATTGCCGTCGTCCTTACCAACGGAAAGGCCGGTACGATCGAGAACGTGTGGCTGGATGAGTTGCACGGGCTTCGGATTTCGATCAAAGGGCATGATGGCAAATGGCCGGTCTCAACCATCAGTTCCCGGAGGACTAGTTCCTTGCATCCGGCCCCGCGGCCACAGCGCGCGTCTTTTCATAACATTCCGATCAGGATGAAGACGCCGACCTCGATCAGAAACGTCGTCGACATGATGGCGACGGTCAGGAACACGTCGCCCTCTCAGAGAGGGTTCATGCTGCCTCGCATCTCGCGAAGCCCCCGCGAAATGCACATGGGTTAGAAAGGTTTCGGTTCCAAACACGGGAGATGCGAGCGGCGCTGGCCTATCGCATTTCGAGTTCTTTGATGGCCAGAGCCGAAATTTTCGAGGGGTCTTCGACACCTGATTGCGCGATCTTGATGATCTTTTTTGCGATCATTTCCGTTAGAGGGTCGTCGCGATCCTTGACGCACAGGGTATGCAATGCGCGCTCGTAAGCCGCTGCGATGCGGCCGATCTCCTCCGGCTTCACCCCCGAGTTTTGCAATAGTCGATAAATGGCCAAGTCTCACCGCCCAAGCCCATGCCGGTGAGCAAGGAAACCATAGTACAGGAACCCTGTACACGGTCGGAGAACTACGGGCGCTTGGCTGCCCCGGCCGTAGTCTTTCCTCACCCGGCCGCTATGGCTACTGCTTCTGTTCGCGCGCAGCAGTGCCGCTCTCGTCCTTGCTGGAAAGAGACAAGTCCTCGACCCGCTCGTTGAGGTTGGCGGCCTTCTCCACCAATGCGGCCGCCAGGTTGAGGTCGGAAGTCGATTTTGCAAAGCGGAGCAGCGTCGCTGCCGCTTTGCGAGTATACTTGCCTCTCACGATCCAATGTCCGCGCTTTTCACAGCACGCTCATGACGCGTGACAAGGCCATTCGTTCCACAGCAACTCCTAACTTGGAACGATCGGGCCGGGCGGCCGTTCGCCCTCTGCGTCTGTTGGGACGCCTGTAGCAGAAAGCGGCCCTTGCTCCTCTCTCCGAGGCAGGGGCCGCTTTCCATTTGGAGTGCCTGGATGTAGAGCCCCGTTACGGCCCCTCCGTCAGAGCGCCCGCTGCCATGGCGCAGCCGTGAAAGCCGAATACCGTCCTGGATGGCCATTCTGACAGGCCCGCCCGATAGCGACGCACTAGACAGCCTCTATGATCGGCACGCAGGCCGTGAGCCGGATTTTTCCGGCATCGGTAAACC
>NZ_JCAMOT010000100.1:0-6831 GCF_059512425.1 Bradyrhizobium sp. Leo78
GAATTGGCGCGACCGAAATAAGCAAGTCAATCAAGCAGCCTGAGTGACCCCTGCGCGGCTCTCACCGGATGCTTACGCTTAAAGCGCGAATCGACCGTGTTCTCATTCAGGTCGGGATATCGCTCATGGTATTTGGACTGCCATATGCCGCCACCGACTGGACGCCCGCCCGCTGATAGCTCGGTCAGGATGTCCATTAACTCGGCCTTGGTCTTGGCCTTCACGGTCTCCAGAACCTTACCACTGGCCGCAGCCGCGAACTTCTCCGTATCAGCCGACTTGAACACAATAGGAGCAGTAAACGCGTTACCGTCGGCGTCCTTCACTTCGACGGATTTCATGCCATAGGTCAGCAATGTTCCAGAAGCGCCGCCGTCGTTGGCGCCATCGCACTCAAGCCGGAAGAGTTCACCCTTGCGAACCACCCTGCGGCTGACATCAACCAGTCCGTCCAAGTCGATGGCGCCCTTCGCGCGGCCGGTGTCGTGCCCTTCGTGGTGAACGATAGTGAAGTGGGCGGTAGGGAACTTTTCGAGCAGAAGCGCAACGCTATCGAAGTATGCCTTCATATCCTCGGCGACGTTCTGCTTCCCGCGGCCAAACGACTTCGTCAGGGTATCTAAGGTCCCGCTTCGCAACTCGGTCTTGTAATCGTCCTGTAAGTAGTTAATCAGCTCGACCATGCGCTTGGCGGAAAGCAGGCTGCCGTGCAAATCGAACTTGCCGCCAACAATCACAAGCGGGATGTCCGGCTCGACATCGGAATAATGTTGGCGCAACGCCATGCCGCGACGTAGCTGCAGGTCGTACCGCTCAAACGCGAAGTTGACCGCGAGTCCTTTCGTCACCTTGTAGCCGTGCCAATCCAGTCCTGCCGCGACATGGAAGTCCACGTCCAGCGTAATGACGGACTTCCCGCTGTCTGGTTTGGCCACAGTATACGATGACTCGCCAGCAGCCATGACGCCCTCGATTACGAACTTCTTAGCCTTCGTTGTTTGACCGAGCTCGCTATAGCGAGTGAACGTGAAGTCCTTCTTGAACTTTTCGGCCGCGCTGATGGGGTCGTTGTCATTGGCTGCGCCGCCCGTCTGCTCGCCCGCGTGCGCCTTCGCTTTAATGCTCACCTAGAACCATCCCTCAATGCGCGCGACCCTGTAGCTAGCAAGATTGTAGACACTCTCTCCCGCCTCGCCGAACTGCGCTAGCATTGCGTCGGTCTCCCGCTCATGGCGCCGCGCAATCGCTCTGGCTCCGTCGTCAATCCAACCGTCTGGAACCTTCGGTCTTGAGTGCGCCATGCCAGTCAACTGGCTAGCGGACAACATTTGATAAGGCATGGTCTCCTCCAGAGGTGGAAGTGGAGCGGGCAATTTCGAAACGACGCAATCAGATAGGTCGCGTCGCTTTCAGCGGTAAAGGGCGGGAAGAAAAAATTGCGGGGGTCGGTTGGCGGATCGTGCTTCAGGCGGCTTGGGTGCCGCTCTTTGAATTGTCGTTGGCTGCAACAGCTGTAGACTCCCGCCGACGCGCCGCCATCCAGGCGTCCAGGTCGTCGGTTGCGTAAACTACCGTTCGTCCCAGCTTGAAATAGGTGGGGCCGCCACCGTAGACGCGCAGTTTATCGAGGGTTGATTTCGATAGCCGAATGCGCTCGGCCGCTTCTTTGACTTTCAGGTGCATTCCCAATCCTCCATTTGTTTCCGCAACTATCGCGGTGATGGAGGTAGATAGGCCAGCAACCGGCAAATCTGCTAGCTGGATCCCATCATTTTATTTTTTGTATTTGCGCAGGATGTGCACTAATCGGCGGTCATCGCACGCCACAATTTGCTAGCCGACTCTCCTCAAAGTGAATCGGCCATTTGACCGACCTCAAGCGCCGCCGCAATCGTCTGGCCCGGCGGCTTTAGGATCAGGTCAATCAACCCAGCCAGGGTCTCGAATGCGGCGCGCTTCTCTTCAAGGTACTCATATCGATCGTACGTTTCGCGCACGCCACCGATTACGTGCCCGAGGCAGCGCTCCGCGTGGTCGGTAGGCACCTTTGCCCGGCTCATGAGGCTGCGCGCGGTCCGGCGCAGGTCGTGGAGTACCCAAGGCGGCATTGCTTCGCGGCCTTCGGCTTTCCTGATCTCGGCAATCTTGGCATCCAGCGCGGCCTTAGCCTTCGAGAAACCGGAGAAGCCCTTCTTGCCGCCGGTGGTGCTGAAGATGAACCACGAATTGCCCTTCAAACCTTCCGGCTTCTCGCCGATCAGGGCCTTGGCCTGGTCGGTCAGCGGGATGACGTGATCCAGTTTAGTCTTGTAGCGCTCGCCGGGGATGGTCCAGTTGTCACCCTCGAATTCGGTCGAGTTCATACGGGCCGACTCGTTGCGGCGCGTGGCGCAGAGCAGAAGCGATTTCACGAAGCGCGGATAAGGGGCTGGGACGTCAGCCCTATCAAGCGCCCTCCAAATGTCGCGGATCTCGTCGTCCGCCAGGATGCGCTTGCGGGCGCGCTCTTTCGGTTTCGTCCGAGACATGCCTCTGACGATAGGTGATTTAAATTCGTCGTCGCGCGCAGCCCACCAGTTGAAACATTTGCGGAGATGCGCCAGCACCCGGTCAGCCATCACTGGGCCGGCTTGGTCCTCGACCTTGTCGAGCATGGCGACTATTTCGCTGCGCTTGACGTTATAGACCGACTTGCTGCCGAGTTCCGGCCGCACGTAGGTATCGAAGGCATGCTTGATCTGGTCCGCGCTCCGCAGCTTGCTGGCGTGGCGCTTCACGAAGATGTCCAGAACAGCGTCCACAGTGTTGGTTTCGGCCAGTTTCTCCCGCTTGGCTTCGGCGCGTGCCTCCTCCAGCTCCCCGACTGGATCCTGCTTGTTGGCGACTTCGCCGGCGGCTTTCTTGGCGAGGTCACGAGCCCTCTCCGCAGTGATGTTCCCGTGCAGCCCCAGACCGAGCCAGCGCTGCTTGCCGGTCATCTTGTCCCGGTACCGATACCCGAACGTCACGGCGCCGCTATCGAGCCTGCGCGCTACAAAGCCCTTCACCTCTTTATCGGCGAGGATTTGCCCCGCCGTCATCCGGTCGACTGCCGTCTTGGTAATCTTGACCTGCATAGCGCCCCCTCGCGTGCACACAGATTCGTTACGGGTTCTCTCTGCACACTCTATGCACACACTAGGGGGAAAACGCAAGGAAAAGCACGGCAACGCAGGGAAAGCCGAGAAAATACTGAGATCGTTGTGCTTTTTGGTGATTTTGGGAAAACGCGAACGTTTGTAGCGAGTTGGCTTGTGTGCACACCCCTAACTTTTAATCATGGGGTCGAGGGTTCGAGTCCCTCCGCGCTCACCACAAATCGAAACATCATCAACAACTTAGCTTATTCTCGGTCCGTTCGCGGCGCTGACGGTCGACAATTCCAGCCTCCGAGTTGGCAAACCCCCGTTCGGACTTCGTTCACGGCCATCGCCGGAGCACACCTCGTTAGTTGCTTGTGATGCTGCCAGCCGCGAGCCCTAGCGGCTTGCCGCAGCGAACCCCACAGCGCATTTTTCATGTCATGGGCACCAAGCACGCGAGAGCATCTACGGCGCATCCGTGCGCTCCGCTGCCGAGCAGGCGGCCAAGGCGCGCAAGGACGCAGATCGGCTCGCATGCCAAGCCTGGAACATGCGCATGCTGGCCTTTCACGGACCGGCGCAGCCCTCGCCTGCGCTCGGCGACGCGCTCAATGCCGGCTGCAGCTATCTCGAGGTGAAGTGCCTGGCTGCAGTACCCGTCAGACGGTCGCCCTCGACATCATCCGCCGGCGCAAGTCGACACCCATTCACGAGCTCGAGCGCTACATGCGCTGCAAGCTGTGCTCAGACGAACGCGGCTATCCCTACAAGCGCAGCCACCTGGTCGCGTTGCGGCCGAACAAGATCAGCGCGCAGGATCCGCCATCGACATGGTGGCCGGGCGAACGCTAAGGACATCTGATCTGCAATCTCTATTCGATAACCACCAACCAGGAAGCAATCCGCGCGCTGTTCCGGGTCGTAAACCACTACGTCGGCAACCTGCCGCCGATGCCCGGCGTCTTTCCGGATTATCCGGCACCCGTGGTGCGCAACGCCGGCGACCGCCGTGAGCTGGCGCTGATGGGCTGGGGCATGCCGCCTCCGCCGAGCAAACCTGGTCCGCCCGTGACGAACATCGGCAACACCAAATCTCCGCACTGGCGCGGCTGGCTCAAGCCGGAGAACCGTAGCCTGGTCCCCTTCAACAGCTTCGCTGAATATGCGCCGGAGCCAAATCCGGCCACGAAGAAAAAGGACGTAGTCTGGTTCGCGCTGAATGAGGACCGAGGCGAACGCTGTCGTCAAACCGATCCATGACAAGGCCATGCCGGTCATCCTCACGACGGACGAGGAGCGCGACGTCTGGCTGCGCGCGCCATGGGATGAGGCCAAGGCGCTGCAGCGGCCGCTGCCGGATGCCACGCTCAAGATCGTCATGCGCGGCCCCGACAAGGAAGATAGGCTCGCCGCATAAAGTTTGCTTATGCCGACCCCAGAGAGGAACGGAACGTCGTGGGTCCGCTTACATCTCCATGACGGAACGAATCTTGTACGAAAGCAGCAACGGGGACACCTGGTTCCTGGCGCGGGATCCGACTTCCAAAATGCCCGTCGTAAGGCATCAGCCGAATCTAAGCTCTGGAGGACAGGTGTCCGACACGGCCATAGGTAAATTTCTTCGAGACGGAGCTAATGGGCCAGAACACCGAGCGCTCCTCGAGTTGATCGGCACGCTGATCGATGACTGATCGCACGCGGCCGCCCGTCGTCCATCGACGACGGAAGATCAGGCCCACTTATCTTCTTCGCGGCGGGCTTCGTCCTCATTGAGGCGCTCGGCCACATCATCAGCGATAGGTGAATCTTCCGTCGTCGCGATCGGCGTGCCGTCCTGCTTCTTGATCGTTTTGCCTTCGGCACTCACGGGAAAATCGTCGGGCTTCAGCGGCTTCTTTGACGTCGACATCGCGTCTCCCTCCTGTGTGCCGACACAATAGCACGCGCTCCTAAGAAACGGCGGCCAGAACTCTCGCTTGGCTAGGTGCGTCCACTTCGGAATATGCGCTCACTCGTTTTCATCCTCGCTAAGTTCCCGCTCTGCCTGTAACCAGAACTCTAGATCCCGCCCCGTAGGCCGCCCGTGCTGTTCCCAGAGTTCGTGGGCACGAGCCCTGATTGCTTGCTTGGACCGGCGCGCAGCTAAGCGCCGTTGCAGGCTCTCTCTCAGATCCTCGACGAACGCCTTGAGCCGCTGATAGGTCGTTTGGTCGGTTATCTCGGAAGCCAGCCGCTTCGCTTGCTCGAGCTGGCGCTGTAACTCTTGGCGATCGGTGCTCTGGCTCATGGTCACCTCCGCCGGAAATAAGTCGGCAAAATTGTTCATTTTTGGCTTGTTCGAGAAGCGGGGCCATGAGGTGCGCCCCGTATGCGAAAATCACGCCTGCTGGCAACGAGTTGTTCGCGTAAGTCACGACATAACGGTCTCCCGACTAGGATCATTCCGATCTCCGCTCATCGTCATCGGACCAATTGGCGGTGAAGTTCGCGCTCAACGAAACAAGCCGCCACTGTGATCTATACGAGCAAAGCTCTTTTGGCGTGTCAGCAATCCGGCATTCCCGCCGGACGTGCCGACGCATTTCCAGTGGAGCCGGTTGAGCCCGAAGCGCCAGACCCAGTTGGGCCCGGCGTGCTTGAGCCCACAGTCGTTTCAGGTGCCTTTTCCGAAGATGATGCACCAGCGGAGCTCGGGTTCTTTTCGCGAATGATGTTGCTGCTGACATCCCAGCATTGCTTGGGCGTGACGCCCTGATCGCGGTTTGCACTAACGCCCGTTCCTTGTGCGTTTGCGAAGCTGGTGACTGTCAAAAAAGTGGCGCCACAAACCGAAGCGAAATAGATCGTTTTCATGGTTCTTTCCTTCTCATCTGACTGCGAACGCTCAGTGAACCGTTGGATGCCTGAGAGCGGGGCCGATAGCCTCACTGCCGTCGGCAGCCAACTCGTCCCTGAATGAGGGGCGCTGTGCGAGCCTCAGCCATTCTTCGGAAAGCCGCAGCAGTTGCTGCTTGTCTATCGAAGAGACCGTCTTCGCGGCTTGTTGCCGGCAGTGCTCAGCTCGCGTGCGGCAAATATCTCCGTGCTCAGCCATGACACTGGTCCGCGCTCGCCCCCGGGCTCCGATTGGCCCCACTCAACTTCAATTCACCCGGCCGGTTTAACGTTCCTAGCCCAGCCGTTTAGGAACGGTCTGCGGAAGGTCGCGTTTGCGGACGGAAAGTCGTGGTTTGCGGTCAATGCCCCGTTTCTTCTTTCACATCAACGGAAAGTTCCCGTTTCGGGATGAAGTCGGAACCGAGCTTCGAGACGATCGCGCTGCTTGGAAGGAAGCTCTGTTGCTGACCCGAGACATCGAAACATGGCTACAGCCCGGGGAGAGTTGGAGCCTCGATGTCGAGGCTGGCGATCGCTTGTTGTACCGGATCAGCATCACGAGCGAAGAAGGATGAACAGAGCGGCGGATATGGGCGACACGCCCCAGATCTCCCAGCCTCCACGCATCCAGGAACCATGACGAAAGCTGTTGTAGATGCGGGGCTCAACCAGAGCTTACACATCAGATGCTAGACTCGACGCGAGGGCTGACCATACGCATCTACTAATGCCAGTGCGGGGAGCGAAGCTGGACGGAGCATCGAGAGTAACCGCCCACAGCCGTGGACGTTAAGTTTGCCTGCACGACAGCGGGATACGGGATTTTCTCTGC
>NZ_JCAMOT010000101.1:0-6436 GCF_059512425.1 Bradyrhizobium sp. Leo78
CGGCTGACGCACGCGTGTCGCGCCCAGCCTTGGAGGTTGCGGACATCTTCCGCAACCATGGCCCGGCATGGCGTCAAGCCCGCGCCGGCCATGTCAGCCTCGACCAGATGAAGGTGATGTCGGCGATCGAGCGCTGCCGCACGGCAGCCCTCGGCGGCCATGTCGCGCGCTGTGAGGACTGTGCCTACACGACCATCGCCTACAACTCCTGCCGCAACCGGCACTGTCCGAAGTGCCAAGGCGCCGCCGCGAAGGAATGGCTTGCCGACCGCGAGGCCGAGTTGTTGCCGGTGCCGTACTATCATGTCGTGTTCACGCTGCCTGCGGCCCTCGCCGACATCGCCTACCAGAACAAGGCCGTCCTCTACGACCTGCTGTTCAAGGTCTCGGCCGAGACCATGCTGACGATCGCCGCCGATCCGAAGCATCTGGGGGCCAGGATTGGCATCACCTCCGTGCTGCACACCTGGGGCTCGGCGCTCACCCACCACCCGCATGTCCACATGATCGTGCCGGGCGGCGGTCTCTCGCCCGACGGGCAGCGCTGGGTGTCCTGCCGGCCCGGGTTCTTCCTGCCCGTGCGCGTGCTCTCCCGCCTGTTCCGGCGATTGTTCCTGGAGAAGCTCGTCGCCGCCCACCGGGCCGGCCGCCTGAGCTTCTTCGGTGACGACATCCATCTGGCCGATGCGCAATCCTTCGCCGCTTTTCTGGCCCCGCTGCGCAAGGCCGAGTGGGTCGTCTACGCAAAGCGGCCGTTCGGCGGGCCTGAGGCAGTGCTGGCCTATCTGTCGCGCTACACCCACCGCCTCGCCATCGCCAACAGCCGCTTGATCGCCTTCGACAAGCAGGGTGTTACCTTCAGGTGGAAGGACTACCGCGTCGCGGGCCGCGATCGATACAAGCAGATGACGCTTGCCACAGACGAGTTCATCCGCCGCTTCCTCATCCACCTGCTGCCCAAGGGCCTGCACCGCATCCGCCACTACGGCCTGTTCGCCAAGAGCGCCTGCGCCGACAACATCGCCCGCGCGCGTGAACTGCTCGCCGTTCCAAAAGCCAAGAGCGAACCCAACGGTCCCGTTGTCGATGACAGCAAACCGGCTTGTCCTTGCTGCGGCGGTCGCATGATCATCATCGAGGTCTTCGCGCGCGGTGCAACTCCGCGGAATCCGCCGACAGCTCCGACGACCATCATCAGGGTCGACACCTCATGACCGCGTCACAATCCTGCAAGTCTGCTCATCGCGCTCGCTGGCTCTCGACCGGCCACGGTAGAGTGTGCCCAGATATCCGCCAGCCGTCGCAAATCGTCGGACAACTTGTGGAGTTCAAGGCCATCCGCTGCGCATTCGTCAGCGGCTTCACCGCCGCACAACTCGTTGGACCGGTTCGATCCCAATCAACGAGCTCACCCGCGGCACTCAAATCCCCATAGCGTCTGCCGCACCGTCTTACGTTCCCTCAAGCGCGGTTTCCTCCCTTGCAGGCTTTCGGACGCCGGCCGCCGAGCACGCGGCGACCTCCCTCATGCGGCCGGCATCCGAAACCCTTCACATAAGCGGAAGTGCCTTCGCTACTCCATAGGCAGCCTGCCGACGCTAGAAACGCCATCCTTTCACGTCTTCGATTTACAGGTTTAAGACACCGGCTGAGCGGCCCAACGCGAGCTCCGCATCAGGCTGCAAAAGTCGCTTCGGTGAAAATGGGGGTCCTTGCAGGCCATGATATCGGCGAGGCCGGTCTGTTGGGTCATTTCCGGCCGGTGCTTGAGGCCGTCGTAAAACGCCTGGAGAAGGTCCTCCACGAATTGCGGCGCACGGGGATAGGCCGTCACCACCGCCCCCCGCTGCACGTCGGTGAATTCGTCATAGCCAAGGCTTACGAGATCCATCATCACGCCCTCCGCAGTAAGCGCGGCGACGGGATGGAGGTGCTCGGAGATTCCCGGCGTAGTGTGCAGCGCGATCGCAAGCCAGACCTTCTCGATATCGCTCTCCGAGATGCCGTGGCTTCGCAGGAAGTCGCGCGCCGCATTCGCGCCGTCCACCTCGAAGCGCAGCCGACTTTCCTGGAAGCCGGAGGTCAGGCCGAGATCATGGAACATGGTCGCCGTGTACAGCAGCTCCGGATCGAATGTCAGCTTCTTGCGCGTCCCGGCCAGGGCGCCCCAGAAATAGACGCGCCTGGAGTGCTGAAACAGAAAGTCGCTCTCGGTGTCGCGAATGAACTGCGTTGCTTCGCGCGCCAATTGACTGTCGGGAATCTTCACGCCGGAAATCTCGTTGACCATCATGGTCCATCCTCCATCAGTATCAGGTGCCCGAACTCACGCCTTTCAGGTCAGGGCCGAGGTGACCCGCATTACCGCTGGTTTCTGAACTGCCGTTAGCAAGCCCGCATTTTAACCTGACGATGCCCCCTTCAACGAATGGGAGAACAACTCCTCATTCAGCAACCCGCGAAGGGGAGCCAGAAGGTGCCGATCGCCTCAGCGACGCATTTGTGGATGGTGCTGCTGTTCATTGGCTCCTCCTTGGTTGATGCAACCGATCGGTTCAGGAGCGACGTCGACCAAGCGGTCGATCAAAAGCGGCTCGTCGGGAGCCTACATTCAACGCAGAGCCTTTAACTCAGCGTCGATAGGATACGCCCTCCTGCCCCGAAAGGAAAGCCGCGCTGGGCCGGCCATTGCCAAAACCGAGCCGAAGGTCCGGAAGGGGCGGCAAGCCCACGTTCGCAGCCGATCGGGCCATGTCGGATCAATCTTTGGCTCGCCTTTACGCAGGAAGATTCAAACTGCGCATGGGCGCTCGCCCAGACAGATTAGGCCGTCCATTCCCAACTGGAAGCACGAACGGCGAGCGGGGGCGGTTATTTTAAAGGAAGGAGGTGGTGCGTTTGCGCCAAGCCAGCTACTTCCAATCTCTGGAATAAGCCGGCGCCGGCGACCGCCAAATTATAGAATGCATCAGGGAAAAGAAAAGCAGCGCCAGCAAGGCCGATGCACGTAGCTAAAAGCCCGCCAACCGCCAGATCATCCATGTCGATTCCTGCCGCGTCTGGTTGCTTCAATTCTAATATCGACCAAATCCACGCGCCCGCTTGGCCATTTCTATGAACCTCGCCTCGGCGTTTTCGGACACTTGGTTCAGCTTTCCGTGATCGAACGACCCGTCGCAAATTGCGTACAAAGTCGCGGGTCGCAACCGAGAGCTCCTCAAAAGAACGAGGCGAACTTGAAAAGCCACATCCCGCTCCAAGAGCGATCCCTAACAACGCATCGGTCGTTCTTGACTGATTTTCCATCGTCTCCCCACACCGCACTCAGCGGCATCGAGCCATCTCTACAGCAAAGGTGAACTATGAACCGTCAGAACTGAAAACGTAGATCTCGCTTGGTTACCCGCGCGAAGCGCTTGCAGTTCTGTTACGCCAGCAGGTGCTATCGCTTTGGCTTACTTCACCGGGGTGGTCAGTACTTTGTCGTTGGAATCAACGACAAAGACCGCGAGCAGCTTTGCCGGCTTGCTCTTGCTGGCGTTGCGGCTGATCTGATGGGCTGCGTTCGGCGGTTCGGACCAACTCTCGCCGACCTTGTAGATGCGGGTCTCGCCGTCATTCACCTTCGACTCGATCTCGCCCGAGAGGACGTAGGCATAGATGAACGCGGACTTCGCATGCGTGTGCGACGGGGAAGCGGCCCCCGGCGCGTAGTCGACTTCCACGACGACAAGCGACTTTCCAGGAATATTCGGGATCGGCTGATTGAATTTAGGCGCAACCGTTTCGGTTTGGGCGCCATACGCTGCGACCGGGCCGGCAAGCGCGAGAGCAGTAACGATAGCAGTGACAATGGTTTGAATCTTCATGATCTGCTCCTCGAACTGGTCCGAAGATGCCACTTGTTCGGCTAGATAAAAGTACCAAGAATCCAACAAAATTGTGCACCACGGCGGCCTCGATTTGCACGACAAGGGCGACGAGCGGATCCAACCGGTCTTGCTCGGTTGGGATGAAGGCATGAGCGGGAAGCAACGACGAGAGTTCGTTGCCGTCACTCAGACGGAGCTGAACTATATTTTATAAAACGCTTTGCATCGAAGCCGCAGACTATCCTGAGTTGGCGTCCGTCGCCTGCTCAATCAGCCCCCCCACCGCGCGCGGATTGGAGACGTAGATCGCGTGACTTCCGGGGACCTCGACGACTTTCGAGCCCGCGCGGTTCGCCATCCGCCGTTGCGTCGGCGCCGAGATCATCTTGTCGTCCGTGGCCACGAGATACCAACTCGGCTTTTTCTTCCACGCGGGCTCGGTGACCACGGCATTGTTCGCCTCCAAGCCAAACGGCACCTGGCTGTCGGCCCAGAAGCCGGCGGTCTTGGAATCCACATCAGCACCGAACGCGGCCGCCATCTTCGCCTTGTCTTGGAAAAGATATCCTTCCTTCGGCGGCGTAAACGACGGCGGGCGGCCGACGATGGTGTTGACGGACTCGCCTTTGTCCGGAGCGAAGGCGGCGATGTAGACGAGGGCCGCGACTTTGGGATGCACGCCAGCCTCAGTGATCACCACCCCGCCGTAAGAATGACCGACCAGCACCGCCGGACCTTCCTGCTCATCGAGGATCAGATTGGTCGCGGCCACGTCGCCCTCCAGCGAGATGGTCGGGTTCTGGACGACGCTGACGGTGAAACCGTGCTCAATGAGGATGGCGTAGACGCCAGCCCAACTCGATCCGTCGACGAAGGCACCGTGAACCAAAACGATGTTGTTGATCCTGGCCATGACGCGCTCCTACAAGGCCGACGCGAGTGCAAGCAGCGAGGCGCTACACCTCCGCGTATCCCTAAACGGCGTCCCCCGAGCATGGTTCCGCAGAACGATGCCGACAAAGGGAGGGGAACGTCGCACTCAATGATAATTTCGCAGGCGCTGATAGAGATTACCGGCATCGCTAAATCGCCACCGCCACATCACTGTGTGTTGATCAGGCCACTTTCCTGCTAAGGAACGGCCCGTCCTCTTTGTCGACCTCAAGAACACCATTGCCTAGCTGAAATGCACTGCCGATGGCTTTGCGTAATGCGGCAAGTTGAGGCTCCTTGGCGCCATCCCCAGGCGGATAGGAAGTGAGCGCCAGGAAGACATCTTCGGGCTCGGTGATCCGAAGCCTGGCAGGGTGCTGCGACATGGTGACGTTGCCGAATTGGAACCGCATCAGTCGATCGGCTGTGTTGAATCCAAAGGTTGCAGCAGCCGGATCGGACGGGGAACTGCCGAATACGGTCGTCAACTCATACATCTTACGCATGTTGCGGGCCCCGCTGGTCGTCACCGCCAGAAAGCCTCCCGGCTTCAGCATGCGATATGTTTCTGCGATGCCTTTCGCTGGGGCTGGCAAATGATAGAGCATGTGCATGGCAATCACCGCATCAAAGGAGCCTTCCTCAAAGGGAAGCGCAGATGCGTCGGCTTGTCGGCCTTGAACTGACGTGAATGGCAATGTCTGGCAACGCTCTATGGCTTCTTGGACCATGCCGGGCGAGAGATCAGCAAGGGTCAGATCAAGTCTCTCCGGCAATACGCTCACCACTGCTTCCCAGAACCAACCCGGACCGCAGCCGATGTCGAGGGCCCGATCTCGCGCTTGAAGCGGCAGTTGCCTCGCAACCCATGGATACCAACCGACCTCCGCGATTTTGTATTTCGATTTGATGCGCGCCCGCGCGGCGAGCTTTTGGCTGTCGCTATACTGTTTCCCAACCTCTGAGGTTTTGGATGTCATGTTGCCTCCTTCTCGGCGCCTCTCAGTTAACTCGCCGCGCTTCCTCAACAACTCCTCAGTATGCTGCGGTCGCACTAAACGCTGTTGAAGCGACGTGATCTCGCAATTTGGCAACCCTTTGCACGATTGGCGTCTCGTGCTGGGTGAAACGACTACGTCATAGGCAATTCAACGTGCATTGTCGCAAGTCAACACGTTCAAAATCAGGCCGAGAGCAGGCACGGGATAGGTCTGGACGACGAGAGCCTCTGGGCAAAGACCAGTTATTGCCTGAGAAATATCCGCCGTTGGCCCCCTGAGATGAACAATCTCAGGAAGCCTGTCGTCGAGTGTCTGCGGTGGACGGGATGTAATGCGATGATTGAGTTGACCGAGCGCAAAAGGGGAAACTGTGCATCCGTTGAACGTCGGCTTCGGGTCATTCGCGTCATTTTTGGCCGGTGCCCCAGATGTCTGCTTTTCCCTTAACAGCGGCGGAATAGCAGACATCCGCCGACTGCCGCTTGGGGCCAAAGGACTAAACCGCTCGCGCGGTAGGGAACGACGGCTGGCAGCGGAGCCCAGACGATAGCGTAACAGGGCGTCCTGCCTTGAGATTGAGGGGTTTCGACAACCTCACTCAAGGCAGGAGCATCCCCATGATCGACGAGG
>NZ_JCAMOT010000102.1:0-6334 GCF_059512425.1 Bradyrhizobium sp. Leo78
GGCGAACCACCTCGGCGAGGTCGAGGTTGCGATCGGGGCCATGCGGGACCACCGTCTGACCCGGCTCAAGATGGAGCTGGGTGCCATCGAGAAGGACCGTGACGAGATCAGGTTCGAACGACACCAGGTTGGAGATGCGGCGCACCTCGGGATAGGCATCAGGATAGAACCAGGCCGCCTGGCGTGCGTCACCGATACTGTAGTAGCTGCACAGTCCTTTGTAGGGGCAGAAGGTCTGCAGTTTCACGGGAGTGAGAGCGGACTCATTGATGTCGGCGCGCGGAACGTACCAGCGCGGCGCGAAGCCGGACTCGTAGAGGACCAGCGGCCGTCTGGTGTCGGCGACGATCTGGTCACCATGGCGGACCACGAGGTTACGCGAGGCCTGGCGAATGTCGATGCGGTGATAGGGGTCAGCGGCATGGCCCAGGATTCGCTCGTCTTCTTCGTAGAAAGCATCCATGGCCCGCCAGGCAAATGCGATGCGAGCCTGCAGTTCGCTCGCGTGGGCGGGCAGCCTGGTGTGCTGCCACGCCCCTCGCGAGGCGATGTGTTGCTCGTCCGCCCGGACGCTGTACCAGGACGTAGGCCCGAGATCGGCGTGTTCAACAGTGTGCTCGGTGCGTTCCAGGACGTGCGGGGAAACGTCGGTTTCCGGGAAATAGGCGACAGGATAGCGACCCGGCTCGAAGAGCAGCAGGACATGCTCGCTGTCAGCGATCCATCTTTCCCCGAAGCGCACGCGCATGCGCCGGCGCAAACGCTCTACGTACAACAATCGCTTGGGCAGCGGTTCGGGCACGAGGAACCGACCAAATGCTCCCGTTGAGAGCGGACCTTGTTGCCAGGACAGTCCCATTGCTCTCTCCTATAAATTCGATGATAACGACCGGTGACATCCGAATTCGTCGCCGCCGGCACCCTCGGTCTGCGCGCAACTTCGCTGGTGCAATCCGACGAGACTATATTCGTGGATCGTCCCGGTTTGGTTACACGGTCGCGGCCTTCGTAAGGAATTTAAGGAGGCTCGCGATCGCTGTGGCAGAGACCTCGAACGGTGAGCGCCCCAGGACCCGATCCACTCCTCAATCGCGGCGCAACTCGCGCAAGGTGTTGCGGCCGGCTACGTTGGCCCGCTCCGCCCCCCGTTGCTGCGACAAACAATTTCTTTGCGTCGCTGTAACAAAACCATGATGGCCCACGAAAGTAGTCATGTCAGATCTTTGATGGGTTTCGGGACGTCATCAGTCGTGAGGAGAACCGTTGATGACTAAGGTTCATTACCGGAACGCTGATGTGAACGGACTCAAGGTGTTCTACCGGGAGGCGGGACCGGCTGATGCGACAGCACTGCTGCTCCTTCACGGCTTTCCAACCTCCGGCCATATGTTTCGCGAGCTGATCCCGGCATTGTCGGAGCGCTTTCGCGTCATAGCACCGGATCTGCCCGGCTTCGGCCAATCCGACATGCCGTCTCGCGACAAATTTTCATACACGTTCGACCGATTGGCCGACGTGATCGAGCGTTTCACCGAATTGATCGGGCTCGCTCGCTTCGCAGTCTACGTCTTCGATTACGGCGCCCCGACGGGCCTTCGGCTGGCTGTTCGTCATCCCGAGCGCATCACCGCGATCATTTCGCAAAACGGCAACGCGTATGAGGAGGGGTTGAGCGAGGGGTGGAGTCCCATCCGGGCCTACTGGCAGGATCCCTCACAGGCCAATCGCAACGCGCTCCGATCTTTCCTCGCTCCCGAGACGACGATCTGGCAATATACGCACGGCGTATCCGATACGACCTCCGTTTCCCCGGACGGCTATTCGCTCGACAACTTCTATCTGGCACGCCCGGGCGCCGACGAGGTCCAGCTGGACCTGTTTGGCGACTACAAGAGCAATGTCGCGCTTTACCCGGTCTTTCAGGACTACTTCCGCAAGCACAAGCCGCCGTTCCTGGCGGTCTGGGGCAAGAACGATCCTTTCTTTCTGCCGCCTGGTGCGGAAGCGTTCAAGCGCGACATTCCGGGCGCGGAAGTCCGCTTCTTCGACACCGACCATTTTGCACTTGAGACCCACTGCGAGGAGATCGCTGCCGTGATGCGCGATTTTCTTGCGCGCTTGAAGTGAAATCGACGGCGGCCCGAGCAATCCCTTCCGGAGAATGGTCCGATGCGCGCAATTGTTCTCGAGAAATTCGGTGGTCTCGACAGCCTGGTGATCAAGGAAATCCCGGAGATGAGCCGAAGGCGGGGCATGTCGTCATCCAGATAAAGGCGTTCGGCATCAACCACGCCGAGATGCATATGCGCCGCGGCGAGTGGGCGGAGGCCGCGCCGGTCAGCGGCATCGAGTGCGTCGGCCTCGTCAAATCCTGTCCCGGCGCCGAGTTTCCAATCGGTGCGAAAGTCGCCGCGCTGATGGGCGGGCTCGGCCGCACGATCAATGGCAGTTACGCCGAATATACCCGCGCACCGGTCTCAAATGTCGCGCTGATCGAAGCGGACCTGCCTTGGGCCGAGCTCGCCGCGATTCCCGAGACCTATGCGACCGCATGGACCTGCCTGTTCCGCAATCTCGCGATCGAAAAGGGCCAATTGCTCGTCGTCCGTGGCGCGACCTCCTCGTTTGGCCAGGGCGCGCTCAAGATGGCGGTCAACGCCCGAGCCCGCGTGATCGCGACGAGCCGCGACCCTGATCGCTTCGCCATGCTCGGGAAGCTCGGGGCTGAGCGCTGCGAAGTCGAGCGCCGCGATCTGTCGAAGGTCATCCCGGAGGCCAGGAAGATCGATGCCGTGCTCGACCTGGTGGGTAACACGGTGATGCTCGATTCCCTCGCCATGCTTCGGCGCGGCGGTCGTTCCTGTCTGGCCGGCTGGCTTGGGGGCCTCGATCCGATCCCCGACTTCAACCCGCTGCTGCAAATGCCCAGTGGCGTCTATCTGACCTTTTTCGGCAGCTTCGTGTTCGGGACGGAGGGCTTTCCGCTTTCGGATGTGCCTCTTCAGCAGATTGCCGCGGACGCTGCGGCGGGCCGGCTCGACGTGAAACCTACCCGAGTCTTCCGCTTCGAAGATATCCGCGAAGCCCATCGCGTGATGGACGCCAACGAGGCCAAGGGGAAGATGGTAGTTGTTCACGCCTAGTGCGCGGAACTCGGGAGTCTGGCCGGCGGGGGCCACTCCGCTTAGAAACGACGCTAAGTGTCCGCCTAGTCGGCCGCGTGTTCTTGAAAGTACGTAACTCAAGAGCCGACGTGGCCGCAACGTTCAGGCCGAGCCGATAGTGCTGGCCGGCGTTGAGTCGGCGAGACTGTCTGCCAAATAGTTCGCGAGTTCGCTGATCACGCGCGAATTGCTGCGCCGTCCGTACGAGTAGACGAGCTCTACACTCGGCAGATGCGGTAGTCTCAGTGCATGACGAACCACGCGCAAAGGTGGCGTCACCAAAGCGCGTGCAAGAACTGTGATGCCGAGGCCTTCCACGGCAGCCGATTTGAGGCAATCGAAACTCGGGCTGACAAAACTGAGATGCCAGGGTCGGCCGCATTCCTTCAGCGCAGCGACTGCGAATCGCCGGTACGCGCAGCCTTCCGGAAATAGGATAAGCGGTACGGAGCTTAACGCGTCAGGCAAATAGTTTGGACCGCTCGCCCAAACAAGTTGTTCGCGCAGCGCGACGACTCCGTTTTTGGCCCCGGTCTCCTGCTTGAAGAACGCCAAATCGAATTCGCCGCGCGCACTGCGCTTCATCAGGTTTTCGGACTGGTTGGCCTCAATCTCCAACCCCACCATTGGATGCCTATTCTTGAATTGCGCAAGCCACGTGGCGAAGTTCCGCCCAAAGAAATCGTAGGGTACTCCGAGTCGCACGAACCCCGTCAGCAGATCGTCGGACATCGACGCATAGGCTTCATCGTTGAGCTGCAGGATGCGCCTTGCGAATTGAAGCAGCTTGCCGCCTTCCGAGGTCAGCTCGATTACGCGGCCCTTTCTGCGAACTAACAGTCCTTTGCCCACCTGCGCTTCCAGCTTCGCTATCTGCTGACTCACGGTCGATTGCGAGCGGCCGACGCTGTCCGCAGCCCGTGAGATACTCATGCTGTCCGCGACAACAACAAACGAGCGAAGACAATCGAGGTCGAAATTCACGAGCTCGCTCCATCATCGGAGATTGCGATATTGATCATCGCGATTATTCATTTTGCCACTTAATGCCGATTTCGTAAAGATGCTTAGCCCGGTCTAGTCATTTGAACCGGGTAAACTCGCACTGAAAGCGAGAGCGGAAGAGCGCCCCTAAGACGCGACAAGACATAAGGGGAGGATCATGGTCCACACTGGGACGTCGCTTGAGGCTGCGCACGCCTCCATAAGGCTCTTGGTAGGCGAGAAACTCCGGTATCTTGTCCCCATGACGATCGTGTTCATGACTTGTTACATCGGGCTCACTGTTCTTGCCGCCTTTGCAAAGGACTTCGTTGGAACGAAGGTCGTCCGTTCGGTCAATCTTGGCTTTGTCCTGATCGCCTTCAATTACGTGCTGTCATGGGCGCTTGCGATAGCTTACGGCTCCATCGCGCGAAACAAATTCGATCCGCTGGCAGCGCGCGCCGCCGCCGCTTCCCGGGAAGGGGAGTTGGTGAAATGAGCATCACCTTGGGAATTTTCGCGCTCATACTGCTGATCACAATCGGGATCACCTATTGGGCAGCCAAGCGAACGGCGACGACCAGTGAGTTCTATGCAGCAGACAGCGAACGCGCCGACAAACTGGTCCAGCTTGTCGCGAGACAGAAGGGCATGACGCATCCGATCCTTGAGCAAGTCGTAGCCCTAGTCGATCGACGGCTGGAGTCCAATCGAAAATCAAAGTCCGCAGCAGCATGACAACGCATCTTGTGTCGCGGATCTCCCGCAAGCACGAGCACTTCGTGTTCGGCATAATCCAGTCCGGCCTTACAGCGGGAATTGCGTCAGGGGTAGCAAACGGTCATCTTATTAAGGAAGGCACGTTTCTCCTCAATTGGATCGGGTCTTGGTTGACATCCTGGGCCGTGATGGTGCCGGTTGTGTTGTTCGCCGCGCCGGCAATTCGCCGTATAGTAATCTCGATGACCTGCGATTAAATGGTTCTACTCGGCAGGCAAGCCTACGGTCCAGAAGTTCGCTGATGAAGCAGGTTGGGGCGCTGAACTGCGATCACGTGTCCGATGTTGGTGAGAAATGATTGATTCCATCGAGCGCTGAGATGGCATTGCGCGCGCACCGTTGTGCGCTCGCAGATCACTCTCAGATACAGAGCATCGAAGGTGACTGGGTTGCCGTAGCGACGCACAGGAAAAGATCTTCGTGATGTGAGGTGTCCTTAAGTATCACCAGCTTAAACGAGCCGAACTGATCGGGATGGAACGAGAGGAGGTCGGGCTGCGAACATAGGATGCAGCCCGACGTCTGCTGGTTCGTTGTTGGGCTCGTGCCACTGGCCGGGTCGACATCCGATCTGGATTTGCTGCTGGTATCGGATCTGCCCGTGGGGCGGACGGATCAATAACCCAAGGTGGGTTCGCAAGGGGGGCCGTTATCCCACGGCTGTGTCGCGAACGCGCCGACACGTGGTGCCCGGATGCAGGAATGCTCGCCGTGGCGCTGTCCAGGCGCAGGGCTGCCGTTGGCGTTCTCTCCGTGGTGCTGTGACTTTACGTGGTGCTCGCGAGCCAAAGCGGGTGTTACCAGCATGGTCGCGGCAACCAAGCCAGCCGACAGAAGTTGCAGTTTACTCATTCCAGTTCTCCATAGATCTAGCCAACAATGCTTGGCTGCTCATCCGATGCGCTGCGCTTGGCTTGGGTGTTGGTTGCCCGTTCAGTACAGCGTACGCCGTTTCGCTCGATCAGCTTAAATCAGGCTTAAGAAACGGATTTCCTCGAGTGCCGATTGTCGTGCGGGTGTTGTCGGTGCCACCTGGGGCCAAGTTAGGACAGGTGCCGGAAGGATGGCTACTATGGTCGTCCGCGCGCTTTAGACCGCTTGAACCAGTCGTTTACCAAGTCAACGCCGTATCGCTGGCGCGCTCGGGAGTGTTCTGGCGTATCGAGCTTCGGGCTGCCACGCGCTCGCTCGACTGTACGGTCCATGCGCTCTGGAACTGTTGGCCACTTTGCTTGACCTCGGACTTGGAGTCCCATCTGCGCGACACGTTGGTGTTCCAGGCGATAGGCCCGCAACGTTAGAACTGGCTAGAGCCGTGCCACGCCCATTCAGTTCTGTGCGTCAAGTTCAGCAAAATTGATCATGGGGTCCGGCCAAGCCATCCCCTCGGAGCCGCCGTCGCTCGC
>NZ_JCAMOT010000103.1:0-6209 GCF_059512425.1 Bradyrhizobium sp. Leo78
AAGCAGGGACATTTGCAGTCACTCACCTGTGGTCGCCAAGTCAATTGGTGCTAGCCTACCGCATTCGCAATCCATCATCCTTGGGTCGGCGACCCGGCAAGTGGTAGCAGCGGAAAAAACTGCATTGCTGTTGTATTCGCGCAACGCTCCTTTCTGATCTGCGGCGATATGCTGGCGTTGGCTGGGGAGAACCGCGATGTTCGATGTCTATCTAAACGGCAGGCGCGATTTGCTCGTCGTTCGCAGGGGATTTCCAATCCCTCCTGGCGGTGCATCAGGCAGGTGGCGCAGGCGTAGGAAACGCGTCGCCAGTGTCAGCGAAGAGATTTGGCGGGCGGTTCAGAGGCAAGGCTACTACATGCGGAAACTGAGCGGTCTCAAGTAAAACTAGCGGGTTGGCTTGGTGCTTGCACTTGAGGCCTAGGCCGCTGTTTGCTTCGACCGCTCCGAAAGGTCGTTGAGCCGATACACCCTAAAGAGCCATGCGTGACAGTCTGGATGTGGGCGCCGTGGGATGAGGCGGAGACATTGCAAGCAGCCGTTGCCGGACGACTTCTCAAGATCGTGATGCGCGCGGCGGATAGATCGCTTCGGGCCGCACATTTCGATCATCGTATCCAAGATACTGGAGCGCGAGATCAACATTGTGATGGGGTTGCCGGTAGCTTGTCGGCTGACCTCTATCAGCGCGGCCTACACTCACAAGGTCTCTGACCGATGTCCCGATCCCTTTGCAGATCAGCTTCGAGTTCTTCGATAATGGCGTGAAGCAGACACGTGGCAAGCGGATCTGTGACTTCCCGCTCCAACAGGCGATAGCGCACGATCTCCACTTCTCGGTCTCTCAACTGGCGCTCTGTCATGATCCCATGCCCTCCGGCAAACCGACGTGGAGGCGGCTGAATTGTTTCGCTAAAATTTTCGGATCATTTCCTATGGTTGCTAATCCGTGAAAATGAGGCGAGCGCCGTGCACCAGCCGTATCCGATGTCACCCGAGAACGGAGGAGAAATCCGTCAATCCCCATCGTCTGAATATTTGCCATATTAATTCTGGGGTTAAATATATAACACGTAAATTAAACAAATTAAATGTGGACGCTATTTAAATTTGGATTAAGATTGGAGCACTTGGCGCCGGATGAACGCGTCAAGGATCTCGGAGAAACGGCTCCAGCATCCTGCCCCCTTGATGTAGGGGCCGTTTCTTCGAAACGGTGAGGTGAGACATGCGGTTCCTATCACCGGGTGACCTGTTTCTTGTCTCCGCCATGACAGGGGCGGTGTTACTGGTTGAAATCGGACTTTTCATCATTGTGGGCGTGATCTGACTTCCGTTGGAAAACCGGCAGTCAAAAAAGTCGGTGGAGGCAAGCGTGCAAATATTCGGTGGTCTCCAGCTTTCGCGCCGCACCAGCTAGGTGCATTGCCGCAACTCTGGTTCTTTGTTGCCGCCGAAAATGTACTAAGTTCCCTGGCTCGAGGGGATTGCACCAATGGCGACCTATCGCGCCTATCTCTTGGATGAGACCGGCCACGTCGCGAACCGGCTCGATCTGGAATGTCCAGACGATGGGACAGCGAGAGAGCGCGCGAAGTCCCTGCTGAATGAGAATGGCTTGGAACTCTGGTTGCTCGACCGGCGCATCGCCGTGTTCAAGCCCAACGGGCGGGCAACCATGAAGACATGACGGAAGGCTCGAACAGCTTTTGATGGAGGCGAGGATTCCACCTTTTCAGCCGGCCCAGGAGGTCCCGATTATGTTGATTGCAGATAGGTTTGACAGCCGGACCTTTGCCCACATGCAAGTCGCGCTCGAAAGGGCTTGTCAGGCGCTGCCGCAAGGCAGCAATAATCATGAGGCTCGCCGTCGCATTGCGAGCAGGATTATCGAATGCGCGGAAGGCGGCGATCGAACGCTCAGCGGCCTGACCGAGGTCGGGCGACGGGCCGCGTTGGAGCTGACGCCACACCAGGCTGCCTAGCCCGCCATACCAACAAGAAGCCATCTACCTCACGGACGCTTCCGTTCGCGTACGAGCAGATCGGCGATTGATCTCGGGGTGCAGCCCTTCCCCAGAGTTCAACGGCAGGTCTCGCGGTACCTTCGGCAATTGCCCATGCCTTCCTCGCCCAGGCGTTCCTTATTCAGGCATGCGGCTCTCAGTTCTGCACACACATCGCCACGACGAGCGCCCCTTTGACAGGTTTCCCGATATCGCCGGCAGCCGCCTTCGCCCCTCTCACACGACCGTCTTAGCTCCTCACATTGCCCGTAGACACGCACTCCGCCAGGACCGATGTCGAAGCCCTGAGACATAGCTGTACCGGGCGACAGGGAAATGACCATCAAAGCGAAAACAACCAATGCAGAGGTTCTCATTTTTAACCTCCGAAACAAGACAAGGAAACTCTTGTGGTTTTGTTCCGCCACCCACTAGGCAAGACCCTGGACGATCGCGGGGGGTGAATCGGTCGCGGGCCGCGACGCTGCACCGAAGCGACAGCGGCTCCTGCGCTCCGAGAAATTTTCCCCGCCATACTGGCAAGAGATTCGGAACGAAAGCTCACGCCACGATTTCAGAAGCCATGAGACCGCCGCTCGCCGTTAAAACTACACGGCGCATGTCGCGGATAGCCAAAGGTCGCAAGACCCGCTGTTGTCGGAACAAGCGCTCGCGCAGATAGCCAAAAGCGGCGGTCTCCGGCTCCATTTGCCAGGGGTGCTCGGCAAGTTGGGAGGAGGTACGGGTGGCGTGGGCGTGGGTCTGTGGTGGGCGGCATTCTTACCCGCACGAGGCTTCGTGATGTCCAACCGCATTGACATAGACCACAAACACGGCCGCGCCATTGTTCGAGAGATCGGCGAGAGATTGCGTGCGTTGCTGAAACCAGAGCCGGATTTACCGGCGAACGTTCCAACGCAAATCAACCGGCTCCGCGCATTGGAAGAGCAGTCACCATCGATCATCCCAGCGGCCGAGCATTGGGACAAGCCGCGCCGGTAAGCTGCGATGGGGCAGCACAGACGGCTCGGCGGAACAGGGGCGAGCAGTGTCATCGGCCAAGCTTCGTGCGTCAAAAATTTTGAGTGAGTTCGGTGAGGCACAATCCGAACTGATCGGCATCGCCGTCGTCCTTACTAACGGAAAGGCAGGTACGGTCGAGAACGTTTGGCTGGATGAGTTGCACGGCCTTCGGATTTCGATCAAAGGCCACGACGGGAAATGGCCGGTCTCAACCATCAAGTTCCCTGAGGACTAATTTCTTGCACCGGCCCCCGCTGTCCACCTGCGCGCTCTTTTCAGAACATTCCGATCAGGATGAAGACGCCGACCTCGAGCAGAAACGTCGTCGACATGATGGCGACGGTCAGGAAACACATCGCCCGCTGAGAGAGGGTTCATGCTGCCTCGCATCTCGCGAAGCCCCGTCATGAAATGCACAGGGGTTAGAAAGGTTTCGGTTCCAAACACGGCAGATGCGAGCGGCGCCGGCCTATCGCATTTCGAGTTCTTTGATTGCCAGAGCCGAAATTTGGGCGGGGTCCTTGATGCCGGATTGCGCGATCTTGATGACCTTCTTTGCGATCATTTCCGTTAGAGGGTCGTCGCGATCCTTGACGCACAGGGTATGCAATGCGCGCTCGTAAGCCGCTGTGATGCGGCTGATCTCCTCCGGCTTCACCCCGGAGTTTAGCAACAGTCGATAAATGGCCAATTCTCACCGCCCAAGTCCATGCCGGCGAGCAAGGAAACCACAGTATAGGAACCTTGTACACGGTCGGAGAACTACGGGCGCTTGGCTTCCCGTCCAGCCGCCACGGCTACTGCTTCTGCTCGCGCGCAGCAGCGCCGCTCTCGTCCTTGCTGGAAAGAGCCAAGTCCTCGACCCGCTCGTTGAGGTCAGCGGCCTTCTCCACCAATGCGGCCGCCAGGTTGGGGGCGGAAGTCGATTTTGCAAAGCGGAGCAGAGTCGCTGCCGCTTTGCGAGTATACTTGCCTCTCACGATCCAAATGTCCGCGCTTTTCCCAGCACGCTCATGGCGCGTGACAAGGCCATTCGCTCCACAGCAACTCCTAACTTGGAACGATCGGGCCGGGCGGCCGTTCGCCCTCTGCGTCTGTTGGGACGCCTGTAGGAGAAAGCGGCCCTTGCTCCTCTCTCCGAGGCAGGGGCCGCTTTCCATTTGGAGTGCCTGGATGTAGAGCCCCGTTAGAGCCCGTGCGCCTCCGTCAGAGCGCCCTCTGCCATGGCGCAGCCGTGAAAGCCGAATACCGTCCTGGACGGCCATTCTAACAGGTCGGCCCGATAGCAACGCACTAGACAGCCTCTCTGATCGGCACGCAGGCCGTGAGCCGGATTTTTCCCGCATCGGTAAACCAGAAGCGCGTCCGCACGCGCTTGCCGTCATATCCGCGATAGTCGAGCGAGACGCCGTCCCCCTCCGGCATCAATGCGTCGATCCCGAAAGCATCGGCTGCGGATGCCGCGAGCCTTTGACCCCAGTACCATTTCATCGCGGCTCGGCCTTGAAAGCGCCCACCCTCGCAGCACTCGACCGTAGCCGTCTCATCATAGAGATCGAGCAAATCATCCAACCGACCCTGCTTACAGGCGTCGATCCAATCGACAACGATATCGATCGCATCGAAGCCCTCGCGAGCGTTCGACATGTTCCACCTCCTCGTTGACGCTTCCCGCGGAGATGAGTACGGGCTCTGGCCTGAATGGACTGTGAACCGCCCAAATTCTGCCGAGAATTTTTCAAGTTCTCGGCAACCATTAGTCTCCTCGCGCGTCTTGCTCACGCAAGGAGTGCGCAATGACCGACGGCGAGCAACAGCGGGAACTGGAAGAGCGGGTGATGCGCTACCGCATGATGGAACGCGAGGTCACCGACCCGCTCGCAATCCGTCTCTTGCAAGACATCGTTGCAGAAATGGAAGCGGACCTATGGAGTCCCGAGGAGTAGTTCAAATCGTCGGCAGCCATCGGGCGTGACTGGGCTTTTTCAAGGACGCCGTTTCCTACCGCGGCGCCGAGTGTTCGTGATCTAGCCTTAGGGCTGCTGGCATTTTGTGCGCAATGCTGGCGACCTCGCCAGAGCTCCAACAGCCCGGTCGTCAAAACCGGGCACACGGACACGGGCACACCAACGGAGCCCCGGGGCTAATCGACGGCGCAGGCCTTATCCTTGCCATCGGCTACGGCGTGTAGTGGCTGGTAAGGCGCCGCCGTAAGCCGACGGACGTTTGATAGTCATCCCTCTGGAAGAGAACACGCGGGTTGGGGCTTGCCAGCGCCGCGTGCTCGTCCGAGCCGCCAAGATTTTTCACAAGCCCAGATATTCACAAGCCCGAAAGATCGACTGGACGGGCCAAGCCGACTGCGCAGGCCGGCCTTAGATGCATGAGAGCGTCACCTAGGTGGGCTGACTGCCGCCCAAGTCCTCACGTGAGCCAATCGCCCTTGCTATTCAATTTCCTTTTCACGAGCTGCTCCAGCTCAAGCGCCTCGATAGCAAGCTCATCACCTAAACGCTTGAATAGCTCGCGTTGACTTGGATCTGTCGCCGACACACTCAAGATGGCAAAGTGCTTTGCATCAGCGCGGAGTCGGCGCCACTTTCCTGTGAGGTCCTTCATGGCTCACTTCCTTGGTTTGAGTGGGACGGAACTCCACCCAGCGTTCGGCCGGCGCCCAGGGACTGGCATGTGTGTGCCGCGTCAGATACCTTTTTTCGAAGAGCAAGCAGCTGAGCCCTCTCCTGTTCCAGCCGATCAACCACGATAATCACAACTTGAGAGTCCTTTTTAGGATCAGCCTCGATCGGAAAAGCCATCTCCGTCTCCCTCGGAAAAAATAGCATGACCCGCTACGAGCAGCCGTCCACCTAACTGGGTTAAGCGGAGGCGCGATTTCCAGGCTATGGCGGCAGACATTCCACAGCCTAGCGTACAAGAAAATTCGGATGGGTGCGACAGGTTGCAGAGGCGGAACGATTTCTTTTGTGCCAATTGATCAGCTCATAGCGTCGGGGATTCCTTGGCGTGGCGTTTCAGCGTAAGAAACCGGTGCCGATCGGCGTCAAGGCTGCCTACCCCCGCTTCATCGAGCCGGCACTAGTCACGTCCGCCGACGGGCAACATCGGGACGGTCCTGCTCGGCAGCAATCAGCGTCTTTTTTTGTGACTGAGCTTCTCGGC
>NZ_JCAMOT010000104.1:0-6185 GCF_059512425.1 Bradyrhizobium sp. Leo78
CCAAGGCTTCCTCCTAAAAGAAAGCCTTGAATCACGTTCCGTCTGATTTGAGAATCCCAAGAGTCCACACAGCCTAGAAGACGCCTGGAAAAAGTCGTGAACAGGGTAGCAGATGACGCCTCAAACCTGCGACTCAAGGCTTTGCCCGTTGGGGCTTGGGGCTTTCATCACTCGACCTGGGGAGGGTTGTGATGGACAGACTGAAGCACTCGCTGGAAGACCGTGAAGCGCCAACCTGCCCAACCTGCGGCAGCGAGATGCAGTGGTGTCGATCGGAGCTTGTTAGATTTGTTCCCGCAACCAATCTGCATCTGTTCAACTGTCCGACCTGCCTTCTATTGGCAGAGTCAGAGACGGTTAGCGAGCCGGTTCAGGTATCTCCCGACAACCTCGCGGCAGCCGGTTTCCGGTTTTTTGCCGTGGCGGCATAGGGGCAGCGGGTTACGAAGAGCGATGTCCGCTGTTACGTCCGGTTTAAGAGAAGACCGCGGCTAAATTGGCTGCCGAGATGCGGGCTGGCGCGCCCTCGATGTTCTTCCGGCGTCTATGAGCCGGAGCGTGTCGCCGCGGCCCGCGAGGGCGACGGCCTGCAATGGCCGGGGCAACCAACTCGCCCTTATTCGCGCCGGTGCCGAAGCCGACCATTGAAACCGGTGTTGAGGCCATGACACTTGCCGTGCTGAGCGTGTTCGACCAGCACGCGCGGGGAAAATAACCGTCGGCAACGCCTGATCTCGTTCCGGCACTGCTCGTCAGGCGCCCGGCAACGTGATTGAAGAGGACAATTGCTGCGATGAAGGGGTCCAGTGATGGCCCGAATGCGAAATCCGCGCGGGCTCTGAATGGTCTGCATATCTGGGCAGAAGCGATTCCAAACTCATTGGCATCGCCGTGCGCAAGTCCCCCTCTGGGCGATCGCCCTCCGTGCTCCTCTTGATGCTTCTCGGTCGCGCCCGCTCGCCGCCAACAAGAGATGATGAAGGTCGGGCACTCCGACAGGTCTGGTTTTGGCTGATTTCGTTCTTGCGGAGCCGACGCGAAGTGCGGCCCTCCCACGAGCTTGCGAACTGGCGCGCCATGTCGCGAACGCCTCGTAGATCGAGCGCGGTATTTTCCGCGACGCCTGCTTGGGGCAGCATCGGGACTTGAGGGCGCACGGATCGCAATCGCGCTTGCTGGCGGTGTAAAGCGGAGCCATCGTTCACCAGCGCTCCGGTCGTGCTGAGGACCTTGCCGTCGGGACACCGGTAGACGTCACTTGCGCGGTCATGGGTGAAGTCGTGGCGCGAGAAAGTGCCATCCGTCCCCGGCCGACTTGTCGAACAGTATGACGTGCGGCTAAATCCCATGCTCGTGGGACCAACCAGCCGAGCATCTCGGCCGAGCCGCTGTCGCCGAGAAGCCGGCTCGGATAGAGATCGAACCGTTCCAGCGAGCGGCCGAAGCTCAGTTCGCGTTGTTCACGCCGCGCAGGAATGTGCCGATATAGCGGTTGAGGAATTCGACGTCAGACGCCGCGCCCCCTCCTGCCGAAGCGTGCCCGGTGACGGTACCCGGACTGATCGTTACCATTTTGACCTGCGGGATGTTCTTGCCCATCTCGATCGGCTCGAACTCGGGATTGAGCAGATCCTTCGTGCCCGTGAGAATGAGAGTTCTCGCCTTAATCGAGCCGAGTGCCTTTGCGGTATCTCCGCCGAAGCCAGCCGTTGTTCCGACGTCGTGGCGCTCGTAGGCCCATGTCTGGTAGATCCAGTCGTTGGCATCGAACGCCTTTATCGCCGCACTTTCCTGCTGGTCCATCCACGGCAGCACATCCATGCCGCTCTTGAACTGGGCCTGGTACATGTCCGGGGTTCGGGCCGCGAGCAGGTTGAGGATGTCGCGCCACAAGCGAACCCCTTTCTCCGGCGGTGTCTCGTAGTTGCCGTCCTTCCAGGCGGGGTCCTCGGTGATCGCCTTGCGAGAGGCTTCAAGCACTGCGACCGTCCAGGTCGGCGTTCTGGTCAAGGGCACCATCGCAACCAGAGCATCCATGGCGTCCGGATGACTGACGCCCCACTGCAGCGTCTGCATGCCGCCCATCGAAGGTCCGACCACGGCGACCAGATGCTCGATCCCGAACCTCTGTTTGATGAGCCGATACTGTGATTCCACCATATCGCGGATCGTGAACTTCGGGAATTGCATCCGCGCTTGCGTCTTCGAATTGCTGGGCGAGGTGGTCAGCCCATTTCCGATCGCATCCGTGCAGATTATGAAATACCGGTCCGTATCAAGCGCCTTGCCTGGCCCGATCAGGAAGTCAATCCTGTGGTGATTGCCGGAGATCGCCGTCACCATGAGGACGGCGTTCGATTTGTCCGCATTGAGCGTGCCATGCGTGACGTAGGAGATGGCGAAATCCTTGATCACCTCGCCATTTTCGAGCTGAAGGTCGCCTTCGGCAAAGCTCTGGTGCGCTGGTTGCTGCGCCGTGTGCGCCAGCGCCTGAGCCCCAGAAAGGATCAAGGAGGCAAGAATGGTGACGAACTTCCACATGTTTCTGCTCGCAGTCGGAAAGCGGGGCACTACTTGGTAAGATGTCTGTCGAAGAACAACGCGATCTCCTCGAAGGCCTCTTTCGATTCCGGCGCAGTGTCATCCCGATAATATTGCGCGTGTGATTGGCCTTCGAAGACCTGCAGCTGCGCCTCAACGTGATTTTGCCGCAGCTTGCGATGGACACGCACGGTATTGCTGAGGAGGAGATCGCGCGTTCCGCTGGTGAGGATTGTGGGGGGAAGGCCTTCCATCTCGCCGTATACCGGTGAGAGCAGCGGGTCCTTCAGATCGTGGCCTTTGGCGTAAACCAGCGTACCTGCATCGCAGAAGCCGTCGGGTGAGACGAGCACGTTGTCGAGCTTGGCGTTGGTCACGAAGCTGTCTCCAACCTTCGTCACATCGGACATTGGGGTGCCCGGCGCGATCGCGCCCGGCATGGGCAAGCCCTCCTGCCTGGCTTTGAGCATCATCTCCAGCGTAAGAGCGCCGCCAGCGGAGCTGCCGAAAACCGCGATCTTCTTGGGATCGATCGTCTTGAGCAGCGCTCGATAGACGGTCATACCGTCGTCGAGTGCCGCCGGAAAATACGCTTCCGGCGGCATCCGATAGTCGACCGAAATGACCTTGAACCCGCCAAATCCCGACATGAATAGCGCTTCCGGCAGCGCAGCCTCGCCGGGATTGAGGACATAACAACCCCCGTGCATATGAAGCAGGATGCGGTTCTGGTTCTGCGGCGGGATGCTGTCCGGAGTGAGGATGTACGCCCGCACCCCATCGATCGTTGTCTTCTCCACGCTGACGTGGAGACGCTCCCGCAGCCCAGGAACGTTCTTCAGGGTGGCCGCAGCCGTGGCCTGCACGATCGGCACCCATTCCTCTCCGCTTTTTGGCAACACGTCCCAGCCGTTGCGGAGAGGCGCGCCGATGATCTTGGCGAGCTGCGGACTTACGGTGCTCGGAACGGGCACCGACTTCGCAGGTACCTGGAGCGGCTCGTACGAGGGAGACGACTGCGCCGAAGCGTGCGAAAAAGCTGCGACCGATAGCGAGAACGCAGCGGCGCGGGCGCAAAGGGACGGCCGAATCATGTTCTTCTCTCCAAAGTGCGATGGTTGATCTGCATGAGGCCGCTACTCGCGCAAGAATTTCAGAACCTCTTCGAAGAAAACAAACCGCTTGTTCTCGAAGAGAACGAAGTGGGTCGCATCTGGAATGACCACGTTTTTCTTCGCCGGAGCATGGATGAGGTCGCGCATCAGGCCTTCGCGATCCTCTAGATAGGACCAGGTGTCGTAGTCGCCTCCGATCACGAGCGTAGGCGAATAGATATTCGCGGCATTCCAGAGGGGCCGTCCGGTCGCCTGATAAAACGAGTCTTCAAGCACGCCATTGGGAGCGCGTAAGCTGGCGGGCGATCGCAAGTTGCTGGTTGGGTCCGTCGCAAGGCATGCGTTCCAGAACTCGGCAGGCAAAACCGGGTCGCGATACTGGTCCTTGTTCTCTACGGGGATTTCGCCGTTCCAGCGCGCGGTATTGGCGGCTTCCGAAGCCAGACGGTAAGCGCCCATCGAGAAATTGAACTCGTATGGTTTGCGCTTGTTCTGTAGCGCGCTGCCCGGTCCAAGGTTCGTGTGATTGTTGAAATTGTACAGTGGCGCATACAGGACGAGCTTACGCACCTGTTCGGGGTGAAGCGAAGCGTAGTAGCCGGCCATCATAGCGCCCCAGGACCAACCGATCAGGGTCACCTGCTTGATGCCCCGTCTCGCCTTGATCGCGTTTACCATCGCCTCCACGTCCCTTACCGCGAGGAAGGAGCGCGTCATCGGCTGGCTCTTGGCAGCTGGCTCCTCCATGGCCGGCTCTCGGGTGGAACCGCCATAATTGCGATAGTCGCCCATGTAGACAACGTAGCCCCGGTTCACCAGCCAATCCGCCCAGGAATAGTCCTTGTAGGCCAGATCGAAGTCGCAGGTCGACGGACTGGTTGCTCCGTGCAGAAACAGGACCACATTGTCCTGTCGGTCCGTTGGGGGGTCCGGCAGCTTCTCGCGCAGAAAGAGCTTGAGCCCCGGATCAAGCGCATCGATCTGCATGTCCGTTCTGACGATTGTTGGCTGCTGCGCCTCGGTGGGCGTATGCAGACCCAGACATCCGAGGGCGACACCTGTCAATCGCGCGCAGGAGCGCGTAACCATTCCCACGTGAGCCATTCCATCCCCGGTCGCTACTTAATTTCACCTAGCGTACTTGGGATCACTACGGCTGCAACCGGCTTTTACAAAAATTTTCGCGCATGGGGCCTGGAATAATCCGGGCAACCCTGCGGAACGTCCGCTTCCATATCGCAGAAGCGAGCCCGGGCGGAGCGACTAATGGTCCTGCCTTTGCGCCGGATTGTTGGCTGGCCCGCGAATCGGACACCGTCCGCGATAGCGGACAGAAGTGCAGGTCGAGGTCGTCCAGCAGGTACGGTCAGAGGACCAGGACCTAGAATGCTTGGCCTTATCTTCAGGTTCAACGTGGATAGTAATTATGGCGCCATCGATGGCTGCTTTGAGAGGGCGCTCGATCAGCGGCGTCGGCGGAGATCAATTTCTTGATCGTTGCGAGCTCGGTTCGAACTCGCCTTATCCAATAAGCCGCTGAGGGATTTCTTCATCGCCTCACACCGCGGACACTTCCGGATGCTTTACGCGTTTGCAAGAGAGTCAAATTACTGCACCGCACCCGAAGCCTATCAGGAACCAGTGGGATCATCGGAGATTGTTCCGGCAGATCACTTTGAGAGTGAGGCCCGTATGAGCATTAATCCTGTGAGCACCGCAAAACTCGGCACCCATCCGCTGCATCCGATGCTGATTCCATTTCCCATCGCCTTCCTGGTTGGAGCGTTCGTCACCGATCTGGTGTTCATCGGGACGGGTGATCGCTTTTGGGCGAGAGCCTCGATCTGGCTGATTGGCGCGGGCATTGTGATGGCTCTCCTCGCCGCTCTGGCCGGCTTTACCGACTTCTTCAGCGAGCCTCGAATCCGCGCCCTGAACGATGCCTGGTATCATATGATCGGCAATCTCAGCGCGGTCGTCATTGCCATCATCAACTTCTTCCTCCGCTACGGTCAGGGTCCTGAGGCCGCGATCAAGCCGTGGGGCGTGCTCCTCTCAATCATCGTCGTTGGCATCCTGCTGTTCACCGGCTGGAAGGGCTGGGAGATGGTCTATAGCCATCACGTAGCCGTTCTGGACGCACCGGGCCAGACCAGTTCGGAGCCGGTGACGACGCCCCGCGGCGGCGCGGGACGGCGCGCGGCTTAGCCTGACGATACCTGCAACGCTCCCGCCGGCATTCGAATTTTCGAATCCGGGGAGCGGGGGGCAACCCATTCGCCCTGAGCTGAAGAAGCTTGAAGTCTCCCGCGCGTACGCTGTGACGGGTAGAACCGGACCTCTCCCACACTGCCCTCCACCAACGCTTGTGAAGCGGGTAATGATGCGGCTGACAACGAGGTGAGCGGCTGATCATGGCGAGCCCCGTCAGACTTGGGGGCAGCACCAGGGCCCTAGGCTGTGTGGACTCTTGGGATTCTCAAATCAGACGGAACGTGATTCAAGGCTTTCTTTTAGGAGGAAGCCTTG
>NZ_JCAMOT010000105.1:0-5999 GCF_059512425.1 Bradyrhizobium sp. Leo78
CCTCTGGCCCACCGAACGGCCGCTTGGCGTAGACAACCCATTCGGCCTTGCGCAGCGGTGCGAGATAAGCCGCGAAGAATTGCGCCTCGGCGAGATGGGCCTGATCGCCGAAGAAGCTCAGGCGGCCGGCCCGGTGGGCGGAGCCACAACTCGCTCACGACGCGGTTTTCGTAACGCCCTATTCATCGTTAGCGGACCTGCGGAGGCTTCGATGCTTAGAAGGGTATGGGCCGTACTTGCGATATCTTGGCTTTTGGCGACGGCTAACGTCGCGATCGCCCAAAATCAAAGATACGTGCGCAATCTGGGTTCCAACTCTCCCGTTATTGTTTTCGTACACGGAGTCCTAGGGGATGGCGCAGCCTCGTGGGCTACAGGTAACGTCTCCTGGCCGAAGCTTGTCGCTGAAGATAGCGCGTTTAATGGCGCCAGTATCTATGTGCACGATTACCGGACCACGCTGAAGACGGGGTTGAGCATAAATGAGTTAGCGGAGAACCTTAGATTGCGATTGATCGATGACGGGGTCATTGATCATCGCGAGCTTATTTTTATAGCGCACAGTATGGGTGGGTTGGTTACCCGTCAGTACCTACTCAAGTATCGTAGTATTGCCGCTAAGACCCGCTTTCTCTTCTTTCTTTCCACTCCAACAACCGGAAGTGAGCTAGCCAACCTGGCGTCGATCATCAGCCGTAATCCCCAGTTCCGAGACATGCGGTTGATGCAATCGGCGGACTATCTTGCAAATCTTCAGCTTGACTGGTTCGCCGCCAACTTTGGTATTCCGACGTACTGCGCGTATGAGACTTTTGATACCTACGGAATCAAAGTCGTTGATCAAGCGAGCGCCTCTAACTTGTGCACACGAGGACTAGACCCGATTCAGGCCGACCACATCTCGATTGCTAAACCGACACGACGCACTGACGATCAATACATCTCGTTCCGAAACGCCTCTCGCTGACCTGCCGCTGCGTATTTCCTCCAGAAGGAGTTAGAGTCCGGCCGGAAGAAGGACGGACGAATGAAGCGAGCAAGGTTCACGGAAGAGCAGATTATCGCGGTGTTGAAGGAGCATGAGGCTGGGGCGAAGACGGCCGACCTGGCTCGCAAGCATGGAATCTCCGAGGCGACAATCTACAATTGGAAGGCTAAATTCGGCGGCATGGACGTCTCTGAGGCCAAGCGGCTGAAGGCGCTGGAGGAGGAGAACGCGAAGCTGAAGAAGCTCCTGGCCGAGCAGATGCTCGATGCGGCCGCCCTTCGCGAGTTGCTTTCAAAAAAATGGTAGGGCCCGCCGCCAAGCGCGCTGCGGTCGCGCATCTGCAGGCCGTCATGAGCCTGTCGGAACGGCGGGCCTGTTCGATCGTGGGCGCGGATCGGAAGATGATCCGCTACCGCTCCCGCCGCCCTCCGGACACGGTTCTGCGTGGCCGGTTGCGCGATCTTGCCAACGAGCGGCGGCGTTTCGGTTACCGCCGGCTGTTCGTCCTGCTGCGGCGGGAGGGCGAGCCATCGGGCATCAACCGGATCTACCGGCTTTATCGCGAGGAAGGGCTCGCCGTCCGCAAGCGGCGGGCCCGCCGCAAGGCTGTGGGGACCCGTGCTCCGATCCTGGTCGAGGCCAAGCCCAACGCGCGCTGGTCGCTGGACTTCGTTCATGATCAGTTTGCCAACGGACGGCGCTTCCGGATCCTCAACATCGTCGACGACGTCACCAAGGAATGCCTGGGCGCCATTCCGGATACCTCGATCTCAGGACGGCGCGTTGCCCGCGAACTCACGGCAATCGTCGAGCGACGCGGCAAGCCAGAAATGATCGTGTCCGATCATGGCACCGAGTTCACCTGCAACGCCATGCTCGCCTGGAGCAAGGACACAGTCATCGATTGGCACTTTATCGCGCCGGGAAAGCCGATGCAGAACGGCTTCATCGAGAGTTTTAACGGCCGGATGCGCGATGAACTGCTCAACGAGATCCTGTTCTTCGATCTGGATGATGCCCGCGCCAAGATCGCCAACTAGGTCGCCGACTACAATATCCGGCGGCCTCACTCGTCGCTGAAATACCTGACCCCCGCGGCCTATGCCGCCCACCTCACCGCAACGGACGATCGGCTACGCAACCCCGACCAGCTCCGCCGATCGTCCGTTGCTCCACCCGCGCCACTTGGCGTACAAAAACCCGAGACTCTAACCGCGGCTGGATGAAAATTCAGTGGCAGGTCAAGAAGCCGCTGTGTCGTTCCATACCGCCGGTACGTTTGCTCGAATATTCGCATCGGGCGAAAGCTCCACGTTTACGACGTGTCTGGGCAAACTACGTCAACGTAGACACTGTCAAAAAGGCGCACCGAGCGATCGACAACTACACCGCTGTGCGGTTGCGCCGGCGGGTGTGCTCCAAGCACAAGGTCAGGCGACGTAAGCGCGGGACTTATCCACTCTCGCGCCTCTGCGGGTACTTCTGGCTCGTACGCTTTGACTGTGCTTGGACACGACCCGTCGCGGGTGAAGGCGTGACGCCTTGTCTGCTAGCCGGATGCGAGAGATTCGCCTGTTCGGCTCAATGAGCGGGATGTGGAAACGGAGTCACGGTCGAACTACTAAGGCACCGCCAGACGAAAGAGGCGGCAACAGATATGTTCGGCCCCAAATCACCCATGACTTTGTTGCGGAGATCGTCGGCTTTAACGGCGAGCCATAAACCTTCGTATCGTTCCGTTACCCCTTTACATGCTGAACGATTACCTAGTTCAATTGAGCCGGTGATAGTGGTCGTCATAGGATGCACGCGTTGGAAAAGCGCACAGGCTCGTGAAGTGCGCCGGTGAAAAAGGATGATCGACGAACGACGAGAATACCAAGAGGAGACCACAATGCCCAACTGCTCCGAAAGTTCCAGATCTGGCAGAGCCGCGCGATGCGCGGTTTGTGATGGCAAGTTCGGTCTCGTCCGGTACTACTCGTGGCGAACCCACGTTTGCTCCAAGAAGTGCCTCGATCGCTTCAGGGCTCGCCGGGCAAGTGACCGCAATTGGTTGTCCTGGCTCAATATCGCTATAGAGCAAGCGCCAGAGAAACCGAGGGCTCTATGACGTTCCAGATCTCACAACGCGGCAGAGAATACTTGCAAACAGCACAGACTTTGCTCCGCGCTGCGCAAACCATGACCGACCGAGCGATTGCAAATCAGCTTAGGACCCTGGCCGACGACTACCAGCGGCGAGCCGAGAAAGCTTCGCATGATGATGCGGATGGATGAATTGCCTGACTGCATAGAGAGATTCCGGGATTGGGTGTAAGATGAGCAATCGCTTTTTGGCATGCAACGCTTGTTCTATTCACTGTCATGCCGCCGATTTCTACAATCGGTCACGCTCGCGCCCACGATTACCAGCACCCTGAGTTGAACAGCTGGTATGAAAGCTTGCACAGCGGCAAAGGGCCCTGCTGCGATGGCAGCGATGCGAAGCGCGTTGATGACGCCGATTGGGAAACGAAGGATCGTCACTATCGCGTGCGCATCGAAGGCGAGTGGGTTGATGTTCCGAACGACGCCGTCGTGGATGGACCGAACCGCGCTGGCCGTACGATGGTCTGGCCTTACTACCAAAGTGGTCACCCGAAGGTGCGCTGCTTCATGCCGGGGAGCATGGGCTGACCGCGAGCGCAGCGCGATCAGCAGTTCCCGCCAACTAGCTCCAACTCGTCCGATGTCGCGTATTGCTTTGCATAGGAGGCAGCGAATGACAACTGGAAGATGGAATAGCCGCAACAGGATCACCAAAGAAACTCGTGAGCAAATCCTGTATGCTTATCTGGGCGATCCAATCAAAGGAACTGAACTTGCGATGAGCAACGGACTAACGGCCGCATACGCGTACAAGCTTGCTTATGAGCGCGGGTTATTGCCGACTCGCGATGAGAAGCTGCTTGGGCGCAGCCATTCAGCGAGATTGGCATCAACATGATTGCCCTCACTCCAAAAACAAAGGCAATGCCTTGAGGCCGTGAGAGCCGGGCTCGGTTCGGGAATGTCGCGACGCTACGCAGGCTGGCGGATCGTCTTTCACTAAGGCGATTACCGTTGTGTGTACCAAAAACCTTATCCGAGTTGATGAGGTAACGGAATCGCCTAAGCTTGAAGAATGATCGGGCTACCGTGTTTCGTGCTGGCTGTCCTGGGCTCGCCGTTCAAGTCGAAGTTGCGACTCGAAGCGGAGAACGCGGTGCTTCGACATCAGTTGATTGTCTTGAGGCGTCGGTTGTACGCCCGCGTCCGCCTGATGGACCAGGATCGCTGGTTCTTGATCCAGCTGTATCGCCGGTTTCCATCAATCTTGTCGGTCCTAACGATCATCCGGCCCGAGACGGTCGTGCGTTGGCACAGGGCGGGCTTTCGCCGCTGCTGGCATTGGAAGTCGCGATCTTTAGGAGGGGGACCGTCCATCGATACAGAGCTGCGCGGATTGATCCGGCGGATCAGCATGGACAATCCGTTGTGGGGTGCGCCGCGCACACGTTAACTGCTCAAGCTTGGGTTCGAGGTCGCACAATCGAGGGTTGCCAAGTACATGGTCAAGCGGCGAAGACCAGCCCAGCTGGGGATGGCCGACCTTCCTGCGTAACCACGCGCCGGATATTGCCGCCATGGACCTGTTCGTTGTTCCAACGATCGGTTTCGACCTGCTCTATGCCTTCGTCATCGTCCGACTGGACCGCAGAGACCTGGTTTGGATCAACATCACAAGAAGTCCGACGGCGGATTGGGTTGCACGTCACATCACCGAAGCCTTTCCTCGGGGTGAAGCCCAAAATACCTCATTCGCGATCGCATCTATGACAGCCTCGTTACGCGGCGATTGCACGGCATGGGTATCCGCGACAATCCTGTTGCACCAGCCTCGCCGTGGCAGAATGGCGTTGCCGAACTTCACCGGATCGATCCGCCGCGAGTGTTTGGACATCATTGTCCTGGGCGAGGTGAATCTGCCTCAGATTCTGCGATCATACGGACGCTACTACAACGACATCCGAACGCACCGATCGTTGGACAAAGACGCGCCGGCTGCCCGCCCAATTCAGCGGACCGGAAGCATCAGATCGCTCCCTATCCTGGGCGGTCTTCACCACCACTACGCTCGAGCTTAAGTTTTCGGTACACACTAGGTATGTGATTGCCGAATAGTGACGAATAGAGATCGATCAGCGCGCAACGATGCTCCTCCTCTTCGGCAGCCATGTCGGAAAAGATCTCAGCCGTGTCAGGATGTACGTCTCGCAGGCCTTCTGCGAAATCGGCGTAGATTCTTCCACCTTCTTCTTCGCTGCTGACGGCCAGCGCAAGGATCTCCTGTTCCGTGAGTCGATCGAATGATTTCATTTTGGCCTGTCGAACCCCCGCCGGCTCTCGCCGATTGGTCGTGGTGCGCTTTTGCTTGCTTCGAAACATGAGCTTCGAATGGAATGCGGGTCATTCGGCGGGGGCTTGTCCGGCCCTGTTCGCCGCCGATGCCGTTCCTTCGTTGGAGATTCGGGTGAGACCCGCATGAACGATCGCTGCGACGATGGCGCCCACGATGGGGGCAGTTAGGTACAGCCAGACATCACCGAAGTTGCCAGTGGCGACCATCGGGCCGAGCGCCCGTGCCGGGTTGAAGGGGGCGCCAGTGAGCGTTCCACCCATCAGGATATTAAAGGTCAAGGTCATTCCGATCGCCAGCGGAGCGAGGCTGCCGGCGCGGCCGGCAACTGCTGTGCTGAGTACGACCGTGACTAGGAAAAATGCCAGCACAGCCTCGATCGTGAATCCAGCGGCGGGCGTGATCGTGAGAGTCGCGGCGCCGAGCGCGAGGTTGTGCGCGAGCGCCGGCGTGCCGAGGCCCGTGGCTGAACCACCCAGAACGGCGCGGAGCACTAGGTCGCGTGGACAGTTATCTTAGCCAGAGCAGAGTTGCGGCGATAGCGACGACAGCGAAGTAATTTCGTGCGGT
>NZ_JCAMOT010000106.1:0-5940 GCF_059512425.1 Bradyrhizobium sp. Leo78
CCGCAATGCGGCCCGAGGTCATCGCGAGGTTAGAGCCCTCGCGATGAATGGCGTTGTTGAGCTGCGCCGCATCGCCGACCACGACCCAGCCTTCGCCATACAGCTGCGGGATTGCCTTGTAGCCACCTTCAGGGATGAGGTGCGCAGAATATTCCTTGACCTCCGAGCCCTCGATCAGGGGCGCCACGGATGGATGACGCTTGAAGCGATCGAGCAGCCCATATGGCGTCTCTGCAGTGCTCTGAAAGTCGGCGACGATACAGCCGATGCCGATCGATATGCATTCTTTATTGGCATAGATGAAGCCCATCCCTGTCATGCCGCAAGAAATGGTGCCGGCCGCTTCGACAACGACGCCTTCGTCGCCCTTGAGATTGAAACGGGCCTCGATGGTCTCACGCGGCAAGAAGTGCATTTCCTTAACCGCGAGTGCCACCTTGTCGGGCTTGGGCCGCTCGCGCAGGCGCGCACGCGTACCGAGCAGGCCATTAACGCCTTCGGCCAGTACCACGACATCTGCGTGGATTTCGCCGTCGCGACGATCTGTACGAACACCGATGACTTTCCCATTGGCGTCCCGTACCAGCTCAGTGACCGTGGTCTCGCACAGCACGGTCGCGCCGGCCTCGCGCACTTTCGAGGAGAACCATTTGTCGAACTGCGCACGGATGATCGTGTACCGGTTCGGCCGCTCCTCGTTGAAGTCCTCGGAGCGGTAGTGCACGCCGACATGCGAGCGATCGTCCATCATCCAGAACCGTTGCTCGACGAGATGACGTTCGAGCGGAGCGTCGTCGCGGAAGTCCGGGATTAGTTTTTCCAGCATGTCGGCGTAGAGGATTGCGCCCTGGACATTCTTCGATCCAGCATATTCACCGCGCTCGAGCTGTAGCACCTTCATGCCGCGTTTGGCCATGGCCAGCGCCGCCGCGTTGCCCGACATGCCGGCGCCGACCACGATTGCATCGAACTTCTCCTCGATCATAACAACCTCCTCTAGCTCGCGATCCGGTCGCGCGAATGCGGCGAAAGCCGTGCACGAAAAGCGGCCGTCAGCGCGGGTAACAAGTGCATAGCGTCATTGACGATGCCGATGTGGGCGAAGTCGAAGATCGGTGCGTTCTTGTCGGTATTGATGGCAACGATCAGATCTGCGCCCTCTACGCCGACCCGATGCTGGATCGCGCCGGAAATACCTGCGGCAATATAGAGCTTCGGCCGGATGGTCTTGCCGGTCTGGCCGATCTGCCGGTCGGAGCTGACCCAGCCCTTTTGTACCAGCGGCCGCGAACAGCCATATTCCGCGCCGAGCACGTCGGCGAGCTGTCGTACCAGCTGGAAACTCTCCGGCGAGCCCAGCCCCAGCCCGCCGGCGACGACGGCGTCGGCGTAGGCAAGATTGGATTTGGCCGAATCACGGTCCGGCATGAAGGATAGCACCTTGGTGACGATGTCTTCTTCGAGCAGGCGGAGCGGATGGATGATAATGCGGGCGGCATCGCGCGCGAGGCGCTCTGGCATCGGCATCACGCGCGGGCGGACGGTTGCCATCTGCGGCCGGTAATTCAAAGTGTAGATCGTGCAAAGCAGCGATCCGCCAAATGTCGGACGCGTGGCCGCAAGCGAACCATCCGCGTCGACATCGAGCTCGGTGCAGTCGGCGGTGAGACCCGTCAGTAGGGTGGTGGCTACCGAGCCCGCAAGATCGCGACCGAGCGTGGTTGCGCCCAACAGCAGGATCTCTGGCTTATAGGTGTTGACGAGATCGGTCAGCGCCTTCGTGTGGGACTCGTTGCGATACTCCGACAGCACATTCTCGCTCACGAGATAGGCTAGGTCGGCGCCGTAGCAGAAGGACTCGAGCGCGGCGTTACGCGCGGCCTCGTCCTCCGGGCCGATAACAACCGCAGCGAGATCGACCTTCAGCTTGTCGGCAAGCTTGCGGCCCGCACCCATGAGTTCCCAGGAGACTGGATGCACCTGGCCGCGCTCCTGCTCGACGAAGACCCAGATATGCTTGTAGGCCTTAAAGTGCTCCGGCAATTCTCTTTTCGCTCCTGCGCGGCCGCCCGCGACCGGCGTAGGAGCTGTGGTGATGTTGCTCATAGCCTTGTCCCCCTCACAACCCGCGCGCCTGCGCCACAAGACCGGTTTCTAGCTTGGGTCGGCCCTTCAAGATGGCTTTCATCAGCAACTCGGTCGGCTGCTTCGTGGCTCCCATCCGCCTCCTCTCGGTTTGTGGCGAAGGCGCAAAGACACGCTTGACTATGATCGGCGAGCCGCGCACGCCGCATTTCGAGATGTTCTCGACGCTGGCCTCCTGCTCGCTCCATTTCACAACTGGCCCCAGCGGCGCGCGCAGGGCGTCGGTTATGAGACCGCGGCAAATCTGGCTCGCTTCCGGCATGGTTGGCAAGGCACGGCAGCTCTGTGCGCAACATCGACGCGCCGCGTTCGGCGCGGCGCTACACATCGAGCCTGGTGAGCGCGGTGATCTTACTGGAGAACTTTTCACGCAATAAGCGCGCGGCCTCGCGCGCAAACAAGGCGTCTTGTTTGACGATACTCGCCGACCCTGACGCAAGATCGTGTTGGTAAGGGGATTGACGCCGATCTGCGCGAAATCGGGAACCTGCTTGATGGAAACGATACTGTGCATGCCTTCTCCAGAGGTAGCGTGGAAACGCGAGTTACCCATTAGCGGCCAACGCCCGGTCAATCCCAGCCTCAACGGCGTCAAAGATAAGTTCGAACGGCATTAACGCGAGCGTGAGCCACAAGATGACGCCGGCGCAAGCGGCGAGCAGTAACGGTAACATGATTGGTCTTTCTCCAAATCTCATCTCGGACGGCAACAATTCTGTGTACGCCGGCGCCAATGACGGACTTGGCCGGAGAACAGCAAGTGTCGTACCAGTTGCACGCGATCGAAAATCAGAGCTCCGATCAATGACTTGAGAAAAATTGATGAGGGGTCAGTTAGCATCGCAGACAATACAATCCGCCCATACGTCGGGAAGGCGACAGCGTGGCTTCGCGCGTTGCTGTAGAGAGTTGATCTGGAGGAAGGCGAATGGCACAACACACCGCACCGACATGCAGGCAGATCTGAACTGATACATGAGGCTATTTCAGCGAGCTCAACGGCACGAAGGCCGCCGGTTTCTTGGGCTCGGCGACCGCATCCTTCAAGACCTTGAACACCCGCTGATCGATCGGCGAGGACGCCACGAAATCGGCATAAGCCTGCTCCAGCACCGCCTTGCACCGCGCCGTGACCTCCGCCTCTGCGCTACCTTCGAATTGTTCCTTGGCGAGATATTGCCCCATGCGCCTTAAGATATGCAGGCGCGCGACATTGACGATCTTGGGGTCGTAGTCGACGCCAAGCAGCGCAAAAAAATCTTCAGCCGACGAGGCCTTGTTGAGCCGATCCAGGATGCTGGCTGCCCTCTGTTTGTTGCTCATCGAAACTTTCCTTTGGGTTAGGCCCTCCGGCCGGTGGTCGGGACGCAGCACAGGCTGGTCACTTCTTGCGACGCTGCTTCGCGCACGCGGCGCTCTATATTGCCTACGTAGACTATGCGTTGGCGCATCAGTGCGAGCAGCGAGGATTTCCGCGGCGCGCCCACGGTTTCGAAGTGATCGGCCGTAATGGTGCCGGACCATGGCCCGCCTCACGCGCAATTTGTCAACGAGCGCTCGCGGATGTCGCGCCAGATCGCCACCACCGTCTCGCGCGCCACCGGCCGCTTGTGCTCGGTGGCATGTTTTCGCACCCGCGAGAGGATCTGTTTTGTCTCCTCGGAGCTGGCGGCGAGCTGCAACTCGTCAAGGAGCGTCGTGATCGCGGACAGCCCGGAATGCTTGCCGATCACAATATGATTGAACCGACCAAGCAAATGGGGGTCGAGCCACTGATAGGTGCGTTGATCCTGCAATAAGCCATGCACATGAATGCCGGATTCATGGGTGAACACATGCTCCCTGACGATGGCCTTGTTCAGAGGAATTGCACGTGCAGCCGCGGCTGCCACTACCGCGGCGACGTTCTCGAGCTCCGGCAGCACGATGCCGGTGGCGCGCCCGTAGAGCTGTTTGAGCGCGACGGCGACTTCTTCCAGCGGCGCATTGCCCGCTCGCTCGCCGAGCCCTATGACGGTCACCGAGGCGTGGCTCGCGCCCCCCTTGATGGCGGCGAGCGTATTGGCGGTTGCGAGCCCGAGATCGTCATGGCCGTGAAATTCGAGCTCGAGATCGGTGGTCGCGCGCAAACGCGCGATCAGCGCATAGGTGGAGTCGGGATCAAGCACACTGAGCGTATCGGCAATGCGAAAGCGCCGTGCGCCCGCGGCTTTTGCGATGGCGATCAGCGTGATGAGAAAATCGACGTCAGCGCGGGAGGAGTCTTCGCCGCCGACGGCGACCTCAAGCCCCCGCTCGCGGGCGTAACTGACCACCCGCCTCACCTGCTCTAGCGCCAGCTCGCGGTCACCGCTAAGCTTGGCGGCAATCTGCACGTCAGATGCCGGAATCGAGACATTGACCATCGACACCTTGGCCTCGATCGCCGCATCGACATCGGCTTCACGCATCCGGCACCAGCCGATGATGGTGAGCGGGAGACCGGCCTCAACGATGGCGCGGATGGCGGCGATCTCTTCACTGCCCATCCCCGGCGTCCCGGCTTCGATCTCGGTAACGCCGGCCCGCGCCAGCGCCCGCGCGATCGCCACCTTTTCGTCGGTGGTGAAGGCAACGCCAGGCGCCTGTTCGCCGTCGCGCAGTGTCGTATCGTTGAGCACGATCGGACCTCCCGATGCCGTCTCGGACCATGACGGTTTGGCAGAGGCGGCGGCGATCATGCGAAGCTCCTTGTTGTCTTTGGCAAAGCAAGGCTTCAGCAACCCGCATGCCACGCCGGCACCCGCCCCAAGCTGTTGAACAAGCGCACAGTTTTTGGCTCAGCCGGGTTGTCGCAAACGCGACAGCGTGGCAAAGTCGACGCGTCGGCTTATCTCAGGGCGCGATCGCTTGGCATCAACTCGGCTTGCGACCCAGATGGATGATCAGATCGACGCGCGAGACTGCGTGGCCGGCAGCGGCACGGGAACATTCACAAGCAGGGGATTCGCATCGGGACCGTTGAGCAGGATATCGTCGCCGCCCAGATAATAATGCGGATGCGGCGTGGTGTTGGTGTCAAAAAATGATCGCGAACCGTCAACACGGATCCGACCCGATAGGCCGGCTCGCGTGAACTGGTTCAAAGTCTTGTAGACGGTAGACTGTGAGACCGGAAAGCCGGTCTCACGCGCCTCGGCAAATAACATCTCTGCGGTGACATGCCGCTCGCCCCTGGCAAACAACAACTCGCTTAAGATCACGCGCCGGCGCGTCGGGCGCAGCCCGGCCTTGAGCAACATATCCTTCCAGCCGGCGTCGGGACATTGCCTGCTGAATTGGGCGCAGGTCGTATCCACCTGCACCTCGTCGAAGCCAGCGCGATCCGCGCGGTCATCGGTTGGAAGTCTGGCCAACGGACGATCCATCCCGTGTTGCTCACATAGGCCAGATGCTGGCGGCGTCCGGGTTAGCCGCCCGCAACAGAACGTCACGCCGGCGCTCAGCCATCCGGCTCTCGCCACTTTCATCGCCAAAGCAGCGGTTGAAGTCCTTACATTGCGTGCACACCGGTGTCGTGCACATCACAAGGCCGTCGCCCTCGCACAGCATGCGATAGAAGAACCGCTTCCAGCGCATATTGTTGACATTGCGCGCGGCGAGCGGCGCGAAATGGCGGCTTAAGAGGCGGGATAATTCGCCACGATTGCGCAATCCGAGGTCTTCCCAGAGGTGATTTGGCTCGATCGCGCGACGCGCGATCATCGCAGCCAGCCAGTTGCCGATATCCCCTTCGGTCGAGCGTTGCGCGAGCAG
>NZ_JCAMOT010000107.1:0-5866 GCF_059512425.1 Bradyrhizobium sp. Leo78
TGGAAAAGCAACTGCTCCCGCGTTTGCGAATCCCTGCCCTGTGCTAGCTCGCCGGAACGCAAGTTGAGCTCGCGGATTCGTTTCGCGCACCAGGAGCCTTCCAAATGCTGATGACCAGGGAACGGCGCGCGACGATCCGGACGCTGCGAGGATGGGCCATCTCCGTGCTGCAAGAAGTGGGCGCGATCCGCGAATGCGAAGAGCACGGGTGGATGCAGGACCGCACCGACCCGCATGTCCGCGATCGCGCCTTCGACATCGCCCGCGAGTACCCGCCGCTTGGCGTCTCGTCTCAGGCGGCCGCCGTCGCGATCGCCGAAGTGCTGGACTCAATCGGCGACACCTGCCCGGAGTGCCCTCCCGACGACGCGGCTTAAGGGCTGCGACGACTCGACCGCGGACCTCTATAATCCGCGCATGGTCCTACCCGATCCCGAGCAAGGCGCTTCGACCGCGTCCTATCGCAAGATCATCCACATCGACATGGATGCGTTCTATGCCTCCGTGGAACAGCGCGACAACCCGGACCTCCGCGGAAAGCCGGTCGCGGTGGGTGGCTCGGCGGAGCGAGGCGTCGTGGCTGCCGCGAGCTACGAAGCCAGGAAGTTCGGTGTGCGCTCCGCGATGCCGTCGATCACGGCGAAACGCCAGTGTCCCGATCTGATTTTCGTCAAGCCGCGCTTTGAGGTCTACAAGGCCATCAGCGGGCAAATTCGCGAGATTTTCGCGGAGCACACGCCGATCATCGAGCCCTTGTCACTCGACGAGGCCTATCTTGACGTGACCGAAAATCTTCAAGGCATCCCGCTTGGTAGGGACGTCGCTTCGCGCATCCGCGAAACGATCAAGGCCGCGACGGGCCTCAACGCTTCGGCCGGCATCTCCTACAACAAGTTTCTGGCGAAGCTCGCTTCCGATCATCGCAAGCCGAACGGCCAGTTCGTCATCTCGCCTGAGATGGGACCCGCCTTCGTGGAGGGGCTGCCCGTGGTGAAATTCCACGGGATAGGCCCGGCGACGAGCGCGAAGATGAATGCCCTGGGCATCTTCACGGGTCTCGACATGCGCAACCAGACGCTGGAGTTCATGAACGCAAACTTCGGCAAGTCCGGCGCCTACTACTACTGGATCTCGCGCGGCGTCGACGAACGGCCCGTTCGAGCCAACCGGATCCGAAAGTCTGTCGGCGCGGAAAACACGTTCGCGACCGATCTAACCGAATTCGACACCATGGAAGCAGAGCTCGACCCGCTGATCGAGAAGATCTGGCTACACTGCGAGTCGACGGGCACCCGGGGGCGGACGGTGACGCTCAAAGTGAAGTTCGCCGACTTCGAGATCATCACGCGCAGCCGGTCCGTCTCTTCGGCGGTCGCGAACCGCAACGATCTTGCACAACTGGCCACTAGCCTGCTGAAGGACAACATGCCCCTTCCGAAAGCGGTGCGCCTCCTGGGGGTCTCGCTATCTTCCCTGCAAGGCGGGGACGACGCGAAGCCGCAACTGGATTTCGGGATTTGAACCGACTGGGGCATCCACTCATCATACCGCTGTAGCTCAGTCGGTGCGGATGTCTGCTGTAGCCCTAAGAGGAGGCACTAAATCAGACCTCACAAGATGTCGGGGATGGGCCACTTCCGGACTCACGCATTGCAACAAGAAGCCTACGCGATCACCTCGTCTGCGGCGGCAAGCAGTGTTGGTGGAAAGGCAAGACCGAGCGTTCGGCTGCCTTGATAGTGGTGCGTACATATTCAATGCTGCAGAGATGCCAATCCGCAGGTGCCAGCGAGACGGGCTGACACCTTCCGTCAACATCCGAATTATTTACGCCGAGGCCTCGCCTCCAAGTTCCGGCCTCGTCGGTGCGGTGAGCGCCAGCACCGCCACGGCATCCGCGATCCTTGGCGTGTCTGCATAGGTCACCATATGACCGGCATTCTCGACCAGATCTAGCTCGGAATGGGGTAACGCCTGGTGCAGGCGGCGCGATTGGTCGGGCTCGATGAGCCGGTCATCCTTTCCATGCACGATCCTGACGGGACATCGGATGCCCTGATATTGAAGCGGCAACTGTGCGGCGGCTGGAAGAAGAAACGCGCTCTCTTCGGCTGCCGCCCTCAGTTGCTTGGGCCGGAGAGACAGTGAGATCGGAAATTCGTTCTTGAATTCCGGCGGAACGGCACGCGGCGCGAACAGCGTGCGAATAAGCTTCGGCATAAGGGGCCACGATGTGATCGGCGAGATGGTGTAGCGCATCAGATCGCCGAGCAGTGGCAGTGCCGGACCTGACATGAGCCAAAAGTCCATCCGAAAGGTCGGAAAGTAGTAGCCGGACGCGAGCACGAGCCCACTTACGGCATAGTCGCTTCGCAGCGCCAGCGCGATCGCCACCAGCGTTCCCCAGGAATGGCCGAGCACGACGGGATTGCGCACGCCAAGCTGGTCAAGAGCCTTTGCGAACAAGGTAGCTTGCGTTGTGGCCGTCCAGATGCGCATGCGGGGACGGTGGCTGTAGCCAAACCCTGGCCGGTCGAAGCAAACGACGCGGTAGTCGGGGGCTAGGCGGTCGACCAGACCGCTTAGGACGAGATCCTGAATCATGGTGCCATTCCCGTGGAACAGGACCACGCAAGGCGCGGCGGCATCGCCGCGTTCGACATAATGAAGGCGCACTCCGTCGCACTCGATGAAGGCGCCGATCGGCGGGTTCTTTCGCTCCGCTGCCACCTGAAACGCAATATTGCCGAGGATTAGAACGATAAGCCCGGCCAAGACTATCAGCAGGACGGTTTCAGTTGTGGACATCGGGTCAATCCTTAGATGGTCCGCGCTGGCGGGTTACTTCGAATGGGTGGAGCAACCGCGACCTTGGCCAGTGCGCGGCGACCACTAAGGGGTCGCGTGCCCCAAGAACGGATACGCAGCCATCTGCTTCGAATGCTTCCGGAAGGTGTCGATGCGCCTGCTTGTAAATTCTACAATGACGGCGAAAAATTCGAATGGCGACCTGATCGTCACAAGTCTCTGACCGAATTCAAAAGCAAGTTGCATGTCGGCTTGTGCCATTTCCAGAAAATTCGCTTGATAAGCCTGCAGGCTTGCCGTCACTAAAGAAAGATCAAATCCCTTTGTATTGTTGTCCCTCATCCTCTGACGGAAGCTATCTTGTAAGGCAGCCATCTGATTCTCAACGATGGGATTCTTTTGCTTTGACTGCTTTGACTCGTCATGACGCCTGCGCGATTCAGTCGAGCCTGCGGCAACAGAGCGCAGAGGGTTGTCTTTCGGGCTTCTAACAACAGCCTGCTTGTTCCGTCGGGCCGGTACCGCTTTTCTAGGGCCGCGGGCGCGTTTTGACGCTATCGCTCGTTTACGGTTACTCATCTGAGGCTCCAAAGAATGGGTAGCTCGACCACAACGGTCATTTCTAAAACATGCCTTGCGGTGTAGCGTTCCTAACGCGGGATTACCCGCGCGCTCGCCGCAACGCGGTCTCTAGGTGAGCCCTCTCCTTCTCCCAACGCGCTTCCTCAGCCTGCGCCTTTTCCTTGATAAGCTCGAGCTCAGCCTGAAGGTCGGCAGCGTTCTGTTCGTGCTTCCGGCGTGCAGCATCCAAGGCGTTTTGTGCGTTGTCGACGGCCTGTTGCCGTCGCTCGCGCTCCTTCTGCCGAGCAGCCTCTTCCCTCGCGCGTTCACGCTCGCGCCGCTTATGCTGCCTCTCGAAAGCGAGTGCGGCCTTTCGGTCGGCCGCCGCGTCTTCGGTTGGGTTTGTATGCTGCTGCGGCTTTCGGCTTGCCGACTTGCGGCCAGCCTTTTTCGATCTGCCGTCGCCAGCGAGATCGCTCGGCAGTTCCGCGTGCTCCTTGAATGCTCCGCTGGAGCCGACAGGGCGCTTCAGAACGACGCCCGGCGCCGCCATGGTCGCGGCGATGACGTCGGGATCCTCGCTTTGCTTCGCCGCTCCCTGGTGAAAGAGATTGCCTTCGGCGCCCCAGGCTTCCAGAGCCGCTTTCATCGAGGGCGCCGCCACCGCCAGATCGAAGAAGCCGAGCGAAGTCTGGTACGTCTTCAGCTTCCTCGCCATTTGCTCGTGCTCCTGCGCCCCTGCTAGACCACGAGGCGGTCGAAATCGGTCGCAACCCGGCTGTTCGGGAACGCCTTCGTCGCCTCGGCCAGGATTTCCTCATCGGTGTAGCGGCCCGAGATGTGGGTCAAGACGAGCAGCCTGACGTCGCTCTTGGCTGCGAGGGCGGCCGCCTCCGCCGCAGTGAGATGGCCGTAGTCCCGCGCGATGGCCGCATCGCGATCCAGAAAAGTGGCCTCGATCACGAGTACGTCGGCGCCGCGAACGTGCTCGGCCAAGCTCTCGGTAGTTTCGGCATCCCCCACGATGACGAGCTTCTTCTGCCCCTCCGGCGGCCCGAGGACGTCTTCCGGATCAATCGTCCTGCCGTCCGCCAGCGTCACTGGCCTTCCTTCCGCCAGCTCCTTCCGAACCGGGCCGTCCGGCACGCCGAGCGAGATGAGGCGGTCCGGCCGAAGATGACGGCGGGCCGGGCTTTCAAAGGAAAATCCGAAGCTATCGGTGTCGCGGTGGCGTACCGGAAAGCAGTCGATCGCGAATTCGCCGGCGTCGATGACCTGGCCCGCCGTCAACGGAACGAGCTGCAGCGGAATAGGCGCCCTTCCCTCACCCCATAGGCCTGCGAGCATGCGGACGACGACTTCGAGTGTGCCGGGACCACCCTGGATCGTCATGACTTCGGTGCTCTGCCGCAGTCGCAGGGTCGAAAAGAGACCAGGAATGCCGAGCACGTGGTCGAAATGGCCATGGGTCAATAGCAACCGGTCGAGCCTTCGAAAGCCAGCCCCGGCGCGCAGCAATTGGCGCTGCGTTCCCTCTCCGCAATCGATCAGGATGCGATGATTGCCCGCCTCGACGAGAAGCGCCGGATGATTACGTTCGGCCGACGGGACGCTTGCCGACGTCCCCAGGAAGGTGAGCGCGAACATTCGTCGCCTAGCGTCCCTCTTCTCGGTGTGGCTTGCCGAAAACGCTCACGCCCTCGCGCGACCAGATCATATCCGAGTCAGGCCGACTTTCGATGTTGCCTGCTCGTCGGCTTCTTCCCAGCCGTCTCCTTCGCCTGTTTCTTACCTTGGATTGGCATCAGCATTTCCTTCTGGCCGGCCGTCGCCTTTCGCGGCTTCTTGGCCGGCTTGGCAGCCTTCGCCGGCTCCGCTTCTTTGCCGACGCTGCGCCGCAGCGCCTCCATCAGATCGACAACGTTCTCTCCGCGCGGTCGCTCCTTGGGGGTGATCGGCTTGCCGGCTCGCTTCTGGTTGATGAGATCGATCAAGGCCGTCTCGTACTGGTCCTCGAACTTGTCTGGCTCGAAACGGCCGCTCTTCTGGTTCACGATGTGCCTGGCCAGATCGAGCATGTCTTTCGTGACTTTAACGTCCTGGATCTCGTCGAAATACTCGTCCTCGGAGCGGACTTCGTACGGATAACGCAGCAGCGTCCCGACCAGACCCTTGTCCATCGGCTCGAGCGCGATGATGTGCTCGCGGTTCGTCAGCACCACCCGCCCAATCGCGACCTTGTTCATCTCGCGGATTACCGCAAAGGCGTCGTGACCGACCTTGCCGTCCGGCCGCAAGTAGTAAGGACGGATCAGAAAGCGCGGGTCGATCTCCTCGCGATCGACGAACTCGTCGATGTCAATCGTGCGGGTGGATTCCAGCGCGATCTCCTCAAGCTCTTCCTTCGACACTTCGATGATGGTTTCCTTGTCGAGCATGTAGCCCTTGACGATGTCCTCGTTAGCGACCTCCTCGCCAGTATCGGCGTCGACTTTCA
>NZ_JCAMOT010000108.1:0-5260 GCF_059512425.1 Bradyrhizobium sp. Leo78
TTCTTTCGATTCAAGATTTCGCCGATCAGCGGATCAGCCCGAGTGGTCAAAGTTATGGGTAATTGAAAGCTTCACCGAGGGCTTACGCTCTTTCCGGAAATCGATGCTGCGCAGGATGATCCCGGGCGGCGTACCCTCGAACTCGGTCGCCTGATATTTGCCGGCGGCGCAGGTTTCGATGCGCTCCCGCAACCGCATGAATTGCGCCTCGCGCTGGCCCGCACTCGCGCGCACTAAACCCTCCAACTCATCCATCGCTGAAGTTGAAATCGCGCAGGGGACCTCCCTTTGGCCGTCGAGCATCGAGAACAGGACGACCATCCTGTCGTATTCGTAAGCGATGAAGCGACCGTACGTGAGCGTCATGTCAGCCACTCCTTCATAAGTCCCGGCCGTGCCGCGGTACCCGACTCAGCGCTACTCGGTGAGCCGCGCAAAATCCTCAAGCACGGCTGCGACGAGATCGCGATGCCTTGTGTCTTCCGGCGGCAGGCCCGCGGCGTACAGCTTGAGCACATAGCGCGCCTTGGCGGCTGCCTCCGGCCATGACGCGGCGGGAGCCGACAACAGGTGGTCTTCCACCGCGGCTCGGTGCTCGCGCAGCTCCTGCGCATGGGTCTCGACCTCCGCCAGCGCACGACGAATGTCGGTTGCCTTCTGCGCCGCCATGCCGCGGTGGCTGTCGAGATCAAACGGCTCGTCAGCCATCGGAAGCACTCGCGTCCACGCGTTGCGCGTCGGCGAGATCGACAGAGCCGATCGAGACCACCTCCATCGCCAAGCCGCGCGAGCCCTCCACCGGCAACTTGATCATAGTAGCGACGCGGCGGAACGCCTCGAACGATAACCCTTCGATCGTCTCCTCGTCGGTGACGACTTCATAGGTGCCGGCGAGCAACAGGCGATCAATCCCCCTTATCCGGAACGGTTGCTTAAAGGTGACGACTTCGCGTCGGGAACGGATGGTCATGCGCGCCTACCTTTCGCAATACTTTGGCGCCGGCCTCAAAAGCAGCATGCGCCCTTCAAACCGCAATAGCCATCGCTTTGTTGCCGCACGCGACGAGAAGGCACTACGCCCGTTCCTGCGCGTTCTTGCCACCTGAAGGGAAGTGATTTGGCACTGGCTAATTCCAGAACATGGGCGTAGCGTGCGCCATCACCGCATTTTCATGGCATCCACCGGTGACTGAGGGCCGCGTGCTCCCGTCGCAACGAGCAGGAGCATTCTCTCGCGGCAATTTCGGCTGGCCGAGTGGCTCGTGCCCCTAGCGTTGTCCCGCTTTTGCCTGTGATCCTGGTGGTCGCGGCGGCTGTCTTACATGCCCGGGCGGACGCAACTGAAATATCTGGTTAGCGGCAATCACGAAGGCATCCGCGCGCGTATCGGTGCAAGAAGGCTACATCGGCGTAAGAATCTGCACGTCTCGTGGGCAGGTCCTCTCGTCAGACGATCATCTCGAAAACCAGGAGGGTGCCGACATGGCCAAAGGCCAGCAACGAAGCAACCGCGAAGCCAAGAAGCCTAAGAAAGAAAAGATCAAGGTCATCGCCGCCGCACCGAGCCAGAAAGCGACCTCGCGCCCGACCCTATCGCAGAGCAAGAAGAAATAGTGACAATCTCGAAAGCAGACAATTGACGCGAAAGGAAGCGGACGTGGACACCGCCGTGACCCATTTAATCTCTGTCATGCTAATCGTTTTTGGCGGCTGGGTAATTGCCGTTTCACAGGTTCAGTCCGACATGTTCCCAATTTGGTTCGCTCTCGGTGGTTTAACTATCGCGATCGGGCTAATCAGCGCGCTCGGTGAGCGGCACTCCCGGTCCCGACCCTTGCGCTGAGGAAATCGCGCACGAGGGCGTCTGGGTTGAGCCGAAGCTCCTCGCCGAGACCGGGGGCAAAATCGGCGTAGGGCACGGTGCGGCATCCATTCTTCAAGGGCTTGATAAGCCGTGGCTGGGTCACAACGCCTGCGGTTGCGGGGGGAGCCGGCGCGCCTTGCCCGGTGTGCAACCACTCTGACGAGAGCACGCCGCCGGAGCTGCCGGAGGGCTTTAAGGCGATTAGGATACAGGATGACGAGCAAGATTGACGAAGGCGGCCACAGCTCTGGATACCTGGCCCCCGGTGGGGCGCTCTTATGCGAACTTCTCGAGTAGCGCTAAGAGCCCCAAACAGAGAACGAACAGCCATACTGCCGTCGCACTACGTGCCACATCGCTGTACGGCTTGTCCTCCCCTCGCCTGGCGCATCTTGGGCTCGCTAAAGATCGAAGAAAGCACACGCCACGAATCGTTCCTAACTAAGCGGGTGGAGGTGTCGTCAGCCGCACGGATGACTGGTGTGAGGCATTCGCGGCGTTCTAATCGCGCGGCGGTCCCCTTCCGGTCTTCCCCGATAAGCGGACGTCCTCAAGCTACCACGACATGTCTCAAAAGGGTCATGTGGCGAAATTCTCGGGACGGGCACAAAGCGTCCGCTTTACCCCCGGAAGCGGACGTCGCATTTTGTGAGTATCCGTCCTAGACTTGTAACTCAGCCAGGCGCGACGCATGGGCGAAGTAGCCGGAGGACCGCGACACCAAATGCTTGAAACCGACTTATCCTTCGCAGCCATGGCCGAAGCATTGGCGAAATCCGCTGACTACCGCGTCCTTCGGCGCCTGGTCCCTCGAGAGATTTTCACTCCGTCAATCGGTCAAAGCACGAAGACCGTCATCCTTATCGACGTAGATCGGCACGCTGATCGATGACTGATCGCACGCGGCCGCCCGTCGTCCGTCGACGACGGAAGATCAGGCCCACTTATCTTCTTCGCGGCGGGCTTCGTCCTCATTGAGGCGCTCTGCCACGTCATTGGCGATCGGTGAATCTTCAGTGGTCGCGATCGGCGTGCCGTCCTGTTTCTTGATCTTTTTGCCTTCGGCTTGCACTGGAAAATCATCGGGTTTTAGCGGTTTCTTTGAAGCCGACATCGCGACTACCTCCTGTGAGGCGACATGATAGCACGCTCTAAGTATCGGGGCCGCCCCCGAACTCTCGCTTGGCTGGGTGCGTCCCCTTCGGGACGCGTGCTCACTCGTTTTCATCCTCGCTAAGTTCCCGCTCTGCCAGGAACCAGAACTCGAGGTCTCGGCCCGTAGGCCGCCCGTGCTGTTCCCAGAGTTCGTGGGCACGAGCCCTGATTGCTTGCTTGGACCGCCGCGCGGCTAGGCGCCGTTGCAGGCTCTCCCTCAGATCCTCGACGAACGCCTTGAGCCGCTGATAGGTCGTTTGGTCGGTTATCCCGGAAGCCAGCCGCTTCGCCTGTTCGAGTTGGCGCTCTAACTCTTGGCGATCGGTGCTATGGCTCATGGCCGCCTCCGCCTAGTTAAAACGGTGGAGGCAAGATCGTTCATTTTTAGTCTAGTTCGTGCCTCCGGGAAGCCGGATCACGAGGCGCGAGCTTGCACATGCGGCGGAGCCGGCGCCCCGTGCCCGTGGTGCAACAGAGGTAATCCTCCCGAGATGCCGGAGGACTTCGAGGCGACGGTAACGGCGGATGATGACCTAGGTTGAGGAGTCTCTCTGATGACAACAGTCTGGATCTACAAAGGACGGGACACCTTCAAAAAATTCGATACCGAAGATGAGGCGCAGGCGTGGCTTAAGGAAAACGATCCGGAGGGCGTCGCTATCGAGCACCAAATAAGCGAGCCGCTGCCCGCCGGGTCGGCAGATCGATATGGGGTGCCGAAAGCGGATGAAAGGAGCTAGACTCTGAAAACTATTGAAATCGAGCCATACGACCCCGACAAACGCACATGGTCGGAGCCCGAGCGCGCCACGAGCTTTCGAACCATCAATGGCATGCCGATGTACTGGTGCGACGACCGCGGCGTTGTGCACGTCTGCGAGGGCGCCGACATCCACCCCGATGCCCGAGTGTACTGGACGCTTTGCGGCAAAGACGCATCGAATGATTGGGTTTATCTGGCGAAGGACGAAGCGATCACCTGCCCGCTCTGCCAGGAACTGGCGCGCGTCGCAAACGACACCTGACGTTAGCCGATGGGAGTGCACTGAGAATGAAATAGTGCGCCCTCTGCGATAACTTCCTCTGGGTTTGCGAGAACCATCCGAACCAACCTTGGCTTAGCATCCATGCGTGCACGTGCGGCGGCGCCGGCATGCCGTGCCCGCGTTGCAACAAACGTTGACGAATCGTCGCCTCCGGCGTTGCCAAAAAGCTTTGTTCGGCGCGACGACGACGCGTTCTGCAAGGCAAAAAAGCCCCCCATCAAGGGCCGCGGCGCGCTTTCGTGATTGCGGGAGCCTGGTTGTTGATGAAATCATTTTATGCAACCTCGCTAAGTTCGAGCGAGGAGTCGCAAGGCGCTATGCGTGCACATTTACGATTTCTTTATAAGAGAACGGTTGTGGGTTGAGGTCAAAATCTCGCGATGCGCGAGAGTTACGTTCACAGTTCCTCAGTATTTGTTGCTTTGCGCGAACAGCCTTGTCGTGCGTTTTATGCTCCCGCTTCCCAAGCTTTTCCCGAGGCAGATGGAAGTTCGGAGCCATATTGCCCATCATGGAGCCGAAAAGACGCGGGGGCGGGTTTGCCGACCTTCTGCCCCCGCGTCATCGGAGGGGTGAACCATGACGTACACCGAATCTTCTTCTGAGCTTTAACTTGATCCTGCTCGTCTACGTCCTGTTAGAGGTGAAGGCGCTTCGTGACTTTTGGCACCGACAAGATGGCGAAGGTGGATAAGCCGGAGCAACCGGAGATCAACCGCGCCAAATGGGAAGCGCTACAACGCAGGGCAAAAGACCGAGACCAACCGTAGGGCGGACTTTGCCTCTTGGTTGCGACAGGAGCGGATCGTGTGTGTGCGTGCGTGTGTTTGATGTCGGCTGCTCGACGTCCGCGCGATAGATCGGAATGCCGTCACGTTCAGCCCGTTCTTGCGCTACCCACACGCCCGGCAGAACAGCATTGCGAATGCCGTTCAGCGTCTCAATCGGATACCGCGCCATTGATCACCATCGGCTTCTGGCGCGTGCGCAGCTGACATCCATGCGCGGTATGAATCACCCGCTGGAACGGTGGGCCGGGCCGCTGAATGTCTTTCTGAAAGCCGATCCCAAGACCGCGTTAGCGCAGAGCACCTTGCGGCGCCCTCACGCTGACCGAGCGGAGTTCCCCCGGCCCATCAGAAACGAAATTGGAGCCGGCTGCCGGATGAACCAGCAACCGCCACGCCTACAACGC
>NZ_JCAMOT010000109.1:0-5161 GCF_059512425.1 Bradyrhizobium sp. Leo78
GAATTGGCGCGACCGAAATAAGCAAGTCAATCAAGCAGCCTGAGTGACCCCTGCGCGGCTCTCACCGGATGCTTACGAATCTGTGGAGGATCACCCTGTTGGATTTTGTTTGGAATGACGAGCTTCGCGCCGCGATTGACGATTTCGGCGCGAAAGCCGTCGCCATCGTAGCCTTTGTCCCCAATGAGGGTAGACATGGGAGGTGCGAGTGTCAAAACGGCCGGCCCTGCGGAGACCGTTGGTGCGTACGGGATGAATGTTTGTGACCCTGTGAGTTTCCTCCCCGTCTGAGATGGCCGGTTGCGGAAAACCCTCACGCCAGCCTCGCTGTAATTTCGGGCCGGGAATCTGCCGTCATAGACAGTTCCGACCAACCCGTAAGTGCCCTATCTTTTCGGCATATTTTCGGCGACTGCTGTACGGTTGCACAAATTTTCAGGATTTGTCGTTCAGCGAGAAGCCAATCGCAGATTAAGCGGAACTGTGTTCGATCTTCTGCGACAGCGCCCATCCACCGTCAGCGAAATGTTCAGGGCAGCACCGGTAGGGAAGGAGAAAAGAATCGAAAGCAACATTTGCGGCACCTTGCCGGGTCAGGAACAACCGCCGACTGCCGAAATCGCGACGGTCATCGAAGTCTGCAGCACACCAGTTTTTCGGGTGCTGTTACTATGTCATCCGTTGTCCTCAGAGAAGCGCGAGATGAGGTAAGGTGAGTTCACCTTTGCCTTCGGCAACAGAGGTGTGTAATTTTTGCGCGGCGGCAGTCAGAACCGGCACTGCTATTGCGGTTTCGCCTGCTAACCGCACGGCGCAATCAATATCCTTTGCGGCATTGGTAATGGATATCGCCAAAACATCCGGTCTTTCGCCCAACATAAAGGCTGCGAAATTCTGGAATATTCCGCTGTTGGTCGCGCCGCGACTGACTAACGAGCGTAAGGTTGCAAGATCAACGCCAAGGCCATCGGCAAACCGGCAAGTTTCAGCAGTTACCGCCGCTATGCCCATCGTCATGCCGTTATAGACCAGCTGGAGCTTATGGCCTTGCCCGACATCGCCGACAGGGACGATGTTCTCGCAAAACGCAGCAAGAATATCGGCAGCGATACGGAAACTTTTCCCATCCGATCCAACAACGGCGTTGAGACGTCCTTGCTCTGCATGTTCAGGGCTTCGCGTTACGGGGGCATCTATAAAGGCTAAGCGATGCTTTTGGGCCTGTTCGGCCAAAACGAGCGTTGAAGCAGGATGAGACGTTGTGCAGTCAAGTATCAGACTCTGTCGGGGTAAATTCGCGAACAATCCGTGTTGCCCAAGACAGACTGCCTCAACCTCGCGGCTTGAAGGCAAGGACAAAACGACGACATTTACATGCCTGGCCAATTCAGCAATGGAAGCACGTTCACAAGCGCCCATGCCGATTAAACGTTCCGCACCCCTACGGTTCTTGTTGGCTTTGATATGCAATTCGGCGCCATGACGCAAAAGACTGATCCCTATGCCGGTTCCCATGTTTCCTGCGCCGATCAGGCCGATCTTTTGTCGCGCTGGCATAGGCGTTGCGGTCGATAATGGATTTCCAGTCATGCTCTCGCTCACTATGCATTTCGAAAAAAGCCGGTTTCTTGCAGAACGCGCAGCCGCTTATGATGGTTATCAATGAGGTAGTCCGGCTGCGCCGCGTGCAAACGCGACTCGGACACAAACCCGCCGGTAATGGCTACGCTGATCAAGCCAAGATTGCGTGCAATATCCGTTTCGACCGGCATGTCCCCGATGAAGACGGTTGACCCAGGGTTCAGATTGTGTGTTTGCATGTACAGCTGAAGCCGTTCGCCTTTGCTCATGCTTTTGTATTGAGTAGCGCGGCTTTCAAAGGCCAGAACCTCATCGACGCAATCGTCGATTCCAAGCCTTCGCAATTGGGTACGGAGGGGTTCGACTATATGGTTGCTCAGAATGATGGTGGAAACGGCCTGTTGACGCGCCGTTTCCAAAATGCGGCGGGCGCCGTCGCGCAGATCGGCTTTGCTCGCCAGCGGCTCGTAGGTGTCGTGAAAAATAGCGCTGCCATCGCTATCCACTGTTTCGACTTCGCGTTCCGACATTCCGAGATTGCGGTAAAGGACGGAAAGTGGAACGTCGCACTGGTCCAAAAAAGTTTGCATGTCGATGGCAGCGCGGCCGAACCGGCTCAGAATGGCGTTCGTCGTTTGCAGCAAGGCATCGGCATCGTCGAGCAGAGTGCCGTTCCAATCGAATACAAGAGCCGGCTTCATCGTGACCTCAGGCAGCGGATACTTTTGTGAAGGCGAGATCGGCGACCAATCTATTCAAGTTTTCGTTCGCGCGTTTTTGCCCCGCAGGAGTTGGCATCTCGACCGTAAACGGAGATAGATCGATTCCATCATGCCCCTGCGGCAGCAAGGATACGAGAGAATGAAAGGGCAGACAAGTGACGCTGGCAGCATTGATGGACAAAGCAATGTGCCTTTCGATCACCGTGAGCGTTTGCGACTCGATTTTATGGAAACGCAGACTGTTCTGTCGCGCTTCGGGTGGCAATGTTTTCCAGACTTTCCAGAACGCCAACTCATCAATCGTGTCGATACCCATGCCGTAGTAATTTGGCGCTACGATGGGCGGAGAACCGATTGCCCAATGCACAGCCTTGGCCCCGGCGGCAAGGAGCATTTCCGTCACTGCCCGGCTTGTATCGCCGCGAATGAGCGCCTCATCGGCTATAATTATGGTTCGGCCTGTAACGTCTTTGCTTGCGACCCGGTACTTTTGCGCGATAAGCGATTTGCGTTCGCCAGCGATGCCTATGAGCGTGCGCTCCGAACAGCATGTTGCGATCACTTCGTGCCTTCGAACGAGGGCACCCTGTTGTTCGGCCAGAGATGCGAATAGAACATCGGCATACGGCTTTCCTGTACGCGGCATGGAAGAAACGATGATGGGGGCGGAGCCCGTTTCGACCACTAAAGTCGGCGAGATAATTCGACCCAGGGTAACGCCTATATTGTGACGGGTGCTCAGATGAGAGTGGCCTCGTATCGACGTTTTCGTATTTCCTAGATAGAGCGTCTCATAGGCGCAAAGCTTTGGGCTGTGTCCAGCACGGCCAACAAAGCGAGTGATGCAATCTCCCGTTTGTCCGTCCACATACTTGATGTGACTTTGCAATATCTCGTCCGCTTGGCCTTGTAGTCCGGAGAAAGCGCAATTTTCGGAGGCAAAGAGTACAAAACCGTCTTCGGTTTTCATGAATTCCAAAGGCCGCAAATCACTACGATTGCGGAAAGCAGTTAGATTACCTTGACCATCCAATAAAAGTGCGATGACGGCCCCATCAATACGGACATCAATGTCACGAAAGACTTTCTCGTAATCAACCGGCAAAGCGTGCTGCCAATAGTCTTTTTGACAAATGCGCTCAATAAGCTTGAGCGGAAGCTCTGCTTCCGTTCTGCTGCCAAACCGATAGCCTTGGGCAAGCAGTTCTTCCTTAAGTTCATCAGCGTTGGCCAAAGCGCCGTTCAAACAAACGGTCAAGTGGCGATGGCCGGCTTTATGGTTGTCAAGGGGCTGGACGTCGCCGTCACTGTTCTCCCGGGAAGATGGAGTACGAATATGTGCTATCGCTACATGTGGCCTGAAATTCGCACCCTGTTCATCATAATCAATCGTTGCGAAGTCGCGTGGTGGCCGACATGACTTTGTATATTGATAACCTTTTGCATGCATGAACGCGGCAACGCCGAACCCCGCCTGTCCACGGTTTTCAAGCTTCGGAACCATGTGCTTGAGCCGATCGTAAACCGTCTTTTGTGAACGGCTTGGCAACAGAAAAGCGCCTGCAATACCGGACAAGCTTCTCTCCTTTGGACAACGACTGTTACCGTGTCATCGTTTGACGCTGCGTGTTGTTGTGTTCAACCGTGTCCGGTTGAAGACATCCATGTCCGGAGCCAGACACCAAGGCGGAAGGAATCCGGCGGCTCGGCGCGAAGCACATGGTCTTGCCCTTCATCAAGCAAGGCTCGTACCAGGGCTTTGTCGGCGCGCCTGAAGCTGCCTCTCACGACGCTGTCTCAGTCGCGGCAGGTTCGTCATGCAAATAGTCGCGACAATCTAGCTTTCGTAGGCAGGGGAAAGGCGAGAGTTATCCAGCATTCGCCGGCTTAGGGGCCGCAGTCTTGGCTTACGTCATGGTTGGTGCACTGCGCGCGGTGCATGCGAGTCGAATGCGGCGAACAGTATCAGGAACGATATGTGTGGGATCGAAAAGAACTGCACCGAATATGAAGGTAAATTCGAATGGACCCGAAGCGGCGGGCCCGGTACTGGTTGAATAGCGTGTGTAGAGGAGTTTCAGCTTATGCAGCAGAGGTGTGCGCAGCTGGGCTGCAGATGTGCTCAGCGGTGCACCTTCGCTGCAGGAATCCTATTATCGTTCAGAAGGCTCGGGTGATACGATCGCACACTGGGAAGCTTGACCAACCCGATGCTCAACATACGAACAACTCCGGAGCTGGCGCCGCCGAGACGGGGCCGGCGTGGGAAAAGGGCGAGGGCTGACGCTCCCGAGTGATCCGGCGAACGCGAACATTCAACCATAGCAGCATCCAAGCCTTCGCCATGCGCGGGCGCTCCAATCGTGATGCCATAGCCGACCGAACGGCGAACCGCGGCGCGGCATTTCATCTTCGAGATGAGCGTCGGCACGAATCGTATCTGGTCCTCAACAACCTCCGCCTCCCGGTGCCCACCCTCGTCGAGCGGCAGCCCGACGATGAACGTCTTTGTGAGATTCCAGCCGCCATTCTTGATATCGTACAACCGAGGAGCACGTTTGTTCTCAGCGGCAAGTTCTTATCGATCCGGTACATAAGCCGACTATCGAAAAATGAGATCTAGACTCGACGCCTTGGTACGACGGCTTACTGGCGCCAGATAAAGTGGGGAAGGAGCCGTATAACTGCACGAGATCAAAATTAAGACCGGAATTGTGCAACATGAACCGACAGGTTGCGACGTAGCCTGCAACTTCAGCCCCGGTGTGGCTCGCTCTGCTTAGTTCTGTGCGTCAAGTTCAGCAAAATTGATCATGGGGTCCGGCCAAGCCATCCCCTCGGAGCCGCCGTCGCTCGCT
>NZ_JCAMOT010000110.1:0-5076 GCF_059512425.1 Bradyrhizobium sp. Leo78
CTTCGACCTGAGTTCGGCACTCACTGAAACACTATCACCCGAAACCTAGCTGGCCGCGGCCCTCACCGGAGGGTTACGAAAGAGCGATAGCAGCTTTCCCGGGAGACAAGCGCTCAGAGTGGGGCCCCAAAAGAGGGGAACTATATCGCAGTCCGAACGGAGACGCGTGGTTCCTCGGGCGCGAGCCGACAGGTGGAAATGCGTTCATTATCCATCAGCCGAATGCGCCTTCCGGCGGGCGGCTGTCGCACATTGTCCGCGCCGGCGCTCCGACGGCCGGGAAATTTCACGGGTGGCCGCGCTGCATCGGCATTGGATCAGACGGCGAGCCATAGAGCCATCGCAACCAGCACCACAACAAGCAAAGCGTATTCGAGTTTGTGGTTGTAGGAACTGAGAGATCTCCTGTTCGATATCATGTCAATTCCCCTTGGCTGAATTTCCGGCAGCGCGTACACGAAGCGCTGGGCCGGGATGACCCGTTAGAAGGTCTACTGCGCTGGCTGCCACCTATCGGCATGGGGCTGATCCTGCGGCTTCTCTCCGGGGCTTGAGCACTGGGAATTTATGTCGGGGCACGCATTCCTGGCGACGTCAGCCACTTATTGACTTCGGTGGCCGCATCTATCTGGACTGCCTTTCGCAAAAGCTCGTCACGACGGATGCTGGGCGGCATGCCGTCAGCCTGTTTACGCAAGTTGATTGCCTCTTGCGCTAAGCGAAATTCGAAGGTTGATGAGGAGGACTTGAAACGTCGCCGATTTAGCATGGCGGTGCTCCCTGTTCGATTGGGCGGGAGCGCAATTGGCGGTCTCGTCACCGATAGAAGCCATGAGCCGCGCGGTGATGCGAGTGATTGGACACCTTTTTCATCGGGGAGTCGACATAATTCGCATCAGGCGCTTCGAATGGTCACATCGGACATCGAAGCAAGTAAAGCAGGGCGCTATTCCCTTCGATCTGAGCCGTCTCCCGCGAAGTCTCCTGGCCGCTCATCAGAAGCATGTCGTCGTCCCAGACCTGCCACTCCCACTTCTGCGGGAGAAGAGCGATCAGCCTCACGTCAAGCATACGCCGCATTGAGGGAAATTTGGCCATACAGCCTCTATGCGCTCCTGACCGTCAACATTCCAGTGGTCTATAGCAGCCTTCGGGCATTTCGACCCCCGAGCCTACGAGGCTGGCCGCGCGTTGATCCTTGCGAGCTCTCGACGCTCGTCATCCGATAACCGCCAACGCTTGCACTGCCCGCAGAGCTGCCTAAAGATGTCATACAGTTTGCTTCGCGCAACTTCGACGACCTCGGTGTCGTCAAATTCGCGGGAGTTCACAAAGACTGGCAATGAAAAACGGATCTGACCGCTCTCGAACTGAAACGCCAAGCGAACGTCCTCACCTCGTTCGTTGGGCGAAACCATCTCGATGCGCGCGATCTTGATCTTGAACTTGTCCATCGCGTCACCTCCCTGGAAGGCCGCTGAATACCATTTTGGCACACAACCGCGAAATGGGTATTGACCGATGGATAGTGAGGTGGACTCCAACCGTCGTAGAGGACCACGAAGTGTGGGAGTCGCGCTAGATTTGGCTGGCTCCATCCTTAAGTTGATTTTTTCAGCATCCTAATTTCGCTTTTGAACCAAGCAACCGCCATGGCATTAGGACGTTCATGGCTGAGTCATTCGGCACCGAATTTACAATTGTTGAAGTAACGGCCGATGATGCGGTGACCCGCCCGACCAAGCAACTTTGGGTCGCTGCAGCTAAACCGAGCCAAGCGCTTACCCTGGTTCTGACAGCGGTTCCAGAAGGCTGGACAGCGGAGCTTGCGACTCGACACCTGACCCGCCAGCAGTTGAAAGAGCTCCAAAACCTACACCTCACGCCTGGCGAAGTGCACAAGCTGTGGATGTAAGGGCCGCCTCAGTCGGCACATTCGGCCGCCGAGCCCGCGTTCCTTGCTAAGTAACGAGCCAATAGACCCCCGCGGCCAAAATGAGCGCGAGAAGCGTAGTGACCGCCGCGATCAGCGCCCAATCCCGTTTCGTGAGCAATTCGTATTCGAACATCTTATACGGAAGACCTTCGGTCCCGTCTGGAAGCGCCGCCTGCGCAGCGTGTTTTTCATCGCGAGTTCCGTCTTTAGGCGCCGGGGGTTAAAGGACGCCCCCCCGGTCGCATCCAACGGAGCGGGCGAGGGTGTTGCAATCCCTGAGAAAAACGGCCCAGCGTTGCAGCTGAGCCGTCAACTTGGTGGTGACAGGTTTTCTTCCGGCGGGGGCTAAGGGGGCTGTGGCCGAAAGCCGAGACTCGACGATCACGGACCGATTTGGTTCCTATCTAGTGAGACGTCGTAAACCGCCCGATGCCGGGCGGCGCGCGCCGGCAGATCAACAACGAATGCGGCTGTGATGGAAGTTAACTTGCGCGCCCTGGCCGAAAGATAATGGCTACCAGGAAACCTCTCGGTTCAAATTCGACATCACCAACTGAAGATCGATCGAGCTAAGAAAGTCGTGCAATGGCGGCGGTCCCATAAAGCCCATCCGTCCGCCAGCATCCCAAACGACGACGGCAAAACCCTGCAGCCCCGCTGCATGCGCCCGCCGCTCCATCGCGATCAACTCTTGCGATTGAACAGATTGCGGCTGGCCACCAAACGAGCTTTCCACTGGGAAAATAATCAAGTCCTGCCCCTGCTCATGCAAGTAGGCGACTTTGTAAGTGGGCATCGTTCTACCCTCAGGTTTGGGGAATGGTTTCAGCTCCCCCTCTTGGAGTCTAGCGACTCAATTTGGAACCGATTCGGGCGCGTTCGCAGCGGCAGCACACTGTTCGGGCACCCCATGGCGGACACGTCGTCGCGCATTCGCGATCCGCGCGTCTCGTGCTCTCTTTCGGCGCCTTTAAACGCGCTGTCGCTTCGTCCTGCTGCACCTGGGGCCCCGTCGGCTCGCGGCGGCGCTCTGCCCCGGCCGCATCTCGACATTCCGCGACCCTTGGCGGCGTTGCGCACCAACGGGCGCCAGATAATCCGGAAAGACCCCGGCAGCGGCGGCAGGTCGCCGAGATAACGATTGACGACCCGGAACAGTGCGCGGATCGCCTCTCGGTTGGTCGTGCTCGAATAAGTGCACATCAGCGATCCTTAGCGTTCGCCCGGCCACCAGATCGACGGCGGATCCTGGGCGGAGATCTTCGTCGCCCGGATCGCGACCAGGTGACTGCGCTTGTAGGGATAGCCGCGCTCCTCCGAGCACAGCTTGCAGCGCATGTAGCGCTCGAGCTCGTGGACCGGCGTCGTCTTCGGCCGCCGGACGATATCCAGCGCCACCGTCTGGTGCGTGTTGCAGCCCAGGCATTTGACCTCGAGGTACAGGTAGCCGGCATTGATCGCGTCCCCGAGCGTGGGGGAGGGCTGGGCAGGGCCCTGGAAGGCGAGCATGCGCTTATTCCAGGCCTCACAGGCCAGCTTGTCGGCCTGTGTGCGGACTTCTACCGCGCGCTCCGCTGAGGCGCGTACAGAGGCGCCGTAGATGCTCTCTCGGACTTCGTACCCATGCCTCAGCATTGCGCCCGCGCGGCGCCAGAGCAAGCCGCTAGGGCCTGTGGATTGACAAGTGACGCAACAAAGCTTGGCACCCTTAACATGTGTGATTGTACCAGCAGATCGCGACGACAAGTCGCTACTAGGTTTGGCGCTAGCGTCGATTTGGGAAGAAGCGATGATCAGCGAGGAGTTTAACAAGGAGACTCTAGCCGCGACGGATTTGGCGCTAGAGCGGGCAATGAGCGCCCCGCAATGAGGTGGAGTGCAAGCGCTTCAAGGCCCGGCCGAGCCTAAACTTCCCAGGGTTCTTCCCGGACAGGTGCTGATCCTCTGCCTCATCGCCTCGTCGGGCGTCAGCCTCTCGGCAGATTGCGCTGAGTATCGGCATGTCCGTCCAGGAACCGCGGACGCCGAGCTACGTTTCGTCCCCATCAACATAGGGAGAACGTTATGCGTTCGGCTGTCCTGGTTCTGGCCATTTTGCTGGCCGAGACTGCACTATCTTTTGCATAGGGCCACATGGGCACCCCACAAGAACAACAGGCCTGCCGGCGAGATGCGCAGCGAGACCGGTACGAGGCGGCCTTGATCGACCTCATTAACGAGAAGCGCGCCGGCAAGCCGATCACGCCCAAGGAGCGGCCACGCGGCGAGAACGTCGTCGACCTGATGGAGGCGCTGCGGCGCAGCGTCGGCAAAGAAGCGGAGCCGGCGAAGGCTGCCAAACCGGCCAAGAAGCCGCGAAAGGCGACGGCTGGCCAGAAGGAAATGCTGATGCCAATCCAAGGCAAGAAACCGGCGAAGGAGACGGCCGCGAAGAAGCCGACGAGCAGGCAGCAGCGAAAGTCGGCCTGACGCCAGAGTAGGAGAGCCGCATGGACATGAAAGAAGCCTCGGCAATGACGGAAGCTTCCGGACTGATCAACGAGGACGGCGTAGAGCAGACTGCGGAAGTGCGGCGGCGACCGCCTCAGTCGCCTTCACAGGATGCCGCGATGCGCTGGGCCGATCGGCTGCGCGAGATCACCATGAACGCTCCGTTGCAGTCGCTCTTCGCTGCCTTCCTGCTTGGGGTCTGGGTCGCTCGCCGGCGGTAGGAGACTCCGCGAGCCTGCACGCCTCATGGTCAGGAAGCTCAAGACATTTCAGACGTCGCTCGGCTTCTTCGATCTCGCGATCGCGGCGCCTTCGATGAAGGCGGCGCTCGAGGCCTGAGAAGCCGGCAGCAATCTTTTCCACCAGGGCATCGCCAAGGAGACGCACGATCCGGACGTCATCGCCGCGACGATGTCCAAGCCGGGCGTGGTGCTCAAGCGCCCCGCTGGATCTAACGGGCGCTTCGCCGAGCACTCCGATCTCCCTTCGGATTGGGATCTGGCGAGAACGGAGCTCGCCGGGAAAGGCGTCGGCCGACGCGGGCGAAGCGAACCTCTCCCAAGATCAGCGAAGGCGACGCGCGAAAGGCCGCCGCCGAATTCGAGAAGGAGCAGAAGCGCCGCGACGCCGAGCGCCGGCGCGAAGAGGCC
>NZ_JCAMOT010000111.1:0-4999 GCF_059512425.1 Bradyrhizobium sp. Leo78
TTGTCGTCATCATGCGCTCCGTCTATCAAACGGAGCAGCCCCTTCCAACTAAGCACGTGGTCCCACAATCGGGGTCCATTTCAAACCGCGATTGTCCCCGGCGAATCAAAGGAAGAACACGATGTCGGATGCAAAATTGCAGAATGTGCTGTCTTCTCTTTCGCAGACAGCGAGACAGTTGAATGCTCCGCCGGCCGGCCGGACTGCGCCGGATGCAACTTACGTGAAGCTAGATACCAATGAGAACCCATTTCCACTGCCAACGATCGTATGGCAAAGTGCAATTACCGCCCTTGAGCGGCAGTATCTTTATCCCGAAGATGACAACCTCAGCTTGCGGGAAGCAGCTGCCAATGCGTACGGCGTAGCGACGGATCATGTGATTGCCGGCAATGGATCATCTGAGATTCTGGGGCTGATCTACAGAGCCTTTCTTGCCCCCGGGCGAGAGCGTGGCAATGCTGTCTCCAGGTTTTTCATTCAATCGCAAACTTGCTATGTTGCAAGGGGCTCAACTTCTCGAAGTCAGATGTGACGAACCTCAGTCCTTGCCTATAGAGCAATTGTTGTTGGGTTGCGAAAAAGCCGCGAAGTTCGTTCTGGTAGCTAATCCGAATAATCCAACCGGAACGTTCATTCCGATCGCTGACATCGAACGCCTTGTGGCAGAATCGGACCGTCTAGTCGTGTTGGACGAGGCGTATGTCGATTTTGCGCCTGATAATGGCCTACGCCTCCTAAGCCGCTATCCGACTCTTCTGATCTTAAGAACATTTTCGAAGAGCTACGCCGCCGCTGGCATTCGCGTCGGCTTCGGACTAGGCCACCCAGAGCTTATCGGAAGGCTTCGTAACATCCAGAACGTCTTCAACATGAATGTGATCGGTCACGCGGTGGGCATCAGCGTTCTTGCGCACCGCGCCATCTACGAAGATAACCATAGGCACATCACGCAGGAAAGAGAACGAGTGGCGAGCGCACTGTCACAACTTGGATTGTCTGCAACGCCCTCCGACGCAAATTTCTTGCTAGTCCGTGTGCCCGCGGGACACGACGGCAGATGGTGGCAGCTGGCTTTGGAAAGGCAAAAGATACTCGTTGCCTTTTTCCCTGATGAAGGTCTTGAAGACTGTATCCGCGTTAGCATCGGCACAAAAACGCAAATGGACGCGATTCTCGCAGCAATCAGTGACATTTCTGGCCGCTCGAAAATGGGTATATCGCCCGCCGCGCAGTAGTAATGTCTGGTGCCGCGTCACGTATGCGATAGCACCACCGAGGGATGAGAGCGGTGGGTGGCATAACCGAGATCTGTTGTGACTGATGGACGAAAATCGACGACGGATCGATCCCTTAACTGCCACGGCCCCGTTTTCGAGGGACAACCGCCTCGTGATCAGCGGTATCGCGCACCTACTGCAGTTAACAAGGGACAACGATCGCTTTCCTGGTTGAGCCGCGCATGGAGCGTGGCTTGATCGAGCTCGCCTTCCCACCAGGACACGAACACCGCGGCAAGACCGTTGCCCGTGATATTGGTAAGGGCGCGCACCTCGCTCATGAATTTATCGATCGAGAACACGATTGCCATGCCAGGCACTAGCGCCGGATTAACCGCTGATAGCGTCGCCGCGAGCGTGATGAAGCCGGCCCCGGTGATACCGCTTGCGCCTTTCGAGGTCATCATCGCCACGATCAGGATCGTGAGCTGTTGGCCGAAGGTAAGATCGACCCCGAGCGCCTGCGCGATAAATAACGTTGCCAAGCTCATGTAGACGTTGGTGCCATCGAGGTTGAACGAGTAGCCGGTCGGCACCACGAGCCCGACCACGGGCTTGGAGCAGCCGAGCCGCTCAAGCTTCTTCATCAACTGCGGCAGCGCGCTTTCCGAGGACGAGGTGCCGAGCACGAGCAAGAGCTCGTCTTTGATATAAGCGATAAACTTGAAGATCGAAAAGCCAACGGAGCGCGCGATCAGACCGAGCACGACCACCACGAACAGCGCGGCCGTGGCGTAGAACAGTGCGATTAGGCCGATTAGATTGCCGAGCGCCGAGGGTCCGAGCTTGCCGATCGTGAAGGCCATGGCGCCGAACGCGCCGATCGGCGCGGCCTTCATGACAATAGCGATGACGCCGAACACCGCGTGCGCCGTGTCGTCGATCATGCCGCGCAACTTCTCGCCGCGCTCACCCAGCGCCATCAGCGAGAAGCCGAACAGGATGGCAAATAAGAGTACCTGCAGGATGTCGCCGCGCGCCAGCGCGCCGACCACGCTGTCGGGAATGATATTGAGGATGAAATCGACGGTTTTCGAAGCTTCCGCCTGCTCCACGTAGTTGGCGACGGCTGCGGCATCGGGCTTGGCCGCAAGGCCGTGGCCGATCTGGAAAAGATTGCCCATCAGAAGGCCGAGCAACAAGGCAAAAGTGGAGACGATCTCGAAATAGACCAGCGCCTTGAGGCCGACCCAGCCGACCTTTTTCGCATGCTGGATGTGCGCAATGCCCGAGACCACGGTGCAGAAGATGATGGGCGCGATGACCAACTTGATCAGCTTGATGAACCCGTCACCAAGCGCCTTGACCCAATCGCTGGTCGCGAGCGACGGCCACAGCCAACCGACGACGACGCCAATCAGGATCGCGATCAGCACCTGAACGTAGAGGATTTTGTACCAAGTTCTCGACACCGGCGCGGGTGCGGCAGTTGCGATGGTGGTCATGACGCTACTTCCCAATATGAACTCGAACACCGAGCCACCGCGCGTTGAGAGGCGACGGCATCAGACGAGCCTTGTCATGCCAGCCGTGCGCAATTGAAGACGGCGATGTCGGAACTCCGACAGCCGGCAGCGCGATTTGCTGGCAGTTACGTGTGTTTTTCTCTCGTTAAGCAAGACGCGCACCACGCGCCGAAGCCATGCTGCCGTTCAACCGGCGAGACTGTGGACAGACTTTCTCCTAAATGTATTTGGTTGAATGCCAGAAACGCGTTTGCTCCGCCGAAGGCAGAGGCGTTGTTCAGCGCCACGCGCACCTTGCGCTCGCGCGCGCCAGATTGGGCGCGGCCTCGAGATCGACCAGCTGCTTGCGGGCGATTTAATGCTCGGGCAGCGTTTTGAGCTTGGCCCTTATCCTGAGCTCAGAGTTGCAATCGGGTCACTGGCGGAGCGGCCTTCGCATCTCCCTATAAATGGAAGCGCCGCCGGTCCCGCCCATTCCGGAAACGACGACGCGCCTCCCCGTTCAGGCCTTCTCAGCGACCACGCCGCGGACAGGTGCGTCGCCGATAGACTTGAGATTCGATCAGGCGTCATCCGTGTTCATCTCAATCGTCGATCGCGTAGGACTGCGCCACGCAGATGATGTCCGCAACTCCAGTGACTGGATGCCACACCAGGTCAGTTCCTGGTGGTCGATGTCTCGCGGCCGCCGACAGCGTTTTCCTTGTTCGTGCAACAATTTCCTTCGCGAATTGATCTGCCATGCTGCTGCTTCCATTAGGCGCTTCGACGCGAACGCACTGCCTTTCAGCCGCGCCGCGCGACAGAAGCAGTGACGTGATTCGTCGGGCGTCAAGTGCTGTCAATGCAACATTCCGCGACATTGGTAAAATTGATTTTTTGGATGGTACGCATCCACATTATCGACGTTTGGAGACATGCGCCTAAGATCTTGATGCAAGCTGCCCTCGGGCGTTATCGAGCCTCGCGTCGTAGTTTCGCACAGTTAAAAACGACAGCCTCGATGCTCCTTCACCGGGCCATCTACGCCGAGCTCGCGCCGCGCCTGGACGAGACGTCTGCCCCAGAGTTCTCGTCGAACGGACGCTTCGTAGTGGCAGACGTGAAGGCAGAACTTATCGTATTCCGACACCCCAGGCGGCCACGTCGGGTCAGCCGGTCCGGAGATCGGAGTCGAGCCGTTCAAAGATCCAAAATCGGACATCACGGCGCGGCGGAGCCAACTTTGGGCAGAGTAATGCCAGAAGTTTTTCGTTCAAGAGGCTAGAGATGTTCGGTTGAAGACGCCGAAGTCGGAAAGCTGACACGGCGCTGAGGCCATTCCGCCGCAATTCAACAGCCACGCTGGCGCTTAAGCGTGTTTGGCTGCTATGGCGCAAGGCGCGCATCATATTCCGCGAGCGGCACGCCGATTGCTGGGATGAGGAGCAGAAGCCGCCGCGGCCAAAGTGGTCGCAGCCGCCCCGCTCCGAAAGAACTCCCAATGAGGCTTGCCCGATTGATCCTGATCAATGCAACCTTAATCCTGATCCTGCTCCTGCTCGGAATAGCAGCAGCGGTCAACATCAGTCCCACTATTGCCGCAAACTTCCGTCTGCCGGGCAACGAGATTGCAGCACCGCTCATTCAGACGATCCGGCTCGAGGCCGGGTTGAGCTCTCGCGCGAACGGACATTTTTGCAGCCGGATCATCCAACCCGCGCATTTTGTATCCTTCTGTCGGCCGACCAGTTCCGCCCAAGTAAGTCGATGGAGAAGCCTCTCCGGGTATCGCAAGCAGCTTCACGACTAAAGAGAGGCAAGTTCGTGCTGTGGCGTTCGAATGTGAAGTTCGCCAATCGCGCGTAGAGGCTTCAGATGATGTCTGTCGCAAAATCATCGATCTGCGATCCGGCCGCCGCACCTTATGATGGCGCAACGGCGGTGCAGGTAACGAAAGTGCTAGGTGTCAGTGCGGCGATTCAGCCAAATAAGGCCGGTGGCGCCAGCATCACACACGCCTATCAACCCGAGACCGGCAATGCCGAACTCGGATTTGTCGCGCCGCCCGAGCTTACAAACAGCAAAATCCGTTGCCGCTGGCTGGTGGCGCAGGAGTCTTATGGGCAAGACGCCGTGCTGTTGGAGACTGGCACCTACAATAAACTGTCGGCCGCCTTCGTCGACTTTCTCAAATGGCAAAAACTCCACGCGATTATCGCGCGGGGTGGCTACGTGCAAAGCTAGAGTTGACGCATGGATGGCTTTTCGCCA
>NZ_JCAMOT010000112.1:0-4945 GCF_059512425.1 Bradyrhizobium sp. Leo78
CGTCGCGCCAGCGCCAGCATGCGTTCGAGGACAATCTCGCCAAGCAAGCCGGTGCGGCCTTCGATCTTGCGGGCAATGTCACGGATGACGCGACCGAGATAGGTTCTAAGCGTCTTCAAGGCCCGGTTGGCGCGCTTGAACTGCTTGGCGTGGGCATAGCGCTGATGCTTGATCAGGGCGAACTTGCCCACCCGCGCATAAGACTGCCGCAACGAAAGGCCCTGCCGCTTTGCCAGCCGGACCAGGATCTCGCGGGCGCGGTTGAGAAGCCGCGCGTCGGTCGGGAACATCACGTTCTTGGGCCGCACCGTGGTGTCGACGAAGACCCGGTTGAGATCGGACGGTTTGAGCGCCTTGGTCTTGGTCGCAACCGCAAGGCTCTCCTGCAGCAAGGCCTGTAGCTTCTCCTCGCCCATGCGCTGGCGCCAGCGGGTCAGCGAGGAGCGGTCGAACACCAGGCGGTGCTGGAAGAACTTCTCGCCGCAGAAGAACTGGTAATAGGGGTTCTCCACCCAGCGTTCGCACAGCAACTCATCGGAGAGGTCGTAGCTGTGCTTGAGGATCGCCAACCCCGCCATCAGCCGGGTCGGCAGCGGCGGCCGGCCCGGCTTGTCCTCATAGACCGCGCCGAACTTCTGCTCGAGGAATGCCCAGTCGATCGTCCGCGCCAGCTGCACCAGCGCATGGTTCATGTCGATGATCGCGTCCAGCCGCGAGCGCAGAAGGTCGGCCTGTCCGCTGTCCCGTCGTTCCTTGGGTCGCATCGTCCCCTCCGTTGCGACCACGGAATCACGACACGCGATTCGACGGAATCCCAAAAATCAAATTGCAAGCTTTCGGGCCTTCAAATCCAAAAAGCTTGCAATCCCGAACCTCGCTCCGATCCAAAATTCGACTCCCGCTCAATGACTTGGGAGCTTCTTCACGGACGACGAAACCGCTTCCGCGGCGCCCGCGCTTCTCCTCAGTCGACGCGAGCCGAACTCCAGCGCCTTCACCTGCTTCAGCCTTTCACGACGCCAGGTCCCTACAGGGCTAGCGTGGATTCTCCAGGCCCACAACCTCGTTGATTATGTGACGTGGCTCATCCCGGCCGACAAGCCGCTTATCGTAGAAGATCACTTCATATCCGTGCAACATCCCTTCCTTACGGCGAACGTAGCCAGCGGCCTCATAAAGTCTTTGAGCCCCTACTTGGATCTTTGTCGTGTCGAGTACTATCCGCTTGAATCCCAGGGCGGCGGCTCGCGTTTCCAATTCACTAAGAATCCTCGTCCCAAGCCCTCGCCGTCGAAAGGCAGGATCGACTCGCATACGCTTCAGCTCTGCGACGTCATCGTCAATAAGCTTCAATCCACCCATGGCAACGAGCTTGGAACCAATATGCGCAACTACGAAGTCTCCGCCTGACGCGATGTATATTTCTCCAATGTTTCGTAAATCATCCTCCCACGCTCCTTCCGGGCCACACACACCAACCGCCTCCGATGCGCGTCTATGCAGATGCCACACATCATCAGTATCTCCTGACTCAAATTGACGAAACATCACTTCGTCCTGAGACATCGAACGCCACCTTTGGACCCGTGTCGGATGCCTGCGCCTCTCAGCATCACTACATGTTTTACCTAGCCAAATACCGCCGGCTATCGCGCCGCCGTTAACAGCCGCTGTGAAAGGACAGCCTCAACACTTTCCGAAGCCTCGACTCCGACAATTGGATGACCCGGTTCAACCGTATATTTCAAAGCCGTAGTACGGTGCATCCGGGTAAACTGTTCCAGCGCACAAACACACGAAGCGCGCAGCCTTCGGACTTCTCCACCATAGCGTTCGACGACGGGCGAAATGGTTGCAAACCCAGGAAAGTCCGCTTTCCCTTCCAGCCAACTTGGCGTGGGCTCCGCGCCTTTGTCATCTGGTGACAACCAGCGGAATACCTCGTGAATGCCTCCCTGCGGATAGTATTCGGACAGCCGATACAAATCCCTATAGTATTGCGGCTTCTGCTGAAAGAGTTCTTCGCCGACCAGTAGCACCGAGACCGCCACGACCCGGGCAGAAAACCGACCGCTTGGGCCAAGCCTATTCTTGTAAGGGTTTTTTCCGTAAAACACACGAAATTGGCTAAATAGGTCGGGCGACATATGTTCAAAAAATCGGGCCAGAACATAGTTCGCTGACTCAAGGCGTTCCAAGCATAGCGCAAGACATTGATGAGCGTCCGCGTCAGCCGCATCACGCAATTCAAGTAGAGCTGCGATTGCCAATTTTAGCTCGCTCTCGATGAGTTGATGACCCAAGCAAAAGTCTCGCTCCTCGACCCCGGCGGCGCCAAGGCAATATATGCGAGGATCGCTCTGCACTGGATTCGTCAGGATCATATCTTCATAGGAGAGAACCTCAATGCTAGGCTGTCGCTGGCAGCTTAAGCGGGCGAGACGGCTCAGCGCCTCTCCCACCGTCAACTCCGCCTGCACGGGATCAAGGCCGGCAAACGCCGACATCTGATAAGCACAATTGACGAGATATTGGACGTCTGTCTTAGCGACGGCGAAGTCGGGATCCGGCAACTTCAGCAGCTGTCCATCATGGTCAGCCGATGCAATCATCGCATTAATGCTACTTCCAAGAGCCTTGACCGCTTCATCTGGCCGTTCACTGCCTTTGATCTCGGCAATGAAGTGCGGCAGTTGATCGGCGACAACATTGCTGACAAGCCCAAGCGGCCGTTTCCGTTGCCCGCGATCGAAGCTATCGGACACATGAGAAAATATCTGCCGCGCCCGACGGCGCTGCTGTTCCGGAGTGGAAAAGGACAACGTAGCGACCATAGACGAGCGCTCCCCCACTTCATCGAAAAACAGCTTGCATTTCTGCACTCGACCCATATCTTGCGGCGGGCGAATAGTCGTGCTTTTCGATTAGATCCGTTTGTTTGTCTGTTATCCTGCTATCGTTGTACGCGACCCGCTCAAGTACATTCTCAGAGAAAAATAGCAACGATACAGCGCCCGAGTTGATAATTCCGGCGTCGGTTAACGAAAGCACGCCATCGTTTGAAATGCGAACGAGGCCTGCCTCCCTTAAGATTTCAAGCTCGCCGAAAAAGTATTTTTCTAGCGATACTCCAAATTCGCGCTCGAAGCGGGAGAGCAGCACTCCGCTGCTTCGCAAGGCAAACATTAATGTTCGGCGCATGAGGTCGTCCTGGGACAGTACAACCCCCTTCCACACTGGTTTCTCGCCGGCTTCGACCCTACGTAGATAGCGATCTAGATCTGCCTCGTTGTAGAACTGGCACTGGCTCATGTAGCCAAATCCACCCACCCCAAACGGGACGAGATTATTGTCGTTCCAGGAATCGTATTTACGGCTTTGTTGAACGGAGTGCGGCTGCGACCTCTTAGTCCAATAGAAAATTGGTCCATAGCGATAACCGAGCTTCGTGAGGATGTGCTCCGCCATGAAGTGCATTATAATGCGCTCCTTGGCCCCGGCGAATTGATAGCGTCCCATAGCCAAATGGCGGGCCACGGGGTCAGTCAATTTAAACATCAACGGGAATACGTTGAACTTCTCTATTCCAATGTCCAACAGCCCGATTATTGAGTCGTACCAGCTCCGAAGCGTTTGCTGCGGCAGCCCATACATGAGGTCAAGCGATAGATTCTCAACGCCCATCTCGTTCAGCAATGTCACGAGTTGTATCACCTCCTCCACACCGTGCCCGCGGTTCAATATACGCAAAATATCCCGATCTAGACTTTGAACGCCCAGTACGAAGCGGTTTACTCCGCCTCTAAGTAGAGTCGAGATGCGATCCGCGGCGTCCGCATGCTTCACAAGCGAGGGATGCAACTCAAAACTTACTTCTGACTTCGACAAATCAAAGCGCTCGTTAACCATGGCAAATAGCGTTTTGAGTTGATGGTTAGTCAAAAATGAGGGAGTGCCCCCTCCAAAAAACGCAGTCTCAACAGCTCTCCCAGCAAGCGCCGCGCCCGACCAAGTCATTTCTTTATTTAAGGCCGCCAAATAGCGTTCCACTCGCTCGGAAGATGGATTGATTTCCTTGGCGAAGTGGCAAAACGTGCAATACTGATTACAGAATGGGATATGAAAATAGAGGTCAATTGACGAGGCGACCTGAGTCAACAATCTTTCGGCATCCAGGTCACCCATTGCCTTGAGAGGAGGATATGTGCCGACGAGATAGTCGTTGTGCGCGTCCAGGTGCAGATTTCGCGATCTCAACATGTCGAGATTGATCTCGTACGAGCGGTCGATCGCAAATTCCAGGGCTTCGGAATAGCTGGGCGCGTTCATCTGTTGGGGACTCCATTAGCTTTCGTGTAGGAAAGCCGCGCTGGCAGCCGCGGCCGTACCACATCAATCTCGTCTTGCTCGTTACTGAAGCGGCGCGTTTCAATCAGCGAGCTGCATTCGCGCCCCACTCGCTGCAGCTCCGTTCGCAGGTCGCGATGCGCTCGGTGGTACACGGAGACGACTACAGATTGTCGACGAGAGGCAGATGTTTTGGCTAATGCGAATGCATGCGATACCGACCGCACTCAACCGTACAGCTATGGCGCTGACTTGTTTGGATCGAGCAAGTTTCATTTGAACTCCTGCGGCGACGACTGGATTGCATGGTCATGCGGATCCTTTTCCGTGTCCCAGCAATCGACGTGCCACCAAAGTCCGCTCGCGCGGGGCTTTTTTGAGGAACGAAAACCATGCGCTTTGTGCTGTATTGTCGGAATAGTTACGCCACAGCGTCGGCTCCCGGACATACGCGTCCTCAACGGGATACGGCCGAAAAACGACAACACGGAGCATCGAGTGACCATGATCGTCTCTCGACAGAGGAACTCCATGCGGCGGCGGCGCTTTGAATGCTCCGCGATGACCGTTCCGGTGGCAACCTGGAGCGCGGCGAACA
>NZ_JCAMOT010000113.1:0-4810 GCF_059512425.1 Bradyrhizobium sp. Leo78
CTCCCGGACGCGCCAGCCCAACGAGGCCTCCTCAACAGAAAAAAAACGCTTCATTCCTCACGTTTTTCAGCAGACTGTTAGGGCTATCCGTCACTGTGATCGACGCCCGCAGCAGGCTTACTGTCCAAGGCGCTGGCTTCATTGCGCGACATCGGCTTTTTGGATGCTGCGCGGTCTGGCCAGATCACCTTTGCCGTATTCCATACCTTGGGATCCTCCATCGCTTCCCTGGACGAGATCGCCGAGACCGCCAATTTCATGGCTGGTGCAAAATATTTTCTGGTCAAGAACTTCATCAACGACACTCAGTTCTTCCAGTGGGACCAGTCGACCTACATCTCCTATTTCCACCGAATCAAGAACGCGACCGAGTTGACGATCCCTAAGCTCAATGAGATGGCCTATGAGCAAGTCGAAGTTGCTTCCGTCCCGTTCGTCGACTTCATAGCCAACAAGGGCCGGCACGACGAGGCCGCGAACTACTCGTTCGTGCTGCGCGGGTATGTCCGGCACTGGCTCGCCAATGTGTGGCGCGAATATGATCGCATCAACTTGACTGAAGTGGCAGGCGCCAAGTCAGTGACCGGCGGCGGCGAAAAATAATCGCTCGTTCGCCCATTGAAGGCCTGAACCCCCTACGAAACTCGCTCGATGTTAGCCACGCCCGTCTACATCATCTGCTCTCCGACCCCGCAGGTCGGCAAGACCCTCGTCTCTCGTCTTCTGAGCGAGTTCTTGCTGCTGAAGAACGGCTCTGCGCTCTCCTTCGACGTCAACCTGAAGGAGCCGTCACTCGTCGATTACCCCCCTAACATCACTGAGACGGCGGATGTGATCGACACCTACGGCAAGATGCAGCTGATGGACCGGCTTATCCTGCACGACCGAGTGGCCAAGGTCATCGACCTCGGCTTCCATGCCTTCGATGAATTCTTCAAGATGTGCGAGGAGATCGGCCTCATGAAGGAGGCGCTCGGTCGCCGTGTCGCCCCCATCATCCTATTCGTCGCCGCTAGCGACCGCGCCTCCTCGCGCAGCTATGAGATGCTGCGGCGGCGGATTCCGCCGGGGGCGCTGGTCACCGTCCACAACGAATTCGTGCTGCGCGGAGAGTTACCTGACGCCATGGATGGCGGCCGTGTACTCCGCTTTTCGGCGCTACCGGTATTTCTAAAGACTTACGTCGACCGACTGAGCTTCTCATTCACGGGATATCTTCGCGACGAGAAGGATTCGTCCAGCGAGTTGCATCAGTGGATCCGGCGGAATTACACCATGTTCCGCGATCTCGAGCTATTAGCGATGCTACAGCCGTCGCCTTGAGTCGGGCTCTACATGTGGAGAGCTCCCGTGATACAAGAGTGTTTGAGGTTTCATCGGAGTGCTTGCGGCGCATGGTTTCCGAAAGATTGGCGAGGTTGTGTGCCCGCTATCAGGATAGTTCGGACAGTACCGATGGGCGCGTAGCGCAGGAGGCGTGCTTAAACTGGGAGCGGCGTGCCTCCCGATCGAGCCTAGCGCTTGATCGAGAGGCCATGATTGATCTAGCTCGATCATGGTCATTCACGATGTGCCACGGGAAGGCTCGTATTGATCCGACGTGCCGTGTCGGGACGGCCTTATACGTGGTTTGAACGAAAATCACGTGGCACGTGCACCGCATATTTCTTGAGAAACAACGCCGGCGCCATTTTCACATTGTGCCCTTCTGACACTCGTCAGCTTCTTAACAGCTAACTCTCTTAGGATGAGAACCTCGATATCTAGACGGCGACGCCACCTATCATGAAGGAATGAACATCGGAGTGCTTGATCTCGGAGTAATCGGAGGCGTTGGCGGCGGTCTCGGCCGCGGCAAATGATGGTGATTGTGTGCTGGTTTCAGGCTTCGGCAGCCGGATTCTCGGCCGAAAATTCCATCGCTTTCACTCAATCACCTTGCCGTGCGCCAGATACGAGCTTTGCTATGTGATGTGAGGTGCCATGGAGCGAACGAATAACAATTTCAACCTGTTTGATTTTGATGTGGAAGGATTCGCGCAAGCGTACTATCAGCAGCCGCAGGTGGGGCAGCAATCGGGCACCACGAGCCCGCAAGCAAGCTTTGAACAGCAAATGGACGAGTTGCAGCTCAATTCGTCTGATGAGAACTCCGCAAAGTCTAGTTCGCCTGATGAGGGTCCCGCAGACGGCGGTGAAGGACTCCGGCGCGGTGCCCTCGGCGGTTCAATGCGGATGCCGCCACACTCGCGCTTGAGGGACAACTCGTTCAGCAGCACGCGCCACAGCGTGGACCTCCCCCGCGCTAACTTTCGAGCTTCGGCCCAAGTATCGCCGCGGTCCAATTTGCGGGATGATCTGTTCAGCAGTACGCGCTATACCCTGCCATCTGAGGAGCAGCCCGCGACTGAGACGAAGAACAGGAAAAATCGCGGACTGTGGTCGCGTATCAAATCAGGGGTTGGAAAGGCGTTTGGGGCGAGCCACGGCGAAAAGCCGTCTGGCTCCACGGCTCGGCAAGAGATCCTTTCAACGAAGTTTCGCGTGGATTACGCCAAGCAGCCCGGCCGAACACGCGGGGTCCCTGAGGAGGACGAGGCGCTGTTTGAGGACTTCAAAAGCAAAGCCAGTGTCACCCAGGACGACGGCACCAAACCACTGGGCGACGGCACCATCAAAAACGCGATAGCCGATCTGCGCCATTTGAGCGCCCGCCTTAGCCAGAACGGGAGGCCATCAATCGCGGATCGAATTGGCAACCCCGAGTTGGAAGCTGGCTTGGATGACGATGTGGAAACCTATGCGAATGATCGCAGCAGGCGCATCAAAGCGGCATTGAAAAAGCTCCGCGACGTCGGCACCGGAAGAACGTTGTCAGTCGATATCCGCCGCCTTGTTCCTTATCCCGCAGACGCAACCCTCATCGACATGTGGGCCAGCGCGGAAAAGGCGACACACAGGATTGAGCCGGAGACTGTCGATCGACACGCACGCCGCCTTTACAGGCTGAGTGATTGGCTGCAAACGCGCGACAAGGGGGCCATGGCTGGCCGACTCAATGACGATGGGCTGACCCGAGATGTTGAACAGTACAGGCAGCAAACCGAGGACACCAAAATCAATGCCGATTTGCTCAGGCTTCGGCGATACCAACAAGTCCTCGAGGCGAACAGAGCGCTAGGGTTGCCTCCTCCTGAGCACGCGCGTCCGCTCGCCGGGGAAGGCGCTCGGCAGAACGCTTCGCCGCAGGAGCTTCCGGCGACGCCGGCCACCCCGAGCGCGGGCGCTTGGGATTGGTTTAGAGAGGCGATGCAAGAACCCGCGACATCCACGCTCACACTGCGCCATAGCCCACAGCCCAGCCCGTCGCAAGGACTTCCCGCAACGCCGGCCACCCCGAGCGCGGGAGCTTGGGATTGGTTTAGGGAGCAGATGCAAGAACCCGAGCCATCCTCTGCCAGAGCCCCGTCATCAGACATCTACGGCGGTCTAGAGCCACTGGTTAACCTGAATCCGCCCACACCGTATCAATTGCGGGACGATGCTCACTCTGCGCCGGCGCCTGACTTCGCCAGACCGCCGTCGTTCGTCGGGCCATCAGGGGCCCCTCAGGATCTACTGGATATCGGACCTATCGTCGGCGAGGGCTGGCGCCACGGCTCGCAACCGGCCTCAGAAGTCCTGATCGACGTACTGAGTAACATCAATCTCCTGCCGAACCAGTTCGGCCCAAGCCGGTTCGCGATCAACGGCGAGCATTACTCGGCCACGTTTGGGCCGGCAGGGCGCAGGGACGTTCGTCTCATCCATCATCCTCGCGCGAGGCCGATGAATGAAGCTGGGCCATCCCGTCAGCCCGTCGCGGATCTTGGGTTTCTTATCCGCGGGGGGTGGCAGCACCGCGAACGCTGGCTTCCGACTTACCTTGTTCGTGTACTAGAGGGGGAGCGCCGGATGCCGGAAGTCGGGCGCCCGACATATATCAACATCCGCGGCGTGCCTTACAGGGCCGAGCTGCAGGAGACGGACGGCGGCTCCCGTGTTCGTATTTATCCTGAAGCTGGCTGAGGAACGCGCTTGGGCTGCAACCTCGGGGCAACGGGGCAGCGAACCGGGGAAGTGTCCACCGTCCAGCCACTGGCATAGGCTTGCTCGCGCCACGGGCGCCTATGGGAAGCGGCCTGCGCGAGGACGGCATAAGCGTTTGGATAAAAGGAAATGGCAAAGGCAAAATTCAACTTACTTGGTGCCGAGGTCCGCGCAGCACTCGAGCGGCTGCTCGATGTGCTGGCAGACCTGGGACTTACCGCCACGCCGGCAGGGTCCGGCTTGGCCGCAAGCTGATCGGAACACGCCTCAAGGAAGAAATGGGCTTTAAACCGCTGCGGCGGCGACAGTGCTTGACATCACGCTTCTCGGCGGCGCGGCGGCATGGCCGCTAGCGGCGCGGGCCTCGCGCATGTCTATTCGATCAGGATCAGACCGGGAGGGAGTGACTCGTCGTACAGACTGCCCCGGTCGGATCGTCCGATCGGAACGAACCCTTTGATTTTTGCGGTCTGCGGCGCTGGGACGCCGGATTTCTCCAGCTTGCTGGCAATCAGGCCGCGCAAAGGCATGGGTAGGTCCAGGCTCCGATCGTCGACGACGCGCGCGGCCCGGAGGAACAGAATCTGCAGGTCGAGCAACTCGGGCGTAGTCCAATCTGTCAATCGGCGTTCAAATTTGGCTCTCGTATTGCCTCATCTGAGGATGTTACTTTCGCTTGACGGACGTAGCGCCGACTGTCGGCCGGTCTGAGGTTGCGTCA
>NZ_JCAMOT010000114.1:0-4250 GCF_059512425.1 Bradyrhizobium sp. Leo78
GTGCAGAACTGGTATCCCGGCAACTCGGAAGGCAAGGGCGGCATCTACAACTTCGTCACCAAGCGTGGCGACTGCCGTGGCGACCACTCGAAGATTTCCTGGACCCAGGTCGAGACCGGTTCCGCCATTACCTGGAAATATCCGAGCTGTATCCTGCGCGGCGACAATTCGCGCGGCGAGTTCTACTCGATCGCGATCTCGAACGGTTACCAGCAGGTCGACTCGGGCACCAAGATGATCCATCTCGGCAAGAACACCTCGAGCCGCATCATCTCCAAGGGCATCGCCGCCGGCAAGTCGCAGAACACCTATCGCGGCCTCGTCACCGCGCACCGCAAAGCCACCGGCGCGCGCAACTACACCGCCTGCGACTCGCTTTTGATCGGCGACAAATGCGGCGCGCACACCGTGCCTTACGTCGAGGCGAAGAACTCGTCGGCGACGTTCGAGCACGAGGCGACGACCTCGAAGATCTCCGAGGATGTCCTGTGCTACTGCGTGCAGCGCGGACTGAGCCAGGAGGAAGCGGTCGGCCTCGTCGTCAACGGCTTCGTCAAGGACGTGCTGCAGCAGCTCCCGATGGAGTTCGCGGTCGAGGCGCAGAAGCTGATCTCGATCTCGCTCGAAGGTTCGGTTGGATAATCCTCATCCCTGGCGGGCCTGCCGTAGCGGCGCCTTGAGGATGCTACCCTAGGAAAACTGTAATGGCATTGCTTGAAGTGAAAGATCTCCAGGTTCGTGTCGAGGATCGCGAAATCCTCCACGGCCTGTCGTTGAGCGTGAATCCGGGCGAGGTCCACGCGATCATGGGGCCGAACGGCTCCGGCAAATCGACGCTCTCGCACGTCATCGCCGGCAAGCCCGGCTATGAGGTCACGGGCGGACAGATCCTGTTCCGCGGCGAGGACCTCTTGGAGATGGCGCCGGACGAGCGCGCCGCCAAGGGCGTGTTTCTGGCGTTCCAGTATCCGGTCGAAATCCCCGGGGTCGCCACCATGAACTTCCTGCGCACCGCGCTGAATGCGCAGCGCAAGGCGCGCGGCGAGAGCGAATATTCGACGCCGGACTTCCTGAAGAAGGTCCGCGAGGTCGCAAAGTCGCTCAACATCCCGCAGGACATGCTCAAGCGCGGCGTCAATGTCGGCTTCTCCGGCGGCGAAAAGAAGCGCAACGAGATCCTGCAGATGGCGCTGTTCGAGCCGAGCCTCTGTATCCTCGATGAAATGGATTCCGGCCTCGACATCGACGCGCTGAGGATCGCGGCCGACGGCGTCAACGCGCTGCGCTCGCCCGAGCGTGCCATGGTCGTGATCACCCACTACCAGCGCCTGCTCAACTACATCGTGCCGGACTATGTGCACGTGATGGCGAAGGGGCGTGTCGTGAAGAGCGGCGACAAGCATCTCGCGCTGGAGCTCGAGGCCGCCGGCTACGCTCCGTTCGAGCACGCGGCCTAGAGAGCGCAAGGAGTTTTCGATGAACCTGGTTCTGTCAAAAACCGATCCCGGACGCGCGGTGGGCAATGTGTTCGTCAAGGCCAACGGACGGCTGCCCGGCGCAGGCTCTGTTGCCGACATCCGCGCGAGGGCATTCGACGCTTACAAGCGCGTCGGCTTACCGCACCGGCGGAGCGAGGAATGGAGATACACCGACCTGCGCGCGCTAATGCGCCACGTCCTACCGCTCGCGCCGCAACCGGATGCGGCTGCGCTCGCGCGGGCAAGGGCTGCAGTCGCGCAAGCTGCCGTCGAGAAGGGAGCGATCGAGGGCGCAGCGAAGCTAGTGCTCGTCGATGGTTTGTTCGCGCCCAATCTCTCCGACATCGCCGAGTTGGGCCAGAGCGTCAACGTGCGCACGCTGCGCGAAGTTCTGGACGATCCAGCTAACGAGGGGAGAGGCGACCTGCTGCTGACCGCAACGACGGATGCGGTGATCTCGCTCAATGCCGCGATGGTGACCGACGGCGTGGTCATCACGGTCACCGACGGCACCGAGTTATCCCGACCGATTCAAATCGTCCATGTCGCAACCACCTCGTCGGCGTCAAGCTTCACTCGCTCGCATCTGAGGCTTGGCAAGGGCGCGCAGGCGGCCGTGGTCGAAAGCTTTGTGGCGGCCGAAGGCGCCCGCAACCATCAGGCCAATGATGCGGTGATCGTCTCGGTTGGTGAGGCGGCCAATCTTGCCCATCTGCACGTTCTGGCGGACGGGGCGGACGCCACCAACATTTCCTCCGGATTGTTCGCGCTCGGGGCGAGCGCGAAACTCAAATTGTTCAGCATGATCTGTGGTGGTGCTGTGAGCCGATACCAGGCATTCATCACATTGGCGGGCGAGGGCGCCGAGCTCTCCGTCAACGGCATCAACCTGCTGAGGGACAAACAGCATGGTGACACGACCTTGGTCGTCAACCACGCTGTGCCGCATTGCACGAGCCGGGCGAATTTCCGCGCGGCCGTCGACGACCGCGGCCACTCGGTATTCCAGGGCCGCATCATCGTGCGTCCTGATGCACAGAAGACGGACGGCAGGATGATGACGCGTGCGCTTTTGCTGTCCGACGAGGCTGAAGCCGACAACAAGCCGGAGCTGGAGATCTTTGCCGACGATGTCACCTGCGGCCATGGCGCGGCATCCGGCGCACTGGATGAGACTCTGCTGTTCTATCTACGCGCACGCGGCCTTTCCGGGAAGGAGGCACAGGCGCTCTTGGTCCAGGCTTTCCTCGGCGAAGCTATCGAGGAAATCGCCGACGGGAGGTTACGCGAATTCGTGATAGTACTGGCCGAGCGCTGGCTGGAGGCGAGGGGATGAGCGCGCATCCGGCGGTCGCCAACGGCGCTTACGATGTTGCGCGGGTGCGCGAGGACTTTCCGGCGCTGGCGCTGCAGGTCTATGGCAGCCGCAGGTCTATCTCGATAACGCCGCCTCGGCGCAGAAGCCAAAGGCGGTGCTCGATCGCATGATGCAGGCTTACACGTCCGAATATGCCAACGTGCATCGCGGTCTGCACTATCTGGCTAACGCCGCGACCGAGGCCTATGAGGGCGCCCGCACCAAAGTGGCGCAGTTCCTCAACGCGCGCCGCACCGAAGAGTTTGTCTTACTCGTAGCGCTACCGAGGCGATCAATCTGGTCGCCCAGACTTTCGGCCGCGAGCGCATCTCACCCCGGGATGAGATTGTTCTCTCGATCATGGAGCACCACGCCAACATCGTGCCCTGGCATTTTCTGAGGGAACGCCACGGCGTTGTCATCAAATGGGCGCCAGTGGACGACGAGGGCAATTTTCTCCTGGAGGAGTTCGAGCGGCTTCTGACCGAGCGCACCAAAATGGTTGCGATCACACAGATGTCCAACGCGCTCGGCACTGTCCTGCCGGTGAAGGAGATCGTGAGGATCGCGCATGCGCGCGGCATCGAGGTGTTGGTCGACGGCTCGCAAGGCTGCGTCCATCTGGATGTTGATGTCCGCGACATTGATTGCGATTTTTACGTGATGACGGGCCACAAACTTTATGGGCCGACCGGTATCGGCGTGCTTTACGGCAAATATGCGCATCTGGCGTCGATGCCGCCGTTCAACGGTGGCGGCGAGATGATCCGCGAGGTCTCGCGTGACGGTGTCACATATGGTGATCCACCTCACCGGTTTGAGGCTGGAACTCCCCCGATCGTCGAGGCGATCGGTCTGGGCGCGGCTGTGGACTATATCAATTCAATAGGCAAGCCACAGATCCACAAGCACGAGAGCGCACTGCTTGCTTATGCGCAGGAGAAGCTGCGAGGCATCAATCCCTTACGCATTATTGGAACGGCGGCTGAGAAGGGCGCAATCATCTCCTTCGATATGAAAGTCGCATGCGCACGATTTTGCCACCGTCATCGATCGTGCAGGCGTGGCGGTGCGCGCCGGGACCCATTGCGCGATGCCGCTGCTCGAGCGGTTTGGCGTGCCAGCAACGTGCCGCGCTTCGTTCGCCCTCTACAACACCTATGAAGAGATCGATGCGCTGGCGGGTGCCCTTGTCAAAGCGCAGGAGCTGTTCTCATGAGGGCAGGAACGGGCCCAGAACCATGAGGCGCGTTGTGTATACGCGAATTGCTAATGCTATGCGCGAACCTCATATCGCTGGACGTCTCCGCCGGAGAGTGCGTCCGCTCCTTGACGCTGAGAGCTATGGCCGAAATTGGGTGATGGGGCCGATCAGGCGGCGCGGTTAGCTGGCGTCGTCGATTCTGCGACGCCGT
>NZ_JCAMOT010000115.1:0-4168 GCF_059512425.1 Bradyrhizobium sp. Leo78
GATGCTCTGCAGACCGACGAGCTCTGCCCCTGCAACCGCGAGATCGGCGGCGAAACGCTGAAGGTTGCTTGAGGCATCATGTCAATTGAGCAGTTGATGGACCAGATCCCCGATTTCGCCAAGGACGTCAGACTGAACCTGGCGTCGATGATATCAGATGAGACGCTATCACCGCAGAGGAAACACGGGCTGTTGCTCGCCACCGCAATTGCCGCCCGCAATCCTGTAGTGATCGCCGCAATGGAATCTGCGGTAGCTGTCGTGATGACGCCGGCCGCGGTCGCAGCGGCGAAATCCGCAGCCTCGGTGATGGCGATGAACAACGTCTACTACCGCTTCGTTCACCTCTCCGCCAACCCGGAATACAAGACGATGCCGACGCGGCTACGCATGAACGTCATCGGCAATCCCGGCGTGGACAAGGCCGATTTCGAGCTGTGGTCGCTGGCGGTAAGCGCCATCAACGGCTGCGGGGCCTGCATGGACGCGCATGAGAAGGCGCTGCGGGAGGCCGGCATCAGCACGGCGGTCATCCAGACCGCGGTCGGTCCCGCTCCGCGGGTCCATTACAGCGGTGGTTGGCGACAAAGAGCGCTTCGTCCGCGCGGTCCGGTATCGACCCGGTGGCGAACACGCTCTCGATGGGATTGGTGGTGCGCAAGTGATCCCAACGTTCGGGAAGAAAATCGTAGAAGGCCAGCAGTGCGTCGCGATCCTTCACCAGGCATTCGACCGCTCAGCCGTACTGGCGCAATACTTCTCGGCGAAGACGTCGATCACCGCTTCGGCGGACGCTCGGTTCGCGCCCAATGGACCTCGCAGAACTCCTTCTTGCATGGTGGCCTGCACGGAGAGTGGGACCATGTCCAGGACGTTCACGGTGTTGTGCACCCAGCCTCGCTGGTGGCGTGTGCCGGGAAAGACCTCGTCGAGCGCCTTGTAGAAGTCGCGCTCGCCGGCGCCGATATTGGCCAAACTCGTTGTTATTGATGACGTCATCTGGATTGTTTTGCCAAGCCACGCCTCCCTTAAGGTAGGTCAGCGTGTGGCCCTGCGCGCCAAAAGCGTAACCGAGATGACCGGCGCCAGTTACAAAGACATTTGGGTTTGCCTTGCAGTTTGCGCTCACTATCGTGCCGGAGCCGGCGAGGCAGGTATTTGTGCCGTTGCAGACTGCACCGCTAGCAGTGGGGCCAAACACCGACCTATTCCTCTGCCAGTTGTAGCCGATCCGGCCGCCTGCCAGGAACACAGGAGTATTGACGACGCCATAAACGGACGGACCGTAGGGATTGCTGAAGGGTTTTTGGCCGTAACCACCGTCGACGTGCCCGCCAATACATCCTCCGGACCAGCTCCGCAGGGTCGGTGGCACTTGTGCTGCTGGCCCAAGGGTTCGCCGAATTGGCTGCACCGTTTTCGACCAGCGCAACCGTTGTCGCTCCCCAAGAACGAACTCAAGATCGCATCAAACACTCCGCGGCGCTTTCCCGATCCACAACCAAGCGCCTTCGAGCTGGCAATCGGTGATGGCACCGCGAATGAAGCAAGCAGCGTGCCGCTTGGAAATTGGGGTCTCCAGTTACTTGTTGCGCGATGATGTGCGCCGGACCTGATACGAGCGAGCACGCGGATCCTGCTTGCGGCGATCGAGGGCAGCGGCCGGAGTTTCGCAAATCGGATCGTCGGACGGCCGCGCTCCACTCAGCAGGCGCCGGCCACAGCGCGCGGCCTCGGTCTGAGGCTGCAACGACTGCTCCTCGGCCCAGTCGAACAATCCTCAATGCACCACTCCCCGCCGCGCTTGTCGAACGAGCCGCAACAGCGTCGCCCGATCGGAACTGCCGCACGGGCCCATCCTTGCCGCCGCGCTGCATGACAAGGAAGCACGTCGCAGAGCGGCGCGCGTCGGGCCGACCAGTTCTGTCATAACTGGCCGAACTGGTGGATACTGCGGGCGCGCTTTTGAGCACCTCTCGCGCGGGGAGGCAGGAGCCCTCCGCAGGCCCGGAATAGATGCCATGCCGATCGTGGGGTCGATAGGAGCGGCGCAGCATGGCCTTGCTGGCCCGGGCCATGCAGCGGCAGTACCGATAGATGCAGTTGCGGATCGCCAACCGGTCCAAAGGTTCCATCAGGATCGCTTCATTCAATCACCAACTATCCCGTCTCCGTAGCTAACACTCCAGTCGGAAAACATTGGTGAGAATGTTCCCTCTAGTGTTCTGCCCCGGAAATTCGCTGACAAAGTCGCGCGAGTTTTTGGAGGATGGAGTCGGCGGCAGCGGTCCACATGAAGGGGCGTGAATTTGCATTGTGGCTGCGGATAAAGCGGTCGATTTTTTTTTGACGAGATCGGCGGTGGAATCGAACGATCCCCGCCGGATGGCGCGTTGGGTGATGAGCGCGAAGAAGCGTTCGACCTGGTTGAGCCAGGAGGCGTAGGTTGGCGTGAAGTGAATGTGCCAACGCGGACGGCGGGCGAGCCGGGCCCTGACTTTGGGATGCTTGTGAGTGGCGTAGTTGTCGACGATGAGATGGATGTCCAGTTGGGCCGGCACGTTAGCTTCGATATGACGCAGGAAGGCGAGGAACTCCGGGTGGCGATGGCGGGGTTTGCATTGAGCGATGATTGCGCCATCGAGCACGTTGAGGGCGGCAAACAGGGTGGTCGTGCCATGACGCTGGTAGTCGTCGGTGACGCCTTCGATGTAGCCGAACCCCAACTGCTGGCGCGAACCGCCCGCCTAAATAGTGGCAATTGCGCAGCGTGCTCCTCGCGTGTTGGCCCCATCCGTGCGCCTGCCGCCGACCAGTTCGAAGGTGCCTGCGACCCAGCAAGTGTGGCCCACGCTGGAGCCCAGTTAGCACACGAGAACCCACGGCGCGCATTACGCTATGCCATCCACAAAGCGCTGGTTCGTCGCCTTGTTCAACAAGCGCGCAGTTCTCAATGCTCTTCTCGTCGAGCGTCGTCCCGCTCCCGCGCAGGCAGAACCTGGTCTTCTCGCTCGCTTCACCCAAATGCGGCGCCCGCAAGAGCTCCTTCTGCTCCAGCTGCAAGCACTCTTCGCGCTTTGCGGGCGCCTCCGCTGCTGCTGGCGCCAACTGCGATCCGCCGGAGACGTTACCGTTGGCCATACGTCCGAAGATCCCGAGAGCTGAGACGGCGAACCGCAGCATTTTGTTGCCCTGGCTTAGACTGTCAGTTGGTATTCATCAAAAGATATTCTCGGCTGCCTGCCATCTGTGCGGAACGCCGATCGTCAAACCGCCATCGACGACGATCTCGGAACAGGTAAAATAGCTGGACTCGTCGCTGAGTAGGAATAAGGCTGCATGCGACACGTCCTGCGGGCAGCCTGCCCGGCCCAGAGGAATAGGGAAAAGAGAGGGATCGAAACGCTCGGTAGTGGGCGTGGTAATGAAGCCGGGATGAATCGAGTTGACGCGGACGCCAGAGGCGGCTGCCTCCAGCGCAGCAGACTTTGTTATGCCCCGCACGCCGAACTTAGAAGCCACATAGGCATGAAGCCCGGCAGTGCCCCGCAGCCCCTCGACCGATGAGATGTTGACGATCGAACCGCCGCCCGCGCGCCGAATTGCCGGCAGGGCCGCCTGCATTCCGAGGAACACACCGGTTAAATTGACGGCAATGGTTCTATTCCACTGATCGAGCGAGAGCTGCTCGATGGAGGCCATGCTGGCGATCCCAGCATTGTTGACCAACCCATGCAGCGCGCCGAAGCTGCTTTCGGCGACCGCGACCGCCCTGGCCCACTCCGCCGGCTGGGTGACGTCCTGGCGCACGTAGATGGCGGAAGTGCCTAGTTCAGCAGCGAGAGTTTCCCCTTCTGCGTGAAGAATATCAGTAATTACGACCTTAGCGCCCTCGGCTACTAGTCACGTGAATCTAAAGTTCGCCACATAAAGTCTGTTGAGCTTTGTGGCAGAAGCGTTTGACGGAAGCCAAAATCTGATCGGCTGACTTGGTCCATTTGAAGGGCTTCGGGTTTCTGTTGCAGGTCGATGAAGGTACGGATGTCGGCCTCGAGCTGCCTGACGGAGGTGTGAACACCTCGCTGGATCTTCTTTCTGGTGAGTTCAGCGAACCAGCGCTCGACCTGATTGATCCATGACGCGGACGTCGGCGTAAAATGAACATGAT
>NZ_JCAMOT010000116.1:0-3648 GCF_059512425.1 Bradyrhizobium sp. Leo78
CGCCTGGACGAAGAAACGAGTCCGCCAAAAGCGGTTCAAAGGCTGCCGTATCACTCAGCTCTGATTCCGGGTACTAGTACCTCGGCACAGAGGTTTTGACTCGTTGAACCTGGCCTGATTCGATGATGGGTTTTGGATAGGCCCGCGCCATTTTGGCGCGAGCCTTATTGGTTGTGAACATCCATTTGACGCGGGCGCGGTCGGCATTGCGCCGTTTCTCCCAGGCGGCGGTCTCGGCGACGAGGCGGGCGAAACCGTCGATGCGTCGATCGAGGCATTGGCGGGCGAGAACGCCGATCTCGATCTCGACCATGTTGAGCCAGCTGGCGTGCTTTGGGACGTAGTGGAACTCCAGTCGGCGCAGTACCCGCCGTGCTTCGTCGGCCGGAAAGGCCTGGTAGAGCGCCCCGGCCGAATGAGTTGAGAGATTGTCGAGCACCAGGCGGATGCGCTCGGCTCGGGGATAATGGATGTCGACGAGGTCGCGCATGCAGGCCGCAAAGTCTTCCGCAGCCCGCCGCTCGGTCACCTTCACCTTGCGCCAGGAGCGATGCGCGTCGAGGAAGACGAACAGGTTTGCGGTGCCATTGCGCCGATACTCGCAATCGTAGCGCTCGATCTGTCCCGGTGTGGCCGGGATCGGCTGGCGCACTTCGCCGATGAGCTGGATTGGGCTCTCGTCGAAGCAGACCACCGGCCGCTTCGGATCAGGCGCCTCGGCATAGAGATCGAGCACGTCCTCCATGCGGGCGACGTAGTCGGCATCGATCTGAGGGATGCACCACATGTCCTTGCGCCACGGCTTGAGATCGCTCTCGGCCAAGCGTCGGCGCACCGTCTCGCGCGACAGGCTCTCGTGTGGCGTCAGCTTGACGATCGCTTCGGCCAACAGTTCCAGGGTCCAACGGGCGCGGCCTGCCGGAGGGCTTGAGCAGGCGGTCGCCACCAAAAGGGCTTCCTCCTTGCCGGTGAGCTTGCGTTCCGACCCGGGCCGCGGCTCCTCGCTGAGCGCCGCCTCCAGATTGCCGAGGACAAAACGCCGTTTGGTGCGATAAACCGTGGACCCGCCGACGCCGACGCTACGGACGATCTCCGCGTCGCTGACCCCTGCGTCAGCGGCGAGCAATATCTGCGCCCGCTTGAGCTTGCGCGCCGCGTGCTTGCCGCCGCTCAGAAGCTCCGTGCGCTCGGTTTGGCTGAGTTCGACCCGATAGCGTACATTCATCCGTGCCTCCGCCTGTCGAGGCACTGACGAACAGCTGAATCGGATGGCCAAGGTGAGTCATTCTGCAAAAGCCTTCACGCCCAAGCAGGGCCAGTACCTGGCCTTCATCGACGCCTACACGCGCGTGCATCGCCGGCCACCTGCCGAATGGGAGATGCAACGGCACTTCGGCGTGTCCCCGCCTTCCGTCCACCAGATGGTGTTGACCCTCGAACGCGCGGGCATCATCAGGCGCCAGCCCGGCTCGCCGCGCAGCATCGAAGTGCTGGTCCCTCCTGAACAGCTCCCCGTCTTGGAAATCCCAAACCAATCAGTCAAAACCTCTGTGTAGAGGTACTAGTAGTAGCCCGTCCATTCGCCGCCACCATCCATAACATCTACTTTACACCGAGCACAAACTGGTTGTTGGTGTAGAGTTTGAAATCCTTTACTGCGGACGTCGTAATTAGGCTGCCGACCGGATCGACACCGCCGTCCAATATTGGCCGTAGAGCGCAAGCTCCTTGATCAGGTCATAAACCAGTCCCGCCCGCCAGCTCAGGCCTGAGAGCGAGGCCTGAAAACTTTTCATCGCATCCCTGAAATTGGCTTTCCATGCTTGTTTGGTCGGGCCAACGCTGACGATCGCGAGCTGATCCAATATCTTCAGCCAATGTTCCGCGGACGCTGCACACTGGTTGGCAATCGTTTTGATTGGGTGCTCACATCAGTGACAGGTATGGACAGGTTGTCGGAAGCCGGACATGAGACGTGTGCGACGTCGGGAAAACCCCCTGGAGAGAGACATCTTCTAAGCTTCGTTTGAGAGCCTGAATGGAAGTGCTGTCCGATGATGGCGTGACAGCGATGGCGCAAGCATTTCCGAGATATCGTTTCGGACCTTCGACCGGGAAGAGCTATGTCGCCGGGCGACACGATTAGCGTATACGCTGACTGCGGAAGAAGACGAGAGCGATATGGACTTGCGTAACCAGCTGCGCAAGCCGAATTCCGAAAGAATAGCCGGGTGTCGCCACAGCGGTGACCGAAGAAAAAGAGGCAGCTTGTAGTGAACAAGCGGCCCAAGTCTAGGGAGGAAACGCCCAAGGAGGGCAGCGATAGCGCATCGCGCTACCGCGCAAGAGGTTGACTTCTGATCGGTATCACAGCGCATACTTTGCCGAGGCGTGCTCACTCAGCATTCCGCCAACTCGCGGAGACATCCCCGGAGCCTTCGAGCAGACCTCGGTATCCATGTTTTGGACAAACGATTCCTCAGTTTGCGCCGGCGCGTGAGCGCTGGGTGAGACGACTACACTCAGGTCACTTCACCGTTGAAGCCAGAAATCGTGTTCCAGATCACAGCGATAGTCTCCTTTCCGGTCGCCATGGTAACGATAGGCTGATCGGGACAAAGATCGATTTTTTCTCGATAGTCGTGCTGGCGTTGACGAGTTTGGCTGTTTAATCGTACGGCGGCCGCGGTCTCGGCCTTGCAAGGTGATACTGTCGGACTTTGGAATAATGGATTCCATGAGCCTGGCAGGATCGATCGCAATGGAGAGACCTCCACTGCCACGCTGTGTTTAAACCGTGAGCCAGACGGCATCGGCTACCGGACTTGAGGAACTCGAATTCGCCGACTAGGTCTTCGATGTGACGAAACACCAACTCGGCTAATGGTGGCGCAACTGTAACCCGCTCCGTTCGGATGGGCCCTGCTTTTGAGGCTGCCATGGCCGAAGATGTGGCAGAATTTCAGGCCCGCGACTGACCAGCGCGGACGGCTGCAGCTAAAGCTTCTTCCAGCCTCGTCTTCTCCAGCAAGAGATCCGCGACGATCTTTCGAAAGCGTTGGTTTTCGACTGTAAGATCCTCCAACACACCCCGCATGTCATCCATCGTTCCCGCGTTGGCTGACCCGCCATTCTCAAGTGTGCCACATTGCGCGAATGTCGCATCACTCTTATGCAAGGGCATTTTTCGCCAACGATGAAGGGTCATGACGCTAACCCCGAGCGCTTTGCAAATCTCCATCTGAGAATTGCCCGCTCGTGCAAGCTCATTTGCTCGGGCAAGCTTCGACAGAATCTCCTCGTGAGAGTGCTTCTTCATCTTTCTCTCTAAAGGCTCGGCAACGACATCCTTGGTGATGCCTTGAATTTGTCGGCGTGGCGAAACTGAGGCCACCAGCGGCTCAGATTTCAAATACGAAAGGAGTGTGTATGATCCTGGACAAACCGCAGGAAGACCAGATCCGTAAGCCGAGCGTTCGTACATATTCGTGCCGCGACCTTCAAGAGACTTGAATGGCACATAGCGTCAAGCTGCACCATTTCAAAGTAGAGTAGTGTTTCCGACCTAGAGCGTGATGAGATTAGGTTTGACCATATCCGGCGTTGGTGAAGTAGTTTGAGCACTCGGCGGGTGTGACAGTGTCGAGG
>NZ_JCAMOT010000117.1:0-3540 GCF_059512425.1 Bradyrhizobium sp. Leo78
GCCTGGCCGACCGCGCAGATCGCGGTGATGGGCGCCAAGGGCGCGGTCGAGATCATCTTCCGCTCCGACATCGGCGATCCCGACAAGATCGCCGCGCGCACCAAGGAATACGAAGACCGCTTCCTGTCGCCGTTTATTGCCGCCGAGCGCGGCTACATCGACGACGTCATCATGCCGCATTCGACGCGGCGGCGCATCGCAAGGGCGCTCGCGATGCTGAAGGACAAGAAGGTCGAAGCGCCGGCGAAGAAGCACGACAATTTGCCATTGTAATCATGTTCAAACGCATTCTGATCGCCAATCGCGGCGAAATCGCCTGCCGGGTCATCAAGACCGCTCACCGCATGGGAATTCAGGCGGTCGCGGTCTATTCCGAGGCCGACCGCGACGCCCTCCATGTCGAGATGGCCGATGAGGCCGTGCTGATCGGCCCGCCGGCGGCGGCCGAGAGCTACCTGGTGATCGAGAAGATCGTGGAGGCCTGCCGCAAGACCGGCGCCGAGGCCGTGCATCCCGGCTACGGCTTCCTGTCCGAGCGCGAGGCGTTCCCGCGCGCGCTGGAGGCCGCCGGCATCGTCTTCATCGGTCCGAACCCCGGCGCGATCGCCGCGATGGGCGACAAGATCGAGTCCAAGAAGGCGGCCGCGAAGGCAAAGGTCTCCACCGTGCCGGGCCACCTTGGCGTCATCGAGGACGACAAGCACGCGGTGCGCATCGCCGACGAGATCGGCTATCCCGTGATGATCAAGGCCTCCGCGGGCGGCGGCGGCAAAGGCATGCGCATCGCGCACTCCAAGGCCGAGGTCGCCGAAGGCTTCAACCTGGCGAAAGCCGAGGCCAAGGCCTCGTTCGGCGACGACCGCGTCTTCGTCGAGAAGTTCATCGTGGATCCCCGTCACATCGAGATCCAGGTGCTGGGCGACAAGCACGGCAACGTGATCTATCTCGGCGAGCGTGAATGCTCGATCCAGCGCCGCAACCAGAAGGTCATCGAGGAGGCGCCGTCGCCGCTGCTCGACGAGGCCACCCGCCGCAAGATGGGCGAGCAGGCCGTCGCGCTGGCCAAAGCCGTGAACTATGATTCCGCCGGAACGGTCGAGTTCGTCGCGGGGCAGGACAAGAGCTTCTACTTCCTGGAGATGAACACGCGCCTGCAGGTCGAGCATCCCGTCACTGAGCTCGTCACCGGCATCGATCTCGTCGAGCAGATGATCCGGGTTGCCGCCGGCGAGAAGCTCGCCATCGCGCAGAAGGACGTCACGCTGACCGGCTGGGCGGTGGAATCGCGTCTCTATGCCGAAGACCCGTTCCGCAACTTCCTGCCCTCGATCGGGCGCCTGGTGAAATACCGTCCCCCGGTGGAAGCCAGCCAGGACGGCATCACCATTCGCAACGACACCGGCGTGCAGGAAGGCGGCGAGATCTCGATCCACTACGATCCGATGATTGCGAAGCTCGTCACGCATGCGCCCTCGCGCGCCGCGGCGATCGAGGCGCAGGCCACCGCACTCGACTCGTTCTATGTCGATGGTATCAGGCACAACATCCCGTTCCTGTCGGCGCTGATGCATCATCCGCGGTGGCGCGAAGGCCGGCTCTCGACTGGCTTCATTGCCGAGGAATTCCCCAAGGGCTTTTCGGTGCGCGTGCCGGAAGGCGAGGTCGCACGGCGCATCGCCGCCGTTGGCGCCGCCATCGATCACGTGCTCGGCGAGCGCAAGCGGCAGATCTCGGGACAAATGGGCGGCCGCGTCGTGCAGCGCGAGCGCCGCCGCGCGGTCTGGCTCGATCGCCAGGAGATTTTGCTCGAGGTCGGCCGCGAAGGCGACGCGATCGCGATCCGCTTCATCGATGCCGAAGGCAACGCCGGCAATGCGCATCTGCTGCAATCGCCGTGGAAGCCGGGCGACCCGGTCTGGCAGGGGACCATCGACGGCCATTTCGTCGCGGTCCAGGCGCGCCCGGTTCCCAACGGCATTCGTCTGGCGCATCAGGGCGTCGAGGTGCCGGTTTATGTCTGGACCGAAGCGGAAGCAGCTTCCGCCCGGCTGATGCCGGTGACGACGGCCTCCGACAGCGGCAAGAAGCTGCTCTGTCCGATGCCCGGCCTCATCGTCTCGATCGCGGTGGGCGAAGGCCAGGAGGTCAAGGCCGGTGAGACGCTCGCGGTCGTCGAAGCCATGAAGATGCAGAACGTGCTCCGAGCCGAGCAGGACGGCACCGTGAAGAAGATCCACGCCAGTGCCGGCGCAACGCTCGCGGTGGATGCACTGATTTTGGAATTTGCGTGAAATAAGCGTCGAATGTCCAGACGGTCGCGGCTGCCACTGAGCAATTGTCGAACTCGATCGCCGAGATCAATCGACAGATGGGAGGGCGGCCGAAGCGACCGGTTCGACAGCAGCAAACGTGCGAGGGTTGGCGGACGAGCTCGGCGCGCAAGCAGAAGCGCTGCGCGCGAAGGTCGACGGTTTCGTCAACAGGATACGCTGAGCCAGACCGGGAACGACCAGTTCTCGGATCCCGCGATATCGCCGAAGTCGCTGGACGACTTTTCCTGTCGGACGATCATCGGAACATCGGCCAATTCCACACGCTAAACAACAGCAAAGACAGTCTGAAGTTCAGTGAAGTCGCGGAGCTCATGAGTGACGTATTCTAGGAAAGGATCACTCACGACGGGCAGAGGGAGAGCTTTTTCCGTGAATATGCGAGGTCTCTGACACGTAACGGTTCTTGCGGCGCACCTGGACGCGCCAGTTCCCGGACGGCAATTGAGTGAGGCTGGCCATGGCCGTGTGCACTCCCCAATTCGCGTGCGCTACGTGTGCACTGAGAGGTCAAAACAGGTACAAACGTGTGCAAATTCGGCTAGTTTGCACATGTTCCGGGTTCATCCCATTGAGAACACAAGGTAAATCGTTGAAATCGCAAGACTATCGCTTTTCTGTGGCTCCGATGATGGATTGGAGCGAGAGTTCAAGTCTTTCAACTGGTTAGAGGGCGGCGTGTGCACGACGTGTGCACCGAGAGATCAAGAAAAATCTATTGACGGCAAATCTGAGCAGTTGGTCTGAGAGATGATAGGGACGTCGGGCTGGACGCAGGACAGCCACCTGCGATTGAGAAGCTGATCTCATTTTCGCTTGGCGAACGGACCTGTCTTCGTTTCGCCAGCGGGGCAGGGCTTCGACGTATTTGCCATTTACGCCATCAGCGACATCATGGTCGCGTACCCGAAATGGGCAGATAGCGGCCTTCGTTGGTTCGAGATATTCGATCGCGTCGATATAGCCGCGGCCCAGCGCCAAGCCAAACTGAACCGGGACGTCGTGCCTCAGCGATACGGTGTCGCGTCGGTGCTCTTCAACGAGCTCCGTCGCCAGTTCGAACCTCCTGCACCAGCAAAACGCGACAAAAAAGCCGAAGCCGCGGCGGCACGCGCAACGACCGACGCGGCTCGGCTAAAGCGGAATGAAGTTAGCTTGAATCGATTTGGGATTCCCAAATCAGGCGGTTTCTGATTCACCATGCTGGCTG
>NZ_JCAMOT010000118.1:0-3342 GCF_059512425.1 Bradyrhizobium sp. Leo78
GAAGCCTTTCCAGTTGGCGCGGGGAGCCATTTTACGCAGAACTCCGGTTTTCCAAGGCGGTTGGATTCAAGACGATCCAGGAAGCGTTGTTCCGACACTCCACGCGTGGCCCTCAAATTATTCGCGAATCCTGCATCCGGTCCCGAGCAATTTGACGCTCACGCCGTCTTTTCATGAACGAAACGGAAACAATGCTCAGGGCTGCCACGACGCCGGAGTTAGGGTATGGCGTTGATGGCCGCCTATCGCCATGACCGCCTGAGCAAGCTCGTAATGTGCAACCTCTATTCGATCACCACCAATCAGGAAGCGATCCGCGCGTTGTTCCGCGTCGTCAACCGGTATATTGGCAACCTGCCACCGATGCCGGGCGTGTTTCCGGACTATCCGGCGCCCGTGGTCCGCGACACGGCCGATGGCCGCGAGCTGGTGCTGATGCGCTGGGGCATGCCGCCGCCACCGCAAAAACCCGGAGGACCAGTAACGAACATCCGCAATACCCCTTCGAAATACTGGCGCGCCTGGCTTAATCCGCAAAACCGTTGCCTGGTCCCCTTCAACAGCTTCGCCGAATACGCGCCGGAGCCAAATCCGGCCACGAAGAAGAAGGACGTGGTCTGGTTCGCGCTGAACGACGACCGGCCGCTTACGGCGTTTGCCGGGATCTGGACCGAGTTCAAGGGTGACCGGGGCACCAAGTCGAAGCCGATTCCCGGCCCTCACCTCGTCTATGGCTTCCTGACCACCGAGGCGAACACTGTCGTCAAACCGATCCATGACAAGGCCATGCCGGTCATCCTGACGACGGATGAGGAGCGCGACGTCTGGCTGCGCGCGCCGTGGCATGAGGCCAAGGCACTCCAGCGACCGCCGCTCGACGACGCCCTGAAGATCGTCATGCGCGGCCCGGACAAGGAAGATAAATTCGCAGCATGAACTACGCAGAGAACCGCCCCTACGCCGATCGTGAGAAAGCCGGCCGCCGGCTGATGGAGCTCGCACATACCGTCGAGCGCGTGCAAGATGGACGCATCCACATCGAAAAGATCAACTACCCATTCATGGATCACGAGAACGCCAAGCCGTCCGAATATGGCGCCGGGCTCAAGCTCGCGATCGAGCGCGGCTAGCTCAAGGCGTCTGAAAAGGCCCAGCTTCGCACCGCTGGGGCCGTTTCGCTTTGAGCGCGGTACGGCGCCCCAAAAACGAACCCGAACCAGGAAAGCTATGCAATTAATCTGACCCAATCAGGCGAGCTACGCCGCCCCTGGGGCAGCTTCTCCGGAGAGGTGCCGGGGCGTTTTCTTTTCCATCAAACTCTACGCTGCCTCGCGTCGCGAACGCTCAACGAGCTTGCTGACAGCTTCGAAGCTCTTTTCATAGTTGCTCGCCGCCTGATCAACATTCTCGGCAAACAGCCGCATCATCGACGCTTGGAACTCAACGAGTGGCTTTACAGCGTTGAAGCCGAGGGAGGTACTGGCAGCCGCGCGACTCTCTTGTTCTTTGACTATGCCGCGGACGTCTAATTTCTGATCGGCCATTTGATTCCCTCCTCTTGTTATTGCCCCAGCCACCTGACCCCAAACGTCAAAGCGAGATGCGAGTTTCAAAGGACGGAGACTAATGCGCTGAATAGGTCAGACAGTCAGGCTGACAACTTGTCTCTTCTTCGCGCCGAGCTTCGTGCGATTAAGGCGCTCGGCGATCTCAACAGCAACGGTGAGGCTGAGCGATGAGGACATAGCGGGGGTTCGCCGAATCTCGCAGGACAAGTCGACCGTGGCACAACAGATAAGGCGCATGAAGTGCATCGAAGACAGGCCCTACGTGGACCCGGAGAAAGCCGCGCGCCGGCTGCTGGAGCTGGCCAACGCCGTCGAGGCGGTACAGGACGGCCGTATCCACACCGAGAAGATCAATTACCCATTCATCGATCGGGAGAAGGCCACGCCCGGCCGAGTATAGCGCCGGCATCAAGTTCGCGATCGATCGCGGCTGGCTGTGGATGCACGAGAGCGGCACCTATGTGAAGATCACGCCGGCTGGCGCAGAGCTGTTCGCCTAGCGGGGGCGCCGACTGGGGCGTCCCTAGTTTTCGGTCCCGTTCTGTCGTTCGAGCGCTGCCAACTCTACCTGGTCCGCAAGGACCGTCAGATGGCTAGCTAGCCGGTCAAACATGTCGCGTTTGGCTTTGTCGGTTGCGAGGTCGCGTATCAGGGCGCATTCGGCTGCCTCTCTGCGGAGCTTCTCGATTTGTGCCAAATAGTCCTTCATCGCCGACGCCTACTTTGTGTTTGGCAAGTTTCGGCACGGGAACAAGCAAAGTCAATTCAGAAAATACCTGACCTTCTTGACCGCTTCTGGATAGCTCTGGATGGCACGACAGCGGCACTTATGTGAAGATCACGCCGGAAGGTGCACTGTTCGCTTGAGACTGCCAATGGGGCCGCGGATTACTCCTGCCTGCTCAGCTCGGCCATCTTTCGCCCTCGTTCCCATAGCTCTATGTCGTGGCCGTCCACCATCTGCTTGGCGCGCTCTTTCGCCGCGTCATCGTTAGGAGCCAGGAATTCGTATCGGTCCATAATGTGTCCGTCCGGACCCAGAATGAAAATGCGATACTCCTGCATTGGCATCTTCCTCCAGAATCGTCCTCCCGGCCGAAGAACCTAGAACGCTTGCAAAAGTTCCAGAGTTGGGAACGCAGCCGAGAAACCAGCTCTGGAACGATGGCTCAACCCTTCGTGTTCTTGCAGAGCTGACGCAATTTCGAGATGGTGACTTCAATAATGACGGCGGCTGACGCGGAGGAGTGTCGAAAGCAGGCCGAGGAATGCCGACGATGGGCTGAGAAGATGATCAGCCCTCTCGATAAGGAAGCTTGGCTTCGGCTAGCAGACGAGTGGATGAGGATGGCCCGGCAAGCGGAAGAGCGCCGCAGCTAGCGGCCGGACGCGATGGTGGCTCACGTTACCGCGCAAGAGACGAGGCCCGGCGTGCCTAGGAGACCGGACCTCGTAACCTAAAGGGCCCAAGACAAGGGACCACTCGGCGTACCAACAACGTAGCTAGGTGAGCAGTTCGTCTTGATTTAGATCACCTTCGCGCGAGCGACTTTCAACCGGCCGGCCGATCCATTGGTAGCGTACCCCGTAGCGGTTGCCGTCCTAGTTAGGGCAGTTGCCACGCCAATTTAGGACACCGACAGGAACGATCGAGCAGGATGGCTGTTGGCAAAGTGCGTCTGTTTGGACGCCTGGAAAGTAAGCCCTCGGTGAAGGCCGCCTTCCCGGATTGTGCTCGATGATGAGATGATTTGCTCATTGATTTGCAAACAAA
>NZ_JCAMOT010000119.1:0-3109 GCF_059512425.1 Bradyrhizobium sp. Leo78
CTAGGACAAGATGGGCTGACGTCCGTGGCGCGGGAACTGCAACATCGGTATGTCCGACTTGATTTGCGACCGTATCGCGAGCGCGCTCGATCGGTCCGCCAAAGTTCGGACGCAGCGTGGTCGACGTTATCGAGACACCCGGCCACGCAGCGTACCGACGTCCGTAGACTGGACTGCTGACGCGGCATTTCCCCAAGTGTTGCGAACATAGGTCAGGACGTCCGCGATCTCTGTATCACTGAGATTCCAACCGAAGGACGGCATGGCGGGTGCGGTCGGGGCAGCTGCAGTAGCGACAGCGCGACTGCCGATCAGAACGACGCGAATCAAGGATGTCGGATCAGTGGACTGGACCAGGGGCGCTTGTGCCAGTCGCGGGAATAGGGTTGGAACGCCGGCGCCGCTAGACATGTGGCATGCCGCACAACGGTTCTCATAGACTGCCTTGCCCGCCACCATGCGTGTGTCATCGTGCGCCAGCGCAACGGCCGTGTTCGCGCTTCGAGGAGCACGATCCTTCAGATAAGTGGCGATCGCGAGAAGGTCGGCATCTGTCATATGAGAGGTGGAGTTCTCAATCGCCTCCGCCATCGGCCGGACGCAATGTCGAAAGCGTTGGCACCGGTCTTAAGATAGCGGACGATGTCTTCCGTGGACCAATTGCCGATGCCCATACGGGGATCCGCGGTTAGATCAGGCGCATACCAATCCTGCAACAATGCGCCGCGCAAGGCTTCCCCACCCCGATCGCCGCCGGTAATGTTCTTCGGTGTATGACAGGTTCCGCAATGGCCAAGGCCTTCGACCAGATAGGCCCCACGGTTCCACACATCCGACTTTGCCGGATCGGATTGAAACACCCCAGGCCTAAAATTGATCAAATCCCAGGTGGATGTTGCCGGTCGGCGGACATTGAACGGAAACCTAAGCTCATTCGGCTGAACCTCGTTACGCACCGGCTCCAACGTGCGCAGATAGGCCCAGATCTCCGACACGTCCTCGCGGGTAACCTTGGTGTAGGCGGGATACGGCATTGCCGGATAGAGGCGAACCCCATCTTTACCAATCCCCTCATGCATCGCCCGCCACAAATCCGATTCGGTCCAGGCACCGATTCCAGTCGCAACATCCGGCGTAATATTTGGGCCGAGCAATTTTCCGAATGGCGTCTCCAGCGCAGCGCCGCCGGCAAAAGGCTTACCACCGGGCGCAGTGTGGCAGCCGGCGCAATCGCCGAGCACAACGAGGTACCGGCCGCGCTCGATCTTCTCGAACGCCTGGTTGTCGTCCGCCGCGCGTGCCGCACCCAGGCCGATCGCGCAGGCCGCGAGCACACGAGTCATCAGATTGCGCATTCTCATGCCAATGCCTCGAAGTGCTAGCTGTCAAATCTGCACGAGCGGGCCGGGACTCTTCAGGTAGCGGTTTACGATCGCGTCTGCCGCCCAAAAGGCGAGTGCGCCCACCGTATCCGTCGGATTATATCCGGGGTTCTGCGGGAAGGCCGTGGCACCCATGACGAACAGGTTGGGCACGTCCCAGCTCTGCAGATAGCGATTGAGCGCGCTGGTCTTGGGCTCGACGCCCATAATGGCACCGCCGCAGGTGTGCGTTGTCTGGTACACGGTGACGTCGTAAGGACCGCGACGCGGGTGCTTCTCAAGCTGCCGCGGCCCCATCTTCTGCGCGACGTCAGCCAGCCGGTCGGTAAGGTATGTCGACATCTTGAGTTCGTTCTCGTGGAAGTCGAACGTCAAGCGCATCAACTTGCGGCCGAAGCGGTCCGTGTAGGTCGGATCGAGGTCGAGATACACGTCGCGATAACTGTAGCAGCTGCCATGCGTGACGGTCTCATAGCTGCTCAAGTAACTCTTCGCCACCGCCTTCTTCCACTCGGCGCCCCACCTCGGCGCTGTCTGTGGTGTCCTCCCAGTCTGGATCGGTCGGCCATTGGTCTGCACCGCGCCCATATAGCCGCCGCCGACGAAGCCATGCGGTCCGTGATCGAAATTGTCGCCGTTGAACTCGTCGATGCACATTCCGATCGAGCCCGACGCGATGAAGGGATTGAAGATCTTGTCGTCGAAAAACGCGCCTACGCTAGATGTGACTTGGTAGGAATAATTTCGACCGATTACGCCCTCGCCCGTGCGCGGGTCGTAGGGCTTGCCAATGCCCGAGTGCAGCAGCAGGTGCACGTTGAACAATTGGAAGGCGCAGAGCAGCACGAGGTCGGCTGGCTGCTCCCATTCGTTGCCACTGGTGTCGACATAGGTGACGCCGGTGGCGCGTTTTCCCGATCTATCCAGGTTGATCTTCGATACCTCGCACTGCGTGCGCGCCTCGAAGTTGGGACGGCGGATGAGTGCCGGCAGGATCGTGGTCTGCGGACTAGCCTTCGAGTAGTTGCCGCAGCCGAACCATTCGCAGAAGCCGCAATAGGTACAAGGGCCTATCGTGACGCCGAGCGGGTTCGTATATGCCTGTGAGAGATTCCCGGAAGGTTGCGGGAAGGGCTTATAGCCCATCTCCTGAGCCGCCTGTGCGAACAGCGTCGGACCGTAGGGCTGCTTCTGCGGCGGCGTCGGATACTCGCGGGACCGCGCTCCCTCGAAAGGATTGCCGCCCGTCTGTATCCGCCCTTTTATGTTTCCGGCTTTGCCGGACGTGCCGCACAAATACTCGAACTTGTCGTAATGGGGCTCGAGGTCATCATACGTAATTCCCCAGTCCTGGATCGTCATGTCCTCGGGCAGGAATTTTTCGCCATAGCGCCCCACCAAATGCGTTCTCAGCTCGAAGTCGCTGGGTAGGAAGCGCCACGTCTCGGCATTCCAATGCACGCCGCCGCCGCCAACGCCATTGGGCGGCATGAACGATCCCCAGCTGCGGATCGGCAGGGCCGTCTGACTGGCGTTGTTACGGAAAGTCATCGTCAGCTGTTCGGGCCGGAGGAATAGATCGTGGCGGATGCGGTAGCGCAACTCATCTTGCGCATAGGCCGGCGGGAAATCGGTCGCCGTGTCGCGCCACGGGCCGCGTTCGATCGCCACCACGTTCAATCCGGCACCAGTCAGCTCATGCGCCAGGATGGAGCCAGTCCAGCCCA
>NZ_JCAMOT010000120.1:0-2956 GCF_059512425.1 Bradyrhizobium sp. Leo78
GCAGAGAAAATCCCGTATCCCGCTGTCGTGCAGGCAAACTTAACGTCCACGGCTGTGGGCGGTTACTCTCGATGCTCGGTCCAGCTTCGCTCCCGCACTGGCATTAGTCGATGCGTATGGTCAGCCCTCGCGTCGAGTCTAGCATCTGATGTGTAAGCTCTGGTTGAGCCCCGCATCTACAACGGCTTTCGTCTTGGTTCCTGGATGCTGGAGACTGTCGTTGCTGAAGAAATTCATCACTTTACCCCGCCAGCGAGTGATGCATCTAACTGCTAAAGCGGACATTTGTTTCACGGAACGGAACCGTCGGTCAAATCGGCTATGGCCGTTCTGCCTCTCGCGCGAGCCTGCCAAGGCACTGAGTTGTTGCGGCGTGAGCACAGTCGATTGCAACTTTTACCGGGCTACTGGAACCGCGCTTGGTGTAGCGAAGTTTTTATGCCCGCACCGCACGCTCAACACCATGGAGCGTTGTGCAACTGCAAACTTCTCAGCCCGGTTTTAGCGACCGGGCTTTTTTGCCTCGAAGAGAGAGAGATCTGGGGCGTGTCGCCCATATCCGCCGCTCTGTTCATCCTTCTTCGCTCGTGATGCTGATCCGGTACAAACAGCCGTCGCGCGCCATGACATCGAGGCTCCAACTCTCCCCCGGCTGGAGCCATGTTTCAATGTCTCGGGTCAGCAACAGAGCTTCCTTCCAGGCAGCGCGATCGTCTCGAAGCTCGGTTCCGACTTCATCCTGAAACGGGAACTTTCCGTTGATGTGAAAGAAGAAACGGGGCATTGACAGCAAACCACGACTTTCCGTTCGCAAAACGAGACCCTCCGCCGACCGTTCCTAACAGCTCCGTCGATCGGCGCAGAGATTGAAGGCCTGCCTTGTTGGGGGTCCAATCTTATTACAGCGGCTGCCAACCTCAGGTTCGTTTGCTAAGTGACCAACCAATAAACACCGGCGGCCAGCAGCAGCGCAACGAGCGTGCTGACCGCCACGACCAGCACCCAATCCCATTTTGTGAGTAGTTCATATTCAAACATGAAGTTGTCTTCGTATTTCATGCTGTTTACCGGACGACGCCGGCGACATCGTCACTCGGTACGACACAGTCGACGGCGAGAGTTTCTTCCCTTTAACACTTTGGCGCTCCCATCGGATCACAAAGCTGGAGACTGGCGTCGAGGGCATCCAATCCGCGGTGAAGACCTTTGTAGAGCAGATCAGCAAAGTAGCCGACATGCGAGGCGACATCCGGGTGGTCGACGAGCGCCTGTGCAGAGCAGAGCAGGACATCCGCGAACTGCGGCACGGAGACGGATTCGTTCGCAATCGCGCGCCGGCGGAGCCGGGGATCAATCGAGAATACTGATTAGGACTCTCGGCCTCAGAAGCGGCAATAGGATGTCGCGCTGAAGTCCAGTCTACCGCGGCGAAGCCGACATAACGATCCCCAATGCGGTCTTCAGCTTTGGGCAAATTCAGAAGTCTTCGTGTGGGCCGACCCGGGCGCCGAGGAACCACTGCGTAACCCTTTCGTTGTGTGGTCTTCCGCACAGCAAAAGGAACACGACCATGGATCGCGAACATGTGAAGGGCGCTGCCGACAAGGCAAAAGGCGCCATCAAAGAAGGTGCCGGTAAGCTCACTGGCGACAAGGAGATGGAAACCGAAGGCAAGATGGACAAGGCGAAGGGATCCGCACACAACGCCGCCGGAGATGTGAAGGATGCAGCGCGGGACGCCGCTGGCGCCCTCAAGAAATAAGCACAAGAGGGAAGACCAAGAACTAGCCGCCTCCGGGCGACCTTTTCTTTTGCCACAGGGCGGTCTGGCTGAGTGACGAAGTCTGCTTTGCCTCTAAGAACCGACCTCTAGCTTCGGCGTGCCGCTATGCCCTTTCGGGGCAGAAGTGGCATTCCAAACGAAAGACGCGCCAACTGCGGCGGCCTTACAATTGAGATACCAAAAGGCTGACGCACGCGATCAGCGTTGCCGTGCTGAGGGTCACTACGACGAGAGCTTGTTCACTGCGGGATTGCAAATCATCATCGTCCATCGGTCCCAACGCCAGACCGCGCATCTGGTTTCGATGCATGGGAAAGACTGCCTGGTTATCTCGGCGGAGCTCAGCAAATGATGTGCCGAACGTGCGTTTGAGGAAAGTCAGAAGAACTCAGCGTAAGCAAATCTTGTCGGCCATGCCAAGCGGACCTCGACGAGGGCCATTGCCACTTTGCCCGGTCTCGCACTGAGGGATTGGGAATCGCCCGCACGATATTGGTTTGGCGCTAGGAACAGATGGCGCTGCAATGCGCTTGTGGCGCATGCCCCATTATTATTTCGACACCCGCGACAACGAGAACTTCGTCCCCGACGAAATCGGTCTTGAGATTACCTCATTTGAGAAGGTGAAGGCCGTAGCGTCGGCGGCGATGGCAGACCTAGCCAGGGATGTTCTCCCGGGTTCTTTGGTCCGCGACTTGAGAATCGAAGTGCGCGATGACTCTGGGCCGGTATTGCGGGTTACCTTGCGCTTTGAAGTCCAGCATGCCTTGGACGGAACACATCAGCGGCGAGGGGCGAATTGAGATCAGATCATGACGATTCGGGAGTGCCAATGCGGGCTGTCTACGATCGAACGGAGGTCGCCTCGGCCGGCCGTGAGGTCGAGAGCTTTAGATGCAAGCTTTGCGGCGCCGATCTCGAAAGCTGGAGCTCAACCGTGGTGCCGCGATATCGTTTTCTAACAGGGCCCCGTCCGAGTCCCCGGCGACGGAAACAAGTAGGGGCCCAAACGGAGCCGCCCCAGCTCCGGGGGCCATTTCGGGTTTCAGAGGGGACCCCGCCTCGTGGAGAACGACGGGGCCACTCCCTCTTTCCAGGGTAACCCTCCGGTGAGGGCCGCGGCCAGCTAGGTTTCGGGTGATAGTGTTTCAGTGAGTGCCGAACTCAGGTCGA
>NZ_JCAMOT010000121.1:0-2955 GCF_059512425.1 Bradyrhizobium sp. Leo78
GTTAGCGTCTGGCTCTCGCACGTCGGTCAGGTATTGACATGATCCGTCGGTTTCCAGGCCCACGGCAGCAGTTCGTCGAGACGGTTGATCGGATGTCCGTCGACCATGCGCGTGAGCACGTCACGCAGGTATGCGTAAGGCTCGACGTTATTGAGCTTGCACGTTTCGATCAGCGAACAGAGGATTGCCCATCGTTCCCCACCGCCATCGCTACCGGCGAAGAGATGGTTCTTGCGGCCGAGCGCCACAGGTCGGATCGCCCGCTCGACGGGGTTCGTGTCAAGTTCGATGCGGCCGTCACGGAGGAAGCGGGTCAATCCATCCCAGCGCGACAGCGCATACCGGATCGCTTCGGCGAGATTGCCGCGCCCGGGCAATTGAGCGAGTTGCACCTCGAGCCACAGGCGAAGGCTGTCAACGATCGGCTTGGCGAGTGCGCGCCGCGTAGCCAGCCGATGCGCCGGCGATTGACCACGCACCTGCGCTTCGACGGCATAGAGGCTGGCAATACGACGCAAGGCCTCCTGCGCGATGGGCGTGTCCTCGGCTTGCGCAACCTCGTAGAACTTGCGCCTGGTGTGCGCCCAACATGCGGCGAGAGTGATGTTTCCGGCGCCGGTCAGCCGCTCGAATCCGGCGTAACCGTCGACGTGCAGAACGCCCTTGAAGTGCATCAGATGCGCTGCTGGGCGCTCCGCTTTCCGGTCGGGCGCGAACACATAAACCGCAGCTGGCGGCTCAGGCCCAGCCCAGCTCCGTTGATCGCGGGCATACACCCACAGCCGTCCGGTCTTGGTGCGCCCGCGGCCCGGATCGAGCACCGGGATTGGCGTGTCGTCGGCAAACAGGTGATCCGACGCGAACATGTGCTCGCACAGCCGATCGTGCAGGGCCTCAAACCACCAGCACGCGCCGCCGACCCATCCGGCCAATGTCGAGCGCTCCAGTTCGACGCCATGGCGGGCAAAAATCTGCGCCTGCCGATAGAGCGGTGTGTGGTCGCAATATTTGCTGACCAGCACATGCGCGAGCATGGCTGGCGTGGCCAAGCCGCCGGCGATCGGTCGTTCGGGCGCCGGAGCCTGGGTGATCGTTCCGCAACTGCGGCAGGCATATTTGGGGCGGCAGACGCGTACCACGCGCAACTGTGCTGGCACCCAATCCAGCATCTCGCTGACGCTCTCACCGATCGCATGCAGCGCGCCGCCGCAGCACGCACATCTCTCGCTATCGACGTTAAGCACAACCTGTTCGCGGGGCAAATGATCCGGCAGCGGCTTGCGCTTCGGCTGCAGTTTCTGCGTCGGCGCAAACGCCTCCAGCGAGGCTTGATCTGCCTCGACGGCCGACAAATCGATGTCCAAATCTTCGAGTCCAAGGGCGAGCTGATCGGCGTCGAGACGCTCGGAACGACGCCCAAATTGTGCGCGCTGAAGCTGTTTGATGATCGCCTGGAGACGCTGGATCTCGCTGTTCCGATGCGCGATGACCGAGGCAATGTCGCGCACCAGGCGATGCAGAAGCGCAGTATCCGACGGCAGATTGTCGAGGTCGAGCTGCATGACCGATTCTACTCGAACACGCTGATTCGACGAAGCAACTTCGCTATATTCTATGCGGGTTTTTGCGATTCAACCCGTGATGGCCGGGCGCCATCGACGCTCCGGCGTACGCCAATCGATGCCTTCGATCAGCATGGCAAGCTGCGCCGGGGACAGCGTCACCGTGCCACCTGGATCGCTCATTCTCGGCCAGATGAAGCCGCCCTGATCGAGCCGCTTGCTGAACAGGCAAAGCCCGTTGCCGTCCCAGAACAGGATCTTCAGCGTGCTTGCCTTCTTGCCTCGGAAGGCAAACAGGTGGCCGGAGAACGGATCCTTCTTGAGGTGTTCCTGAACGAGCGCGGCGAGGCCATCCAGGCCCTTGCGCATGTCGGTATACCCCAAGGCCAGATGGACTTTCACGCCGGCCGGCACGATCATCATCGTGCTGTCTCCCGCTCAGTGATCTGGCGACGGACCGCATCGGGATCGCTGCCGATCGGCGCGAAGACGCGGCGGCCATCGTCCAATTTGACAACCGTCATGCCGTCGGGCGGCTGCAACAGATCGTGCAGAACAACCGGCGTCGATGACCCGACGGCTCCAGCATCGGCCACCGCGACCGGCACCAACTTGGCGCGCTTGCCCTTACCAAACCCAAGCTCCGCTCGCCAGCGGAACAACATGCTAGTGACGATACCGTGCCTTCGTGCCGCCGACGATACGGTCTCCCAAGGTCGTTCAGTCTCCAACACGATGGCCAGCTTTTCCTCGTCGGTGAAGCTGCGGCGGCTCTGCTTCTCAGGTGTCGGAGGATCGTCATTCGGCGTCGCGGTCAAGCGAGATTCAGCTGCGCCATCCTTAGCACTAGTCTTAGCACTAGTGCTTAACAGTGGGCGGGCACTCGGATGAAGGTGCGTCCGCCAGTCGATTTCAACGTCGTTGGCGTCGATCAAATCGCGCCATCGCCTCAGGCTGTGCTGCGATATGCCATGGGCGCGGGCATAGGCTTGCATGCTCAGACCGCACCACTTCATCGCTTCAACGTGCATCGCCCAGAACGCTTGCACAGCTCTGCAGCGGAGGTCCTTCGACACTGGAGCCCGCTTCTTGCGGAGCCGCTCCCGACGTTCCTCGCGACGCAATTCCGCACGTATTTGCAACGTCTCAGCGTCAACCAGATGCCGCAGCCAGCGATCGAACGTGCCGCCACTGAGACGGTGCTGACGACAATATTTGCGCTTGCTGAGACCGCTTCGCCGCCACGCTTCAACGTGTACCGACCAAAAGGAACGACGTGCTTCGTTCTTGAAATATTCCGTACCCACCGGAGATCCTCCAATGCAGCAAGGAACCCGATATGGAACGACAACGCACTCTCGGAAAGTCGTGCAAGATTCCGACGCTTACGGCA
>NZ_JCAMOT010000122.1:0-2881 GCF_059512425.1 Bradyrhizobium sp. Leo78
TCGGTGAAGGCCGCCTTCCCGGATTGTGCTCGATGATGAGATGATTTGCTCATTGATTTGCAAACAAATGAGCAAACGTGACGACGGTTACGGTTCTGTCCGGTCCGGAGCGGCGACGGCGGTGGACCACTGCCGAGAAGCTCCGGATCGTCGAGGAGAGTTTGGCGCCCGCGGCCCGTGTCGTCGAGGTTGCGCGCCGACATGATGTTCACCCTAATCTGCTCACGGTTTGGCGGCGGCAGGCGCGCACAGGCGTCCTCGCTTGCGGGCCTGAGCCGATGCAGCGGCAGGATGCCGAAGTCCGTTTTGCGGCAGTCTCCATTGCGCCAGACCGGCAACCGTTGACGGCTCCCGCCGGAAGCTGCGGTGCGATCGAGATTGAGTTCGCGGCCGGGGCTCGGATGCGGATCACGGGTGCGGTTGACGCGGCAACGCTGAGCGCAGTCGTGACGGCGCTGACGGATGGACGGCCGCGATGATCCCGCTGCCGGCCGGCGTGCGGGTATGGCTCGCGACCGGCTATACCGACATGCGGAAGGGCTTTCCGTCGCTGGCCTTGCAGGTTCAGGAGATCTTGCATCGCGACCCGCTGGGCGGCCACCTGTTTTGCTTCCGCGGTCGTCGCGGCAATCTCTTGAAGGTGATCTGGCACGACGGCCAGGGCGCCTGCCTGTTCACGAAGCGCCTGGAACGGGGCCGCTTCATCTGGCCGAGCCCGGCCGAGGGCGTGGTGACGATCTCGTCGGCGCAGCTCGGTTACCTCTTGTCCGGGATCGACTGGAGGCACCCACAAGAGACGTGGCGGCCGACGTCGGTCGGATGAGGCTTTGCGCTTCTCGGATCGTGATGGATGTGATTCCATCATCGTCGTGACCACATCTGAATCGCTTCCCACCGATCTTGCCGCCGCGCATGCGATGATCCTCGCGGAGCGTGCCGCGCGCCTTCAGGCGGAAGCGGTCGCGGCGAGCGCCAAAGCGGAGGCTGCCGATGCGAAGGCGGCCGAGGCACTGATCAGTTACCTCAAGCTCGAGATCGAGAAGCTGCGTCGCCAGATTTATGGCAGCCGCTCGGAGCGCAAGGCACGGCTCTTGGAGCAGATGGAGCTTCAGCTTGAAGAGCTGGAAGCAACCGCAACCGAGGACGAGCTGGCAGCCGAGCAGGCCGCGGCCAAGGCACAGACCGTGCAGTCGTTCAAGCGCACGCGGCCGTCGCGTAAACCGTTCCCCGACCATTTGCCGCGCGAGCGCATCGTGATCTCGGCTCCGGAGAGCTGCCCCTGCTGTGGGTCCTGGAGGCTCTCGAAGCTGGGGGAGAACATCACCGAGACGCTGGAGGTCGTTCCCCGGCAGTGGAAGGTGATCCAGACGGTGCGCGAGAAGTTCTCGTGTCGGGACTGCGAGACGATCACTCAGCCGCCGGCCCCCTTCCACGTGACGCCGCGCGGCTTCGCCGGGCCCAACCTCCTGGCCATGATCCTGTTCGAGAAGTTTGGTCAGCATCAGCCCTTGAACCGGCAGAGCGAGCGCTACGCCCGGGAGGGCATCGATCTGAGCCTGTCGACACTGGCCGACCAGGTCGGTACCTGTGCGGCGGCCCTACAGCCGCTTTATCGCCTCATCGAACGCCACGTCCTGGTCGCCGATCGGCTGCACGGCGATGACACCACGGTGCCGATCCTGGCCAAGGGGCAGGCGGTCAAAGGGCATATCTGGACCTACGTCCGCGACGATCGGCCGTTTTGCGGACGGGCGCCGCCGGCCGCGCTCTATTACGCCTCGCGCGATCGACGGCAGGAGCATCCCACGCGGCATCTTCAAAGCTTCACCGGCATCCTGCAGGCTGACGCCTATAGTGGCTATAACGAGCTGTACGACGCCTCGCGCGCGCAGGGACCGGTCACGCCCGCACTCTGTTGGGCCCATGCCAGGCGGCAGTTTTTTGAACTGGCGGACATCGCCGCCAACGCAAGGCGAGACAAGAACGCCGCGGCGATCTCGCCGATAGCCCTGGAGGCGGTCAAGCGCATCGATGCACTGTTCGATATCGAGCGCGGCATCAACGGCCAAAGCGCCGAAGAGCGGCTGCGGGTGCGTAAAGAGCAAAGCGCCCAGCGTTTGATGGCATTGGAAGCATGGCTGCGCGAGCAGCGCGCCCGGCTGTCGAATTCGTCCGCGGTCGCCAAGCCAATCGACTACATGCTGCGCCGCTGGGGCCGGTTCGCCCGCTTCGTCGATGACGGACGGATCTGCCTGACAAACAATGCGGCGGAGCGCGCGCTACGCGGCTTTGCTCTCGGCCGCAAGTCTTGGCTCTTCGCCGGCTCCGAACGCGGTGCCGATCGCGCCGCCATCATGGCGACGCTAATTATGACCGCCAAGCTCAACGACATCGATCCCCAGGCATGGCTCGCCAACGTCTTGGCTCGCATCGCCGAGACCCAGCAGAGTCGGCTCGCCGAACTCTTGCCATGGAATTGGAATCCATCATCAGCAAAATCACTTGTAGCATAGGGCAAGAAAATGGCTCACGGACGAAACAAGTATCAGTCACGAGAGAACCGTGCTCGTGTCCGTGAGATCTTGCTTCGCGACTGGGATCCCATCGGGGTCTACGGCATACCAGAGGCCGCCGACGAGTATGACACCTACGCAAACAGGGCCTACGTCATGCTGATGGACGAAGGCGCAACCGCGAGCGAAATTGCCCACTATCTCTATATTGTCGCCACCGAGCATATGGGACTCACCGACCACGGAAGACTAGCCGAGAAGAGTGATCAGGTTGCCCGACTACTAATCCAGCTTCGACCTGAGTTCGGCACTCACTGAAACACTATCACCCGAAACCTAGCTGGCCGCGGCCCTCACCGGAGGGTTAC
>NZ_JCAMOT010000123.1:0-2639 GCF_059512425.1 Bradyrhizobium sp. Leo78
TCATCATGCGCTCCGTCTATCAAACGGAGCAGCCCCTTCCAACTAAGCACGTGGTCCCACAATCGGGGTCCATTTCACACACCCGGTACGAAGCGACTGTAGAACCTCCAACTTTCAATGTCGGCACGCCACTTGCTCCATTCGGGGCAGCATCACCGCTCGGAGGCGGGGGGCGCTGTAGGGACGGACTCCGCACGTCCTCCATTGCGTCCGGCCGCCCCGCCAACGTGTTGTGAGGGGACATGAAACACCATGTTGGAGGGGCTGCAACTGCGATCGCAGCCGCTCTCGCTGCGCCGCGATGTCATTAGCGTGTGCGAACAGGAAACCACACTCTTCCTCCGGGCTTTCCCGATGGTGTCCGTCGGTCGTCTGGCCAGCCGGATCATGACGCGCCTTGCATTCTTTGTCGCCGGTTTCGGCATTGCGGGCTAGGCGCCGCTGGTGCCGTTCGCGAAGGAGCGGCTGGTTGTCGATAACGAAGTCCTCGGTTTTCTGCTGCTCTGTCTGGGAATCAGCTCAGTCATCTCGATGCTTCTGATCAGGCTGTTGAGCGCGCGCTACGGCAGCAAATCAATCATCCGGATCGGCTGGTTCGGGATTGCGCTCATCCTGCCGTGGCTCGCGGTTGCCGGCACGCCTGTGGCGCTCGGGGCCGTGCTAGCTGCCTTCGGCGCCTTTCTCAAATTCATCGATGTCGCTGCGAATGTCGATGCGGTCGAACTAGAACGTGCAGCGAAGCGTCCACCGATGTCCGGCTTTCACGCGCAATTCACCATCCGCGAATGTGCCGGCTCCGGCGCGATAACCGCATTGGCTGGCTGCTCGTCGGGGCTTTTTCATCAACCCTAATTAAAATTATAGATGCGCGTGTAGAGCCCCGATCGTCATCAGCGAGCCTGCTCCTCGCGCCCGTGAAGCATGGGAGCGGGGAAACTCCGCTTTCTTCGCCTCTCGTTAAACTAGCACTACTTTGGCAGATTGTTGATTTTGCCGCGTTTTATAGGATTCCCGAATCAATTTTTCAATGATTCATGGGTGGTCGGCTCTTGGAGGGCTGACCATGCCGGGATGGGAAGACGAACTCGAACGCTGGCTGATGCCGTTCTTGGACCGGCTGGGTCATAAGACCCGGCAGCGGATGTGTCCTCTGTATGTTGCGGGATTGATCGGTCCGGGCGATCGCAAGAGCGTTCAGCCGATGGCGGAACGCCTTGCCACGAGCAACTACGACCAGTTGCACCATTTCATTGCGGACGGTGTCTGGGATGCGACGCCGCTGGAGACGGAGCTGCTCAACCAGGCGGACCGACTTGTCGGCGGCAGGGATGCGATGCTGGTTATCGATGACACCTCACTGCCGAAGAAGGGTGAGCGATCGGTCGGTGTTGCGGCTCAATACGCGTCGGCTCTCGGTAAAACGGCAAATTGCCAAACGCTGGTGTCTTTAACGCTTGCGCGCGGCGAAGTGCCAGTGATGGTCGCGTTACGTCTCTTTCTGCCTGACAGTTGGACAAGCGACGTATCTCGTATGAAGCGCGCTCGCGTGCCAGTCGAACATCGAACGGCACGGTCCAAGCCCGAGATTGCTCTAGCCGAGATTGACCGCGCGATGGCAGCCAACGTGCGCTTTGGATGTGTGCTGGCGGATGCAGGATACGGCCTCAGCGCACCGTTTCGACAAGGGCTAACAGAGCGCGGGCTGACCTGGGCTGTCGGCATCCCTCGGCACCGGTCGATGTGAAGCTCATTTGGCCGATTACCAAAGTCCGCGGAAAACCGCGAAAGCACCACGTGCCCGATATCTTATCGATTGCCGCAGAACAAATGCTCGTCAGCGCCAAATGGAAAACCGTGAGTTGGCGTAGCGGGACGAAAGGTCGGCTTAAAGCCCAATTTGCTGCTCTCCGCGTCCGGACCGCCGACGGCCCTCCGCAGCGGATATGGGATAAAGGTCAGCAGCATCTCCCAGGCGACGAAGCCTGGCTCATTGGCGAGCAACGTGCGTCCGGGGAGAAGAAATACTATCTGGCCAACCTTCCGGCGGCGACGGATCTGCGCACGCTGGCCGCCACCATCAAGGCACGGTGGATTTGTGAGCAGGCGCATCAGCAGTTGAAGGAGGAACTTGGACTTGATCACTTCGAAGGGCGATCATGGCAAGGTCTTCATCGCCACGCCTTGATGACAATGATTGCCTACGCCTTCCTGCAACATCGTCGCCTCGCATACGCGGGGCGGAAAAAAAAGAATCAACGGGCCTCCGCCTCAGCCAACCATGCCAGCCGTACGTCACGCCATCGTCGATCTCATCCTTCGGCCGCCGTCTCAGCAGTGCCCATATTGCCGAAAGCAAATCCGTGAAAAACAGCGGCGAAAACACAATCTGCCAAAGTAGTGCTAGTCACGTGAATCTAAAGTTCGCCACATAAAGTCTGCTGAGCTTTGTGACAGAAGCGTTTGACAGAAGCCAAGATCTGGTCTGCGGACTTGGTCCATTTGAAGGGCTTCGGGTTGTTGTTGTGCCGTTCGATGAAGGTACGGATGTCGGCCTCGAGCTGTCTGACGGAGGTGTGAACACCTCGCTGGATTTGCTTTCTGGTGAGCTCAGCGAACCAGCGCTCGATCTGATTGATCCA
>NZ_JCAMOT010000124.1:0-2597 GCF_059512425.1 Bradyrhizobium sp. Leo78
CTTTGCCTTGGCGATTGCAGCTTTCAGAGAGTCGACCTGCTCACGCCTGACGCCGGCATAGACGTTGTTGCGGTTCGCGGTTGCTGAGGCGAGCGCGGCGCGCGCCTGGTCCACCTGTGCGGTCAACTCCACCGCCGAGAGCGTCGCGAGGACATCGCCGGCATGTACCTGCGCGCCCTTCTTGACCGCAATCGAAACGAGTTGGCCGTTTACTTCCGGCTCCACCCTGACCTCGGTCGCCCGCACGACGCCAACGATTGCGGACGGCGATCCGGAACCACGGACGGAATAGATCACAACGCCCGCGACGAGCGCGAGTGCGATCGCGGCGATGGCGACACGCCTAGCTTTGCGCACGTGTCTGCCCTCTCTTGACGGCAAGCGCTGAGATCACGGCGAGCACGAAATAGGCGAGCGCCAAGCACCACAGTCCAAGCCAATCGTGTGCGACCTCCCAAATGCTGGCGCCGAGCTGGTTGATGCGCACGAGGCCGTCAATCGCGAAGTCGGCCGGGAACAGTCGGCCCAGGGCGATGGCCACATCGGGGATCGCCTCGCGCGGCCATGCGAAGCCGGCGGTGAAGAATTGGGGCAGGCTGGTTGCAAGGAGCAGGATGGTTGCATTTTCGGGCCGCGTGAACCAGGCGCCGACGGCCTGCCCCATGAAGCTCGTCGCAAGCAGGAAGACGGCAGCAAGCGCGAGCAGTTGTGGAAGATGCCCGAGCGTTGAAAAGCCATAGATGCGCGGCAGCACGATGAGATAAAGTGCGAGCGCCGGAAGGTAAATCGTCAGATGGGCGATGCCGCGGCCGAGCACGCCGGCGAACGCTCCGCCGCCGGTTGCCAGCGCAGTACGGGTCAACATCGCCGCACCGATCAGAAGGGTTTGCTGCAGGATCAGCACAAACGCCGCTGGGACGATGTAGCTTGCATAGCCGCCCACGGGGTTGAAGATCGGCTGCAGCAGAATGTCGGCCGGGCTCGAACTCGCCAGCTTCGCCTTGACAAGGCTTCCATCCGAGCGTGCGCCTCGCGAAACAAGCTCGGACGTCAATGTCCCAATTGCGGTGGCGACCCCGCTGGCGGTCGATCTGAATATGAACAAATAGGTGGCATCCGCGTAGATCGGAATGTGAGCGGTGATGCCCTTGAGCACGTCGCGCTCAGTGTTTGGGGGGATTTCGACGGCGGCAAAGGCCTTCCCACGATCGATTGCGGTGCGTGCCTCGGCGAGTGTACGGGTGCGGACCGCAACGCTCAATGCTCCGCTCGCATCCAGCGTCTCGACGATCTGGCGGCTGAGATCGCTCAGATCGTTGTCGACGACCGCGATGGGAAGCTTGCGCAGGATCTGATTCAGATAGGGTTGCGGATAATAAATGCCGTAGACCAAGGGAGCCAGGAACAGGAGGGTGAAGGCGCTCCGCGCGCCGAGCACGCGCCGCCACTCCGCCATGAAGGCGCCGCCGACGCCGCGGGGCGCGCGGCCGATCTCTGATTGCTCGGCTGGTCGCGCCGTCTCAAACCAGCCCCTGCGCTTGAGGCTCGCCATACGCAGCAAGGCGAGGCCAGCATAGAGCATCGTCAGGCCGGCGAGCGCCGCGAACGGAATGGCGGAGTCCGACACCGGCAATCCGCGTGCCGCTTGGCCCAACAACACGGCCATGTACCAGCGCAGCGGCAGTATCGCGCTCCAGACTTGCGCAAACGCATTCATGCCGATCGCGGGGAAGCCGACGCCGGCGTAGCCGAATGCAGGAGAGGCAACGAGGCCCGCAAGTCCCAGCCCCGTCGCCAGATCGCCGACCAGGAGCTGCAGCAGGGCACCGAGCGAGAGGTAGGCGACAATCAGGAGCGAGCCGGCGGCCACCATCAACGGAAGGTCTCCCCTGAAGGGGACTTGCAGCACGCCCTCCAGGAAGAGCGGCTCGGCAAGCATGATGAGGAGGAAGATGCCGAAGAGGGGCGCGAGCTTGCCGGCCAGCGCAACGACCGGGTCGCCTCCGGCACTTTCGAGCCAGGCCCGCGCGTCGCGCCGGCGGAATTCGGAGCCGACGGAATAGCCTGCCGCGAGCGTGATCACCACATGGATGATCGTCGGCAGCAGCGCACGGAGCAGGAACTGGGCATAGTTCTTTTGCGGATTGACAAGCGCGATGGTTTCCCCGGCCATCGTGCCGATCGAGGCTGGTGTGGGCGCTGCGTGCTTCGCGGGGGCTGCCACGGCGGCTGCGGCGGAAAGCGCATCGCTCAGCCCCGAGGAGGCAATGCCGGCCGCCGTCAGGAACTGCTGGTTGTAGAATCCAACCACCTGCGGACGGCGTTGAGCCTGCAGGTCGCGCTCGAAATCCGGTGGGATATAGATTGCCGAGATCGCCTTTCCGGACCGTATATCCTTCACGGCCGTGGACAGCGTACCGGAGCGGTCGACGATTTTCAGGCTCGGAGATGCCGCGACGTATTCCACCAGGGCACGCGATGCGTCCGACTTGTCCTCGTCGACGACCGTCACCCCGAGCCCCCGGATGACCGGATGGCTGAAGACCGTTGTGAGAACCACGAACGCGAAGAGAGGCACGCCAAAGATCAAAAGCAGC
>NZ_JCAMOT010000125.1:0-2541 GCF_059512425.1 Bradyrhizobium sp. Leo78
GTCTCCCTCCGGTGAGGGCCGCCTTGTCGGGTTAAGACGAGTGCTGTGTAACAGCCCTTATGGACAGCAATAAGTTCAGTGCTCAGATTGAACGGTTCGAGGTTGTCGAGACTGGCCGTCGGCGTCGCTGGAGCGATGACGAGAAACTCAAGATCGTTCTGGAGAGTTTGCAGACACCGCGCGCGGTCTCATCGACAGCACGACGATACGGCATCTCGCGCTCGCTCCTGTTGACTTGGCGACGATCGTTTGGGACGCGGACGGGCGGTGAAGAAGATCCCCGGCCCGGCTTTGTGCCGGCGATGGTGATGCCGGACCAACCGCCGGCGTCGCCGGTATCTTTAGCGGGGCCAGCGAGCGGACGCATGGAGATTGTCGTCGGCAAGGCCTGTCGCGTGATCGTGGACGCCGGCGTTGATACGACCGCGTTGTCTCGCGTGTTGGATCTGCTGGAGCGGCGATGATCCCGATCGCAGCAGGGGCGAGGATCTGGATCGCAACCGGTCACACCGATATGCGCAAAGGCATGCAGGGTCTGGCATTGCTGGTGCAAGAGGGCCTGGGGCGCGACCCTTTTGCCGGCGACGTCTTTGTGTTCCGTGGTCGTGCCGGCACACTGATCAAGGCGCTTTGGCACGACGGGGTCGGGCTATCGCTCTATGCCAAGCGGCTGGACCGTGGCCGCTTCATCTGGCCGGCGACGGTGGACGGCGTGATGTCGCTGACCGCAGCTCAGATGGGCTATTTGCTGGAGGCGATCGACTGGCGCAACCCCCAACACAGTTGGCGGCCGCAGAGCGCAGGATAGATTGCGCAATAGTCCCGTGAGATTGCAAAAAGCGCGCGCCAAATCGCGGCTTTTGTGATTCCATCGGTGCATGGGTAGCGGTCCCGAGAAGCTGCCGGAAGACATTGAGGCGCTGCAGGCCGCGTTGCTGGCGACGCGCGCCGAACTTGCCAGCGTTCGCGCCCAGCAGTCCGACGACCATGCGCTGATCGCTCACCTGAAGCTGCAGATCGAAAAGCTGAATCGTGATCGTTATGGCCCTGGCTCGGAGCGTACCGCAAGGCTGCTGGATCAGCTCGAACTGACGCTGGAGGAGCTCGAGGCCTCAGCGACCGAGGATGAGATCGCTGCCGAAATGGCCGCGGCCAGGACGACGAAGGTGGCCTCGTTCACGCGCAAGAGGCCGTCGCGCCAGCCGTTCCCGGACCATCTGCCTCGCGAGCGCGTGCTCGTGCCGAGACCTGTGGCGTGCGCCTGCTGCGGCGGAGCGCGGTTGTCCAAGCTCGGGGAGGACATCACCGAGACGCTGGAGGTGATCCCGAAATCCTGGAAGGTGATCCAGCACGTCCGGGAGAAGTTCAGCTGCCGTGATTGCGAGAAGATCAGCCAGGCCCCGGCGCCGTTCCATGTCATCGCCCGTGGCTGGGCCGGCCCCAGCTTGTTGGCGATGGTGCTGTTCGAGAAGTTCGGCCAGCACCAGCCGCTAAACCGGCAGGCGGAACGCTATGGCAAGGAAGGGGTGCCGATCAGCCTGTCGACCCTCGCCGACCAGGTTGGCGGCTGCACAGTCGCGCTGACGCCCTTGTTCCGGCGCCTCGAGGCCCATGTGCTGAGTGCCGAGCGATTGCACGGGGATGACACGACGGTGCCGGTCCTGGCCAAAGGCAAGACCGACACCGGCCGCATCTGGGTCTATGCGCGCGACGACAAGCCTTTTGGTGGGCAGGCCCCGCCGGGGGCAGTATTTTATTACTCGCGCGATCGCGCAGGCGAGCATCCGCAGGCCCATCTGGCCGGCTATAGCGGCATCTTCCAGGCCGACGCCTATGGCGGCTATGGCAAGCTTTACGACCCGGGCCGCAACGCAGGTCCGATCCTGGAAGCGGCGTGCTGGGTCCATGCCCGACGGCCGTTCTTCGTGATGGCTGATCTGGCGGAGAATGCGCGCCGCAAGGTGCAGGGCAAAAAGCCAGCGGTGATCTCGCCTTTGGCTCTGGAAGCAGTCCGCCGGATCGACGCCTTGTTCGAGATCGAGCGAGGCATCAACGGCGAGACGCCCGAACGGCGCCGGGCCGTCCGCCAGGAGCTCAGCGCGCCGCTGGTCGCCGATTTGGAAACCTGGATGCGTGAGCAACGCGCCAAGCTCTCACGGCGCAACGATGTCGCCAAGGCGATGGACTACATGCTCAAGCGCTGGAGCGCATTCACCCGCTTCCTCGAGGACGGCCGCATCTGCCTGTCGAACAACGCCGCCGAACGAGCCCTGCGCGGCATTGCCTTGGGGCGGAAGTCGTGGCTGTTCTGTGGCTCCGACCGCGGTGGCGACCGTGCCGCGATGATGTACAGCCTGATCGTCACGGCTAAAATGAACGACCTCGATCCACAGGCTTGGCTCGCCGACGTCCTGGCGCGCATCGCTGCACATCCGGTCCAACGGCTCGACGAACTTCTGCCTTGGAATTGGCGCGACCGAAATAAGCAAGTCAATCAAGCAGCCTGAGTGACCCCTGCGCGGCTCTCACCGGATGCTTACG
>NZ_JCAMOT010000126.1:0-2463 GCF_059512425.1 Bradyrhizobium sp. Leo78
GGTGATCTTCGCAATCACCGGACTTACCATGACCGCTCCAGCCTCTCAGGCTTTTGCAGAACCTTCCGCACACTACCCTCTGCTTGCTGATCCGCGTTTATTCTCCCCTTCTGCGGAAATGCCCGAAGTGTCCGACGTTACTCAATCTTACCCAACCTCGGTTGGAAAGCCCGCTTAAGACGAGAATAAATTACAGGTAGCCTGCTCGGCACTGCGGCCCTGGAAGAGGAGGGCGCGTGGGCTTACGGGCCAAAGAGCCCATTGGAGGGAAGCATGCCAAGGAAGCTCGCTGCTTTTTGCGGCCATTTGGCGAATTTTGCCAGAGGCGCTCTTATTTGCTCGACGCTTCTGACCGGAGCGGCCATTCCCCTTCAGCAAGCCAAAGCAGACGACGTCAACTGGAGGCAGTTCGAAGGTAGTTCGATCGTCTGGGCATACGACATTCATCCCTATGCTGACGCCGTCGCGGCTCAATTGCCGGAGTTCGAAAAGCTAACCGGTATCAAGGTGACGCCTGAGCTTTATCCGGACGACGCTTATTGGAATAAGCTAACGATCCAACTGAGCACAAAATCTCCGACTTGGGAAGTCGTGGGGACGGGGGTTCAGCTAGCCTGGGATCTTGCGCCAGGCCAGTTGCTCGAGCCGCTCGATCGGTATCTGACCGATCCGAAACTCACCGCATCAAACTATGACTACAAGGATTTCTTTCCCGCGCTGCGGGATGCGCTAACCTGGAAGGTGACAGATGGGCAGATCGAAGCGGGAAGCGGTCGGGTGTGGGCCGTTCCGCACGGCTTCGAGAACATCCAGCTATTCTACCGTAAGGACATCCTCGACAAATTCGGCATCAAGGTGCCGACGACTCCGCCGGAGATGTCCGCCGCATGCGCAAAGCTAAAAGCTGCGGATCCCGCACTCACGCCGTTGGGCGTCCGCGGCGTACGCTTTTGGAGCAGCATCCACACGGCTGCGATCTCGATTGCCAAATCTTACGGAGTGCATGATTTCGTCATTAAGGACGGCAAGCTGGACACGGGTCTCGACTCACCTGAGTCAATCGCCTTCCACAAGGACTATGTGGACATGATCAAGAAGTGCCCGGGTCCGTCCTTTGCTAACGACAACTGGTATCAAGTGGTCGATGGCATCAACTCAGGACGCACGGCGATGGCAATCGATTCCAACATGGTTGGCTTTTGGAACGACGTGGCCGGCAAGCCGGCCTCGGTTAAGATCGCATTCGCACCCCCCTTGCGCGCTCAAAACGGCAAAGACTTCGAATCCAACATCTGGATATGGTCGCTAGCGATGAACGCCGCTTCCAAGAAGAAGGGAGCAGCCTAGCTGTTCATCCAATGGGCAACCTCAAAGCAGGTTGATCTGAACGGCGCTGTTGCCGGCAAGTTCGTCAACTCCGCGCGCGGATCGACGTGGGCCGAAAAGACCTGGGTCGAATATGCAGCAAAGCCGGAGTTCAACAACTTCCTCGACACGTTTAAGAAAGTACAAGACAGGGCGGCATTGGCCTTCAACCTCAGCTGTTTTAGGCTCCGTGAAATCCGAACAGCCATCGGCGATCGCGCTCCCGACGCGCCTTGAACCGATCCAGACATTTCCTGGAGCACAGCGCAGTGCGCCACGAGTAATATCGGATCAGGCCAAACTTCCCGCCGCAGACGGCGCAGCACTTCGCTGCAGGTTGGTGAGAGCATTGGGAGCTATCGCCCATCTTTATCTCCTGTAGGTCTCGCGTCGGTGATAGCTTCCCGGGATTTCTGGTTCGCGGTCGCACCGCGCGCACAAATGAAGTGCGGCTGCGGGGTCATTGTGATCCGCGCGGTCATGCGGAAAATAGGGCAGCGGAAGCAGCGCTTCAGTCTCATATGCAGCCTCCCAGGGCAAAACAGCGGCTTCTTCTCTGTCGCGCGCGTTCCACGTGCGGACCGCTGGGATCGTCGCGATTGCGTCGATCTTCCCTGTAATCGCCGGGCAATCGACTTTTGCTGATTGGCCCAAGGCTAGGTCCATCGCAACTGAACGCTCAATTGTACGGGGGTAGGCGAGCGCCATGACAAGGGATGGAAGTGCCATACGAAGGTTTGTAGCTGCTCTCCCTTGCGCCATCGGCATTTGCGCCCCGTTCTTCGCGACGAGACGGCGTATTGACGGGGGGCTGCGCGGTGACCGCGCGTCCATCGTCCGGAGCCGGGTGCGCGTCGATCAGCGAACAGGCGCAGATTAGCAAACCTGTGACAGACGGGCGCCGGTCGCCAACTGAATTGCCCAAATTGCTCTACCTCGGGGCGTCAAAACCGATGCCTCCAAGCGCGCCAACCGGGCCTTGAAGATGCTCAGAACCTATCTCGGTCGCGTCATCCGTGATATTGCCCGCAAGATCGAAGGCCGCACCGGCTTGCTTGGCGAGATTGTCCTCGAACGCATGCTGGCGCTGGCGCGACG
>NZ_JCAMOT010000127.1:0-2403 GCF_059512425.1 Bradyrhizobium sp. Leo78
CGTCCAATAATAGTGCCGTTGAAGCACTTCTTTCGCACCTGCGTTGCGAAGGGCAGCCAGTTGGAGCGCTTTCTGCTCGAACACGGCCCCGCCTACAACGATCGACGTCCAATAATAGTGCCGTTAAAGCACTTCCTCCAAACCGGCGCCGCGAACGGCGGCCGGTTCGAGCGCTTCCTGCTCGAACATGGCACCGCCTACAAAGGGCGTGCGTTGCCGAAGAAGTACGGTGCGGCGCGCGGTGCGCTCGGCTGGTGCTTCCGAAATGCGGCTGGCCTCGCGCTCGTCGACGACAACCTGACCTACGTCGAGGGTTACGCCGTAGACCACGAGAGCGGCGGCAGCCCTATCCATCACGCGTGGTGCGTCGATCGTCGTGGCCTCGTGATCGAGACGACATGGCAGAACGTCACCAAAGCCGAATACTTTGGGGTGCCGATCGAGGCCGAGCTGCTGGCCGTCGAGCTGTCGAGGGTCAACCATTGGGGCGTGCTGTTCGCGGACGGCCAGCTCAACGAGCCGCTCGTTAAACGACTGACCGGCTGACAGACTCGTCCGGCCAGCTCCTTCGCAACAGCCGGACCCGCTCAATGCGCCCGCATTGATCGCAGCGATATTGAATGATGTCCTTGTGGTCGCCGCCCGGGTGACTTCCCTCAAGCCGCATCGATTTTTGCATATGATGCAGGAGATCAGGGTCAGCAGTGGGCTGCGATCGTCGTTCATCCCCCGTCGAACACACAACGCCTAGCACCGTTCCAGCGCGATCTATCGCCAGAACGCAGCGAGGGCGATCACCAGGGCCGCCGCCAAACAGGCGAGCCCGACGATGTAAGGCATGTCGCGCTTCTCGCGTGGCGTCATCGATCGTTCCGGAGCTGTTGGATTGCAAATGGCGGGCTGGAACGCTGCCCCGACGCGACCGGCGTAGGGGAGCACGCCGGGGCTGCGCTTCCTCTCGGCGAACCGTCGGGCCGAGGAGTCGACACGGATCGACCGGGAGGTTACGTGGCCGATCCAAGCGCCCTTGGGCAGGGAAGTCTGTGCACTTTTGCACCGAACGGCGGGGGCGCAGCCGAAAAAAAGCCCCCGGTAGCGCATTGCGGGGGCTAAAGGGAGTCGTCACATTTAAGGCCGCTGAAGTAGAAACGCCGCGAAAGGCATCTTCATCAGTCCGCCATGGCAGTTGCGGTCCATGATTAACGCTTAGGCGAACAGTTCAGGCCCAGCCGGCGTGATCTTTACATACGTGCCGCTCTCGTGCATCCAGAGCCAGCCGCGCTCGATCGCCAGCTTGAACCCGCGCCGTACTCAGCCGGCTTTGCCTTGTCCTGGAAGAAAAACGGATAGTTGATCTTCTCGATATGGATGCGGCCGTCCTGCACGGGCTCGACGGCGCGCGCCAGCTCCATCAGACGATGCGCGGCTACTTCCGGCTTGTCGTAGTGGGGTCGATCTTCAACGTATTTCATGCGGCGAGTTTATCTTCCTTGTCGGGGCCGCGCATCACTATCTTCAGGACATCGTTGGGCAGCGGCCGTTGCAGCGCCTTGGCCTCATCCCATGGCGCGCGGAGCCAGACGTCGCGTTCCTCGTCCGTTGTCAGGATCACCGGCATGGCTTTGTCATGGATCGGTTCTACGACCGCGTTCGCCTCGGTGGTCAGGAAGCCATAGACGAGGTGAGGGCCAGGGATCGGCTTCGACTTGGTGCCCCGATCACCCTTGAACTCGGTCCAGATCCCGGCAAAGGCCGTGGGCGGCCGGTCATCACCGAGCGCGAACCAGACCACGTCCTTTTTCTTCGTGGCCGGGTTCGGCTCTGGTGCGTATTCGGCGAAGCTGTTGAAGGGCACCAGGCAACGGTTTTGCGGATTAAGCCAGGCGCGCCAGTATTTCGAAGGGGTATTGCGGATGTTCGTTACTGGTCCTCCGGGTTTTTGCGGTGGCGGCGGCATGCCCCAGCGCATCAGCACAAGCTCGCGGCCGTCGCCGGCGTTGCGCACCACGGGTGCCGGATAATCCGGAAAGACGCCGGGCATCGGCGGCAGGTTGCCGACGTAGCGGTTTACGACCCGGAACAGCGCGCGGATTGCTTCCTGGTTGCTGGTTATCGAATAGAGATTGCACATTACGAGTTTGCTCGGGTGGTTATGGTGATATGCGGCAAGACCATAAATCCCATATCCGAACGCGGGTGTTGTGGCAGCCCATGGGACATGTTCCCTTTTGGTTCACGGAAGATGGAGCGCGCAAAATGGTTCGCGACTGAAGTTCGTAAATAAATTGAAGGACCAGCGTGGAGAGTGTCGGAACAAGCCTTGCTCGATCGTCTTGAATCCAACCGCCTTGGAAAACCGGAGTTCTGCGTAAAATGGCTCCCCGCGCCAACTGGAAAGGCTTC
>NZ_JCAMOT010000128.1:0-2286 GCF_059512425.1 Bradyrhizobium sp. Leo78
GTGGCCTTCTCGCCTCTCTCTGGGGCGGGGCCACGCTCGCCTTCACCTTTACGGGGCTCGTGGTCGGATCGGTTTTGTCAGCGCTGCCTTTGATGGTGCAGCCCATCCGCAACGCCTTCGCTGCGATGGGTGACCGCCCGCTGGAAGTCGCTGCCACTCTGCGCGCCTCACCGTTATATGCCTTCTTCACGGTCGCCTTGCCTGTGGCGCGAACGGGTGTTCTGACAGGCGCCATGCTTGGCTTTGCGCATGCGATAGGCACGTTCGGCATCGTGCTTATGATCGGCGGCAACATTCCTGGGCGCACCAAGGTGCTGTCGGCCTATCTCTTCGACTATGTCCAAGCCTCGCGCTGGCGCGAAGCAAGCTGGCTTGCCGGGGCCATGGTGATGTTCGCCTTTGCGGTAATCCTCACCTTAACCTTGATCGACAAATACAGCGGAAGGAGGAGCAGGTGAGGATAGCCACGCCAGGCCGGATTGACATTGCCTTCAGCGGCAGTATCGCCGGCTTCTCGCGCGATACGCAATTCAGCGTACCCGCCAAAGGCGTGACGGCGATTTTCGGCCCACCAGGCTGCGGCAAGACCACGCTGGCGCGCTGCATCGCCGGCCTAGAGCCTTTGCGAAATGGTTTTTGCGCCATCGACGGCGAGGTGTGGCAGGATAGGACGACCTTTCGCCCACCCCATCTGCGTCCCATCGGCTACGTGTTTCAGGAGCCGAGTCTTTTTCCTCATTTGTCGGTCAGGCGCAACTTGCTTTACGGTGCGCCCAAACCGAAGCCAACGCCGATCGCGTTTGATGAGGTGGTCGAACTGCTCGAGATAGCTCCGTTGCTCGACCGCTCTCCCTCACATCTGTCCGGCGGCGAGCGGCAGCGCGTCGCCATGGGTCGCGCGCTGTTGTCTCAGCCCAGACTGCTTGTGATGGACGAGCCGCTTGGCGCGCTCGACCGCTGCGCCAGACGTGAGATTCTGCCGTTCATCGAGCGCCTGCCCGAGAAGCTCGCGCTGCCGATGATCTACATCGGCCATGACATGGCGGAGATCGAACATTTTGCCGATTATCTCGTCATGATGGAGCGCGGCGTAGTGACCGCGGCCGGACCGCTGCAAGTCTTAGAGAGATCCCGCACTGCCGCTAGCGGCAAGCCGCGAAGCCGCCGTCAGCCTTGATGCCGTTGTCAGCGGCTATGATGGGCGCTATGGGCTACTCATTCTCCGCCTCAAAGGGGCGCGGCTGTTGGTGCCGGCGCCGCCGTTTGCACCCGGCGTGCACCAACGGCTGCGCATTGGAGCGAGCGACGTCAGCGTGGCGCGCGAGGCGCCACGCGCAGGCTCCATGATTAATGTCTTTCCGGCGCGCATCAGAGCCTGTTTGCCGCTCGGCGCGGCTGAGATCACGCTGGTTCTTGCGCTCGGCACCGGAGGCTCGGGCACGGAGATTTTGGCCCGCATCACGCGTTTCTCCTTTGATTCCCTTGGGCTAAAGGATGGGATGGACGTATTCGCGCAGCTCAAGCACGTCTCGCTGCTCTCGGCCTCTGAACCGCCATTGCAAATCGTGACGACCTCCAGGCCAGCAGCAGATCCTGGGCAGGCAAGCGCCGCGGCGTGAAACGAGCAAGCTCGCTCGAGAGGCGAGCGGCATCATCTTGAGGCTACATTTCATTGTGCCACGCAGGCGGAGTTGAAGAGGCCGATATCGCAAGCCGGACGAGGCGGCCGAGCCATTGGACGGGGCACGCTGGCAACCTATGTGCGTGTCAAGCAAAGGCCCGCGCCATGTTTCTCGAACCGCACGCCAATTGCTGGGATGAGAAGCAAGAGCCGCCGCGGCTAACGCGTTCCCAGTGGCGTCCGGATTTCCCGATGAGGCTTGCCGATTGATCCTCATCAATTCAGTTCTGACCCTGTTTGTGGTCGGAAATGCAGGAGCGGCGGAGGTCGACGCGGCGGTCGCCGCGAACTTCACCGCGCCGGCCAAGGAGCTGCAGCGCCGTTTAAGCCGAAGACCGGGCGAGGCCAAGCTTTGGCGCGAGCGGACAGCTTACAGCCAGGTGACGCAACGGGCGCCCTTTGAGCTATTTCTCCGCCCGACGAGGCCGCCCGAGCAATCTGGTCGAGAACGGTCTTGCGTTCAGGAAAGCCGGTTCACCTATGCGACCTATAATCTCGTGCTGTGCAGTTCAACTCCGAAGTTCGTGAACGAGGCTTTCGCAAAACCTCGATCCATAATCCGGCTGCTGCGCGTTATAGCGCAGCCACTGAGCACGCTGTGAAAG
>NZ_JCAMOT010000129.1:0-2105 GCF_059512425.1 Bradyrhizobium sp. Leo78
GAACCCCCGACGATCCATGATCGATATAGAATCATCAATCGCAGCCCCTGACGAGGGCTTTTTCAGCAGACTGCTAGCTGCACTCTGCTTCGATTAAGGCGCCAGCTAGATGGCTCTTCTGGCGCCAGCAAGGTTGCTCTCCTCAGAGGGGCCGCCTGATCGAGCGGCAGAGGCAATGGCGACGACCAAAGTCATCAATGACGCCAACTCCGCATTACCGGCGGCAGCACGTGCCAGAACAAGCGTGGCGATCGCCGCTCGATTTTCAGGAGTCTGCATAGAAGTCGGTAGCGCTGCGACCGCTTCGTCAAAAATCCTTCCCAGGACCGTAAGGTCTTCCGGATCGTAGACACCACTGTATTGCTGCAACATTCGGCTCCGTATCATTATCGCGCTAGGGCGGCCGCACGTCGCTAAGACGTTTGGCCAAAAGAAGACAGACCAACGACGTACGGCAATGAAGATGCGGTATGCGTTGAAGTGATGCCGTTGCGCAACACAGTCGCGCTTTGCTCTGTCCCGAACCCAGGTAGGCGATATCGGGCAAGCTTCTCTGAACAATTTGCGAGCACCGTTGCCTATGTGCAGCCGAAGCAACGAGGCGAGAAAGATGAACTCTCACATCCGAAGCACCGCTATGCTCACTCATGCCTGCAGGAAGCGCGGAGTCGTTGTGAGATCGACGCGGTCGCCGATGCTAATCCAAAAAACGATAGCCTCAACATTTCCTCAGCTTGGCTCGCATATCTGAATGTCCATCGCAAAGCGATGGCTGCTCTTTTGATTCCGTTTACAACGGATCGCAGCACCGTTACGAGAATGGCGGGAGGGCACCAATCTACCAGCGGCGGCGCTGCTCGACCTTCTCGCGCATGGTATACCAAATGATGGATACTCAGGCGGGCAATGTTCTTCCGAATTTCTGCAGCGATGAAGATGCTCATTGCGGATCGGCGATAAGGTGGTGCTCTGAGCGGCGGCGGAGCGCGCGACGGGCTGCGCGCACAAGGCAAATGGCTGGCCTCGATCAGGAAAGCCCTTGGTTTACATCGCACATGTTTGCCGTCTTGCTCGAAGCGGACCGCTGCCGGCGCGGGCACTGTAGTCAGGAAGCACTCTCACGAGGGACGGCGTTCATGCCTCTTGTAGAGGCGCTCGTCAAGAGGTTGCGGGGCAGAGAGCGGTGTGAGGACCAGGGTCAGGCGGCTCTCATGAAATGCGCGCAGACGAAGTTCGAGCAAGAGGTAGGCATTCGAGCCGAGTTCATGCCGGAGCCGCCAGCGAAGACCTTGCAGCATACTTTCCGAGACTGCACCCGCGATGAAGGAGGGCCGGCTCATCACCAAGGATGTGGGCGTAACCGGCTTGAAGCGAGGAGGAGGGCGATGAGACGCTTTAAGTGATCTAGGGGCGCCGAGAGCTTTGTGTGGTCTCAGGCAGGGGAGTCATGCGGGACGCCTCTTCCAACAATATCTCCCGCATCCAGATGCATGCCGGATTATTGTTGTGAAAAGCGGGCCATTGAACGGCCTCGGTAAATGCGGGAAGTGACCGCGGAAGTGCGACGATCTGCAGGGGCATCGTCTGCGCGAAATGCTCAACCAGCCTTGAGGGCATCGTAGCTATGCGCCCCGTGTCCAATAGTACAGGCGGGATCATGCCAAAGCTCTGCACGACGACCTCAATGCGTCTCTTGACACCATGCTCAAGTAAGAACCATTCCGCGATGGAGGGCCTTCGCGCACGCCCGAACTTCACTGCGACATGCCCCATTGACATGTATTTGTCGAATGCAAGCTGCGGTGGCAGCCGTTTATTCGTGTGGCAGCCTACGCACACGAGCCGCTCCTCGAACAATGCCGCTTTAGGATGCGCGCTCGACATGAACAATTCTGGCAAGATAAGAAAATCGACTTCACCCCGCCGGAGAAGCTCATCGGTCTCATCGGCGAGTGGCAACAATTCGAAAGTGACGGCGGGAGCTTCTCGTGCGCCTCAGCCGAGGAACTCCATGCGGCGGCGGCGCTCTCAATCTTGTGCTCGCGCAGGAAGCGCCAGACATATTGAACGTCGACGTCGCCCAGCGCCTCCGCCAGCAGGGGGCC
>NZ_JCAMOT010000130.1:0-2054 GCF_059512425.1 Bradyrhizobium sp. Leo78
CTCCCGGACGCGCCAGCCCAACGAGGCCTCCTCAACAGAAAAAAAACGCTTCATTCCTCACGTTTTTCAGCAGACTGCTAGATCATTGAAATGACTTGAATCTCACCCGACGTCAGGTTGTAGGCTTGAAAACAGAGGACCATGACAAAACCTACACCACGAAGGCGTCGATGGCGCATTGGCGAGCTTGCAGAGGCTACCGGCGTGACGGTTCGCACTCTGCATCACTACGAACACACGGGTTTATTGAGCGCCTCGGAACGCACCGGCGGCGGTCACCGAATGTACGACCGCGAGAGCGTACAACGAGTATATCAAATCCTAGCGCTACGTGAGCTTGGCTTCTCGCTTGAAGAGATTCGCAGAGCGATTGGGGGCAGCACCTCGCTCACTGACTTGTTGCGCATGCATTTGGAGAGAATTGAGCTTCAAGTCGCGCGTACAACCCTGCTGCGAGATCGCTTGCGCAACATGACAACGGATGGAGAAATACACGTCAGCGTAGATGAGCTACCTGCCACTCTGGACGCCATGTCACGGGTTGAGGAGCGCACTCAGGAGCTCCGATGCACATGCGTCCTGGACGCAGTTCGCGAGGAGCGGTGGCGGAAGATCCGCGACGACCTGCGCGATTGCGTGGAACGGGGTGAGCATCCCTGCAGCGAACGGGCGAATGCTGTGGCGCTTCAAGCGCGTTCACTAATCACTGAAATCGCCGGAATTGAATCGACCGTTTCAACAATACTGAAAGTTCTTGCGCGACTCAGTGCGCCTCGCAACATGACTGGCTGGGATCCCCACCTAATGCAGTATCTCGACCTCGCCCTTGCCGCCCTGAAGGATGAACCGCACTGACTTGTCGCGCACTTTGCGTGCACGACCGCCGCGTTCTCCATTTAGATGAGAATGAGATGAGTTTTTGACCTAAGCACGCGGCTCGCGTCGCGTGGTTGAGGACCTCGTTGTGCTCGTCTCGAGGTTTTGCCCCGTCTCTCCGTCCTCGAGATGCGGCTTTTTGATACATTCACCAGACGAAGCCTCTCCAATGGGCTTGAATCGTAGGTAGCGTCAAATTGTACGATCTAAGTAGCTGGCCGCGGCCCCTGACAACACGGGACAACTCTGGCTAGCGGGAGGATCGTATGGAACTGCAACAGCATCAGAATGAAACGATTGCCGTTCTTGAGGACAGGCGCACCGCCGCCGATGGCTTTGCCGCTCTACGCCTAAGCCACTATCCAGGCGTGAGCGGACGCGCTCGAGGGCCGGCCGCTTCGAGCATGGGCGATTACCGGCTGCGCATCGTTCACAGCCACCCCAAACAGTAATCGAGACGGTCCGGTCCGACACCAAAGAGACAAGGCGGCCCCTCCCATGCCGCTGGCATGACAATTGTCGAACCGTCCGGGTAAACTGATCGTCGCGACGGCACATGCACCTAGATGTTCAGCGAAGTAATGGAAATGATGAAACGTCCTGCCGACCACGATACGCGACTGGCGTGGTTGCTCACGCTCGCGGTACTCGCCTCATATCTGGCGCTCGCGACACTGTTCGTGGAGCAGTCCTATGATGTCGATGGGCCTAAGGAACATTCTGTGCCCAAGGACACAGCTGAGCCTTCGTCGCTGCGTTACCTCTGCTTAGTCCTTTGCCGAGCTTCCACGGCGCAGTTTGAGAACGGACCGTCACCTGGACAACCGCAGAGCGATACCGCCGCCAAATTAGAATTGACAGCAATGCCGACGGGCTGCGAGGCGCTTGATTGCGCGCACGAGAATTGATGCGCTCGACGATTATGCTCGCAGCTGCTTCCGCGTCGGCGTGGAGCAAACCTTGGTGCCCAGTTTCGAAGCAGGTGAGCATTTCGACCTGCCCTTGGGGACACGAAATGGCCGACGTTCTCGCTGTCTCAACAAAAGCTCAACCTCGCCTGTGCGACCATCTACCCGCCTGTCGGACTGGCTTGCTGATAACTGAAATGGACCCGCGGAGCGGGACCGCTTGAACCGGTTTGTTAGTTGGAAACTGACTGCTCCTGATCCCTTTCTATC
>NZ_JCAMOT010000131.1:0-2010 GCF_059512425.1 Bradyrhizobium sp. Leo78
TTTTCCGTGTTGTCGGCCATGATGAACCTCCAAAAAATCTGGCTCCGGTCCCAACTTGTAACTTGAAAGAATGTTCCCGTTTCGTTCTAATGATGGGCTCCACGCAAGAGGGGCCTCCATGCCGGATCTCGAGTTCGTCCGTCGGGAAATCGAATACATGCGCGTCCAGGTCGGGCGTCAGCGAAACGATATTTTGAAGCTTCAACGGGCGGGGATCTGTAGCGCGTCGGCCGAATTGCTCCTGCAGAGGATGCTGGCGAAGATCGACACGCTTTGCACCGAGCGCGACAGGCTCAAGAAGGTGGCGCCCGGGTCGACCGCCGGCAAGGTGCTGGGAGGCCGGAACTGGTGAAGCGATACTTCTCCGACTCCGAAGATCATCCGCCGTTCCTCAAGGCGTTGGCCGAGGTTCGAAAAATCGGCATGCACGAGGGGTGGTGCTATCACCACGTTCAAGCGATCATGCTGGCCATCGATCAATACGCCGAGGCCGCGACAGGCAACCGGGAATTTTTCTGGAACAGGCCGCATTCAGTCGGCGGTGGTCGGACGCGCGGCGACGATATCCCGTAGCGGACGGTGACAGCGCCAGCTCAGTGAACGAACTGCTTTGGCAGCACCATCACGACGTTGACCTCGCGCTTCAAGATCTTTGAAGCCGTGATCCAGGATATCGCCATCGAGCTCATCGAAGTGAATGCCGGCGAACAGTCGGTCAAACGTCTTCGCGCCAACGATGAGTGCCATGCGGGCTTGTATTGCTTGGTCTTGGACTTCTGTCAGGTTCATGCCCTAGAAATAGGCCTTCGGCTTGATTGAAAGTATCCAAACGGAGGCGGTATGGGGACTTGGTCCTTGCAGGCAGCGGAATCCTGAGTGGCGACCCAACTGCCGCTGCTGCACTGGAGCAGATGACGCCGCCCTGAGCATCGCGCCCGAGTGATTCCAGGGCATGTGGATTGATGTGGAAAGGCGCAGCGGGAGCGTGGCCAACCCTCTCCGAAATTCATACGGACAGCACCCCCCGCCGTTATGGCGAACGTATCAATGCACCCGGAATGATGGTCGTGCCGACCACTCTCGCGAGGCGCACATTGCTCCATGCCAGAACGTTGAGCACTCCAGTTCTGACAGCCGCTATATGGAAGCCAGGGCGTCCACCCGGAGTAGCGAAATAGCAATTGGTGAACGCGACATTGGTCGTCGTGCCGGGACTTGCGAAGATGAAAACGGTGCGATCGCCGTTCCAGAAAATGCAGTTGTTGTAAGTTACAGTTCCCGAGAAATTATCAGCCCACTGCATACAATCTGAACTGACAAAGCCAGGTTGAGGCTCATTATCATTGTAGCACTTGAAGCTACAATTGGTGAAGTTGACCGTCGCCTTGTCTCCCAGGTACGGGTACGCTTGGAACGCGTCAGAGTGATCGCCGACCTTGGCGACACAATTAAAGAAGCACTGGTCCATATTCGTGATACCGCCGCCGTTCTGGCGGGGACCTTCACGCCAATCGATTCGGCACTGGACAAAGTTGCTTACAAGAGAGCCGCTCGATTGGATCGCAAAGCACGCATCGCCATTCTTGTAATTGGGACTGTCGATCCAATCTTTGTTGGCTTGCGTACCAGACGAGAATGGACCGCCGGGTCCTGGAACATTGCCGGCGAACCTCGCGTCGCTGAGTGACATCGGGATCGTGATTTCAGACGGTGGCGGCGCGGCCGCCGCTGATGGACGAATAACGCAGGGACCCGCAATAATCAGTCCCGAGGCTCTCTTTATAAATTTCCTGCGATCCATGTTTGGCCCTGCTTCCGGCTTGTACGTCATACGCAGCACGCCCAATCGCCATTTGCGCCCCGCAATCGTACTTCCCCCGACCGGGAGATGGTAGCCGAGCCCATCATCGATTGTCATGGTGCCCCTCTGCTGCGTAACCCTCCGGTGAGGGCCGCGGCCAGCTAGGTTTCGGGTGATAGTGTTTCAGTGAGTGCCGAACTCAGGTCGAA
>NZ_JCAMOT010000132.1:0-1868 GCF_059512425.1 Bradyrhizobium sp. Leo78
ACGGTAGCGACATTTGTCTAGACAGCCACGGAGCAGCTTATGGTCGGAGACCAGAACACCACCGAAACCGACGTTGACCTACAGCGGCGCATTGAGAAGGCAATAGAGCACACATTGTGAGGGCGGTTTGCGACAATTTGGTGCTCCACCGCTCGCGCAGCTCGGCAGCGACCTCGAAGCTATAGGCGATCAGGCCCTGACATTGCGGAAAGGCCCCGATTATGGATCGGGGCCTTTCTCTTTAGGTCAGCCGCGCTTCCGACAATGGTAGATTAGTCGCGCTCTTTTATGATGGTCTTGCTGCGCGTACCGTCATCATGTTCTTTGTTGATAGTCGTGGTGCGGTCGCTTGGCTCGTGTTCCTTGACCACCGTTTCACGCTCTCGCTCCCGGTAGCGATCGTGATCGCGGTCCTGACCGACGGTCACGCCAGCGCCACTCGGGCCGACACCAACGCCGACACCAACATCTTCCGCGAGCGCAGGCGTGACGAGGGCAGTCATCATAGCGATCAACAACACCTGTTTCATCCCGCATCTCCTCTTCTTCCTGTTAAGGGAAGAGCAATCCAACACTCTACGGGAAGTTCCCGGATTCGATTATGACACAAGCGCACGGGAACAATTGGCAACCGGCCGGGAACGGTACAGCCGTTTAGTTGATTATCGTATGCATCACCGCACGCACCTCGGTGATGAGTACGCCAGGTGCGCTCCTGCTTACTCAAACAAGGAGCAACACATGGAAGTGCGGCGTCGTTCTAAACAATCAACGACACTGGAAAACCGGTTGGCTGAAGAGGCCGTGCGCCTCCGCAAGGAAGCTCAAGGCGGTCCCCCAGGCGAACGCGAACGACTTATTCGCAGAGCACGTCAGGCGGAGACGGCGGCACATTTGAGCGAATGGCTGAAGCCTCGGCGCCTTCAGCCGCTCCGGTAACCTGTCAGCCCGTTTTGCCCTCTCTGCACAGTGGGAACGAAATCTGTCCGCAACAGTCGACTCTGCGCCTCCGGCCGATCGTCCCCCGAAAAAAGCCCCGGCCAGAGGAAAACCTGCCCAACCAGGTTGGCGGCCCCCGTGATGGCTGGGGCCGTTTTACTAGGCGCGGATAGTACAATTTTCTCCGGGAACTTGAACCTTTTTCGGCATCCGGAGACAGAAGTGCACTGGGGCTTTTCAGGGCCCAGTATTTAGCGCAGCGCCCCGTGACGAATATACTCCGTCAGGCGGCGCTGTTGCATTTTAGAGTTCAACCTTAAGGTCAAGGGTTCGGTCCACAAGCGCAATCGAGCCAAGTCATGGTGCCGTCCCTCTTGTCCGCTCACCCTCGCCGGCCTGTGACTGTTCACCATAGTTCCTTGTCGCCGCTCTCCGCCAGCGACATCAGATTCAATCGTTGAGGTTTATCGAGGAAGCCGCGATGGCTTGCTCCACTTCCTTCACCAATGCTCGGTGATGTTCGGCGAGCTTGGCGAATAGCGCTTTCTTGGTCGCGTTGGTCGCGAGCTTGCTGATTAAATCGCACTCTGCCGCTTCATTCCGAAGCTTCTCCAAGTGCGCTTGCATGTCTTTCATGAGTCGGCCCCCCGGACGGCGGGAAGATTAGGCAACATGGAATCCGCTGGCAACCCCCTGACAAGCGACGAGATCAAGCCAAATCACGTTCCAAAATAGACCGAGATGAGATGCGAAGAGTTACTTACTTCCCGGTTTGCTTTTTGCCCGGTTTTTGTTTGGTTTTCAGCTTTTCCTTAGCTTTGAGCACGTCGGCCTGACTGCGGTACGCCTTCGCCAGATTGAGGAAGGTTTCTGAGATTTCAGCATCGGCGAGTGCGAGCGCGATGCGCTCTGCGCTCTTTGCTTGTTTC
>NZ_JCAMOT010000133.1:0-1863 GCF_059512425.1 Bradyrhizobium sp. Leo78
GGCTTCATACCCTCTGGTCGGAGAAACCACACGGGCACCATTGATCTAAATCAATGAAACCGACATCCGCCATCGATGCGTCTCCGATCGCTACTTGTCTTGGCTGAAGAGCCAGGATTCAATCGCCCACCTACAATGCGGGCGCTCTACCTATTGAGCTAAGCCGGCTGAATGGTTGCGCGCTTGACCGCCTAACCCATGTTAGCGGCCGGCGCTCTTCCGCGACGATGACGTGACAGAACAGCGGGGAAACCGGCATCATTCGATTAGGAACGAAGTCTGCTTTCCTCTATTGTCGTTGCATCATCGCACTGACCTTGGCATCTATCGGTGATGAGAACGCCGGTTGCGCTCCCGCCCCCACTCAAAATAGGGAGCAGCGCAGCGGCGTCGTCTCCAACAATCAGGACCACTCGAAGAACGGCTAGCTGAAGAAGCAGCACGCCTGCGCAAACAGGCCCAAGGCACTCACCCGGGTATCGAACGCGAACGACTTATTCGCAGAGCACGGCAAGCCGAGACTGGAGCGCAACTGAGCCAATGGCTGAAACCATCCGCTCATCGACTGCCACGATAAGCCCGCCGTTCCGCGTTATTTGGCTGAAGAGGAGGATTCGAACCTGCGACCACGGCATTAACGGTGCCCTGCGCTACCGCTGCGCCACTCTCCAATCTTTTCGGCTGAGCAAGGAACAAAATTGATCGACGATGGTCGATTCTGCGCCTCCGGTCCCGGTTGCGACTGCACCCTCAGCCCCCGGCCGGAGGAAAATCAGCCGTGTGGTTGGCGGCCCCAGCGGTGACAGGCTGGGGCCGTTTCGTTGAGCCGTTACAGCGCTACTCGACCTCGCCTTTGGGACTAGCCAGCATAGACTAACGTAGATCAATGAAGCTTGGTGGCCGTGGGACCGGGGCATGAAACGCAAACGCAATCGAGCCAAGCAAACCACCTCGGCCTACAATGACGTCCGCGTTGCACCTGGTCCGGTCGCTTCAGCGCCCATTCGCCAAGTGCCGTGCGAGGGCAGCGGACATGGGCACCAATCATGAGCTATGCGTCGAGGATCATTCTTCACCTGCCACTATCGAACGAAGACCTATTGAGCGCCTTCGTCGAGCAGTGCCCTCGCGATAAAGTTGCTCTTATTGCGGTCGTCGGAGAAGGCGCGGCGCGGATAGAGGATATCATCGACGAACTCGTGATGGGCGACGCGTCGGATATACGCACTTGTTACCACCACCTCGCACTCGAATGAGTCGGTGGAGGAGGTGTTGGAGTTCGCTGGTTGGTGGAACGACGAGCGAGATCGGCCGGTCCAAATAGTAAAATTATAGCCCGCAAGGATATCCGCTATGGGTCAAAAGCGCCGTCCAAGCGGATTGCTTGCGACGTTCGGTCCGCCCTGGAGAGCAGACCACTGAGCGCTCTCCGAAGACTTCGCCATCGGGCCAGTAGGCGACGTCGCGGCGACGCGCTGAAACGGAGACTGGGATGGCCTCACTCGTCATCCCGCCGAGGGAATGGCTCTTGTGTCTTCCGGCCGAGGAACATGTCAGGCATCGGCTGCCGGAGCAGTTCACGTGACTGGTGCAACAGTTCGCGCGTTTGCTCGATTGTTTGTCGGAAATACTGTTCGAGTGGAAAACGGGACGGCGTACGTCGATCCATAAAGCGCTCCCTCGCTGTGCAGGCGGGAGCGCGACGGTCTCTCAGCCACCGACGCCTACGGGCAGAGCCTCGGCCGGTGATGCGGACCAACGATCTCCGGGCTCTTGGGTTCCAAAGTGAACTTTGGCTGGTGATTGACTTATGTTATTCGTCGGTATGACTGATGCCTTGGATGCCGGTGAAAAGCTTTTTCG
>NZ_JCAMOT010000134.1:0-1714 GCF_059512425.1 Bradyrhizobium sp. Leo78
CTGTTCAACTGTCCGACCTGCCTTCTGTTGGCAGAGTCAGAGACGGTTAGCGAGCCGGTTCAGGTATCTCCCGACAAGCTCGCGGTAGCCGGTTTCCGTTTTTTTGCCGTGGCGGCATAGGGGGCAGCGGGTTACGAAGAGCGATGCCCGCTGTTACGTACGGTCGAAGAGAAGACCGCGGCTGAATTGGCTGCCGAGATGCGGGCTGGCGTGCCCTCGCTGTTCTTCCGGCGTCTATGAGCCGGAGCGCGTCGCCGCGGCCCGCGAGGGCGACGCCCTGCAATGGCCGGCAACCAACTCGCCCTTATTCGCGCCGGTGCCGAAGCCGACCATTGAAACCGGTGTTGAGGCCATGACACTTGCCGTGCTGAGCGTGTTCGACCAGCACGCGGGGGGAAAATAACCGTCGGCGACGCCTGATCTCGTTCCAGCACTGCTCGTCGGGCGCCCGGCAACGTGATCGAAGAGGACAATTGCTGCGATGAAGGAGTCCGGTGATGGCCCGAATGCGAAATCCGCGCGGGCTCTGAATGGTCTGCATATCTGGGCAGAGCGGAAGTGACTGGCTGGCTTCCTAAACGGCTTTTGACGCAAAGGCGACCTCCGTCTCCAGCACCCTAACCGTAGCAACGGCGTGGCGGCCGCGCACCTGCGCGGTCAGCCACATCAGCGAACCGGTTATCGCGATCACGACAAGATAAACCAAGAGCTGCATTTGCGTCGGCTGATCGGTATAGCCGATCAGCGTGTGCAAGGCGCGCCCGGGAATGCTGGCTTCGGACAACAGCCAACTCGAGTCCCACACGATGGTGTCGAGCGACGCTAGCCAGCCGGCGCGCTCAAGGAAAGCTGCCCTCGGCCACCGCCTGGCCGATCGCGCGCATCTCGACGGCAATCTCCCGACCGTGGCGCGCCATCCAGACATTGTGCCAGGTCAGCATCACAACGGCGACCCCGAGGACGGCGGCATTGAACAGCTCCTGGCCCATGCCTTCGAACAGCTGCGACAGGCGGCTGGCAAATGCCGCGACGAGACACGCCCCCGCAGCGCCTGCCAGCACGCCGCCGGCGACCCAGCGACCGCGGTGCGCGACCCCGCGCGTGACCGCGAGCACGATGCCGACGATCAGGCCGGCCTCGAAGACCTCGCGGAAGACGATGACGAGCGCGGCGAGCACGAGTCGGGCGCCCTATTCGACGACCAGGGCGCCACGCGCTTTCTCGTTGAAGTCATCATAGAACTCATAGCGCCCGGCCTTGAGAGCGCGGACGTTGATCACACCCTGGCTCTTGGCGGTGACGACCTTTTCCACCCTGAGCGAGGTGCTTTCGAACTCCATCGCCTTGCCGTCGAGATTCCTGATCCGGAACACGATCGGCTTGTCCGCCGGTGCCCCGTATCTCGCGCGGCTGAAACTGCCCGTTGGAGTAGCTGATCTGAATTTCAGTCGCCTGCTGGGCCGATGCTGTCGACAGCGGCAGCATCGTCGTGCAAAGCGCTGCGAGAGCGAGCTTCCTGGTCATGGTCAAAACGTACATCTCTTTGCCTTCCGCTGAATGTCTTTCTGAAAGCCGATCCCAAGACCGCGTCAGCGCGCGGCCTCAGAGCACCTTGCGGCGCCCTCACGCTGACCGACCGGAGTTCCCCCGGCCCATCAGAAACGAAATTGGAGCCGGCTGCCGGATGAACCAGCAACCGCCACGCCTACAACGC
>NZ_JCAMOT010000135.1:0-1643 GCF_059512425.1 Bradyrhizobium sp. Leo78
CGTATTGCCTCATCTGAGGATGTTACTTTCGCTTGACGGACGTAGCGCCGACTGTCGGCCGGTCTGAGGTTGCGTCATTGCTCGCAGGATCGGAGGGACTGGGGACGTCGCGGAGTGCCCATCACACGTAGCGGCGGCCCCAGTCCCGGGGTCAGCGGCCTGTGCCGCACCTTCAGCCGTGCGCGGGATGATCGTCTCGACTGCTTTGCGTCTGAGCGATCGCAACAAGCGCTGCACGATGGTGTGCTGTGGAGGACCGAACTGTTCGGGGCATTGTTCAGCGAGGCGACCGAGAATTGCCAGCGCGGTCAGACGGGGCTCGGCCGTCAGCCAGCGCTCGATGTTGGCGAGGTGCGGATCGAGCATTGATGGCATTCTCATGCGCTTTTTGTATGGCTTGCGCATGCGCCGATGGATGATGCGCTGCTCCCCTAGATGCAGGCCATTGCCGAGCTCCTTCGCGAACGCTGCTGCGATCTTTGTCGGCGCCGGTGGGCTTGCTGCCGCGAGCCTGCCCAATCGGGCGTCGACACGCGTGCCGAGCTCCGCCTGGGCGTCTCTCATCTCGGCCAGCAGGGCCACGGGATCGAGCGTGCGATGAAGCTCTCGAAGACGCCGTTTGACTACCTTGCTCAACCTCGGATGCCCCAGTGCTCGTTCATAGGGCGTGGCTGGAACCTGGTAGCGCTTGATCACCTTCGCGCCCTCGCGTCGCTTGTCCTTCAGCTTGAAGGACGGCTGGAAGAAGTTGGTGTGCAGCCGAGATGCAGCATACAAACGTTCAAGCACGCGCGTCGTCTCGACACCATCGAAGCGACCGTACCCCACGAGTCGCCGGACGACCGCGCCGTTCTTCTGCTCGACGAAGGCCTGATCATTCTTCTTGTAGGCGCGCGAGCGTGTCACCTCGATCTTTTGCGCGCGACACCAGGGCACGACGACGTCGTTCATGAATGCGCTGTCATTGTCAAAATCGGCGCCGCGAATGAGCCAGGGAAACAGGTTCTGCGCGCGCTCCATGGCCCGCACGACGAGGCCGCCCTCGCGCGTCACCAACGGCATGCACTCGGTCCAACCAGTCGCGACGTCGACCATCGTCAACGTCTGAATGAACGAGCCAGCTACAGATGTGCCGCCATGCGCCACCATGTCGACCTCGCAGAACCCCGGCGGCGGATCGTGCCAGTCATTGAACGTCCGGATCGGCACTTCACGGCGGACCGCCGAATAAAAGCCGACCCGCCGGCGCTTACCGCCGGCCGCGGCCGTCTTGGTCTCGACCAGCAGGCGATCAATCGTGGCTGCGCTGACGCCGAGCACCAGCGCCCGATCCGCCTGGTCGAGCTTGAGCCGGCCATGCCGCTCCAGCGAAGGCAGCAACGTCGGAATCATTACCTTCAGCCGCTTGCCGCAGATTCGATCCGAGACCTCCCACAAGGCCACCAGCGCATCCCTGATCTTGGCGCCGTAGGTCGGCCTTCGCTGCCGCCTGGCCTCCGGCGAAATTGCGACATGGCTGGCAAGCGCCCGGACCGCGTGCTTGCGATGCCAGCCGGTCACCGCGCAAAGCTCGTCGAGTATGCGCCCCTTATCTGCCCGCCCTGCCGATCGATAGCGCTCTACCACCGCCGCCGTGAGCTCGC
>NZ_JCAMOT010000136.1:0-1617 GCF_059512425.1 Bradyrhizobium sp. Leo78
GACAGCCTTGGCACGGGGGTTGCTATTACGATGCAGCAACACTGAGTGAGGGCTGAGTGCACGCAGACGCGCAAGACGAGCGATGCTCTCCTTCCCTTGAACCCGTGTGCCTCGTTTCTGAGAGAGAAACAAAGCTGGCGCGCGAGCCAGCGCGCAAACTTTGGCAAATCGGTTGATGCAGAGCAACATGTCTTCACTGAGACAAATCGCGTTCTGCGGCAAGGGTGGCATCGGCAAGTCGACCACCTCGCAGAACACGCTGGCGGCGCTGGCCGAAATGGGCCACAAGATCCTGATCGTGGGCTGCGATCCCAAGGCGGACTCGACCCGCCTGATCCTGCACGCGAAAGCACAGGACACGATTTTGAGCCTGGCGGCGAGTGCCGGCAGCGTCGAGGACCTTGAACTCGACGACGTCATGAAGATCGGGTATCAGGACATCCGCTGCGTCGAGTCGGGTGGTCCGGAGCCGGGCGTCGGCTGCGCTGGCCGCGGAGTCATCACCTCGATCAACTTCCTGGAAGAGAACGGCGCCTATGAGAACATCGACTACGTCTCCTATGATGTGCTCGGCGACGTCGTCTGCGGCGGTTTTGCGATGCCGATCCGCGAGAATAAGGCGCAGGAAATCTACATCGTCATGTCCGGCGAGATGATGGCAATGTATGCCGCCAATAACATTTCCAAGGGCATTTTGAAGTATGCCAACTCTGGTGGCGTGCGGCTCGGCGGCCTGATCTGCAACGAGCGACAGACAGATAAGGAGCTGGAACTGGCGGAGGCGCTCGCCAAGAAGCTCGGCACCCAGCTGATCTATTTCGTGCCGCGCGACAACGTCGTGCAGCACGCGGAGCTGCGCCGCATGACCGTGCTGGAGTATGCGCCGGAGTCCCAGCAAGCCGATCACTATCGCAATCTTGCGACCAGGATCCACCACAATGGCGGCAAAGGCATCATCCCTACCCCGATCTCCATGGATGAGCTGGAGGACATGCTGATGGAGCACGGCATCATGAAGCCAGTTGACGAGTCCATCGTCGGCAAGACCGCCGCCGAGCTCGCCGCCGAGTAAAGAGCATACCGATGGAGGCCGGCTTTCCCAATGCTTAATGAGGGAGGCCGGCGTTCCGGCGAAAGATCTCGTGACCAGCATCACGATGCAGCAGAGCATACTTGATCGCGGTGGAAAGGTCGGCCATCAATGTTCGAAGCGCAATTCTTTCCGCTTATGGCTGCCAGAGCGAGTGATGTGAACGGTGGGCGGCATAGGGGAATTGCGACCTATCGCCTGCTCACTGGGGCGCACCCCGCAGATGCCGACACAACCAGTGATAGCAATTTCGATCGCCACGCGCTGGCGTCCATTCTGGCGCTCGCCACGATGGATGGTGGTCTTCTTTCCGAGAAGGTCGGTCTGTCAAGCCATGAGCTGGCGGCATTGGTGGAGCAGTACTTCCCGTCGGTTCGGATGAACGCCGAGGAGTTGCTCTTGCGTTTCAAGCGCAATGAGAGCGATGAGGGCGCAATGTTGCGTGATCTCCTGCTCGCGCAACGCTCGACCGAAGGGGATATCGGCAACTGGCTGGCTGCGATGATCGCGCGTCGCGCGATCGAGCC
>NZ_JCAMOT010000137.1:0-1585 GCF_059512425.1 Bradyrhizobium sp. Leo78
CGGTGAAGCTTTCAATTACCCATAACTTTGACCACTCGGGCTGATCCGCTGATCGGCGAAATCTTGAATCGAAAGAATCACTTGTGATTCCTTGCTGAGCACCTGATTCGCGAGGGGGTGCTCTATGGGCCTGACATTAAGGGATCGATCGGCGAAAGGCTGTTTGCGGTCCTTGGAAGGTGAATGTTGGATTGATCGAGAGAGTAGTGGATGCGAGTTTAGGGACGCGCGGCTCGGCGACAGATTCCGCAAACTGCTCACGCAGATTGGAAGCGCCATGGGACAAAGCATTCCGCTCGTCTGCCAGGATTGGGCGAATACCAAGGCAGCCTACCGCTTCTTCTCTAATGAGCGGGTCAGCGAAGCAGACATTCTGGCCGGTCATTTCCAATCGACACGTGATCGGGCCGCCGCCGCGGAAGGTCTCGTTCTTGTGCTGCACGATACAACCGAGTTCAGCTATCAACGCGAGAAGTCAGAAGCGATCGGCATCACCAAGAGCATAAACAGTGGACGGGATAAGGCGGGGCGCCTCCGATCGCACACGGTTTGCGGCATCCTGATGCATTCGAGCCTCGCGGTGACAATCGAGGGGGTGCCGCTGGGGTTGGCGGCCGTTAAGTTCTGGACCCGGAAGAAATTCAAGGGGACGGCAGCACTTAAAAAGAAGATCAATCCGACCCGGATTCCCATCGAGAAAAAGGAAAGCGTCCGGTGGTTGGAAAATCTCAAGCAGTCTACGCAGCTGTTGGATCATCCGGGACGATGCATCCATATTGGTGATCGCGAGAGTGACATTTACGAGCTTTTCTGCGCAGCACAGGAGATCGGAACTCATTTCCTGATCAGGACCTGCGTCGACCGCTTGGCTGGAGACGGGGATCACACGATCGCCGACGAAATGGACGAGGTCGCCATCAAAGGGCTCCATCGCATCGAAGTCAGAGACAGCAACGGCGATCCCGACCAGGCCGTTCTTGAGATCAGGTATCGCAAAATTCGCGTCCTGCCGCCGATCGGAAAGCAGAAGCGCTATCCCGCTCTAACCCTGACGGTGATCCACGCCGAAGAGCGCGGGACGCCGAAAAACAGAAAGAAGATCGATTGGAAGCTGATCACCGACCTGCCCGTTGGTTCCCGCACCGACGCCATTGAGAAGCTCGAATGGTATGGTTTGAGATGGAAGATCGAGGTGTTCCATAAGATCCTCAAATCGGGCTGCAAAGCTGAGGAGTCGAAGCTCAGGACCGCCCAGCGTCTGACCAATCTGATCTCGCTCTTTTGCATCCTGAGTTGGCGGGTCTTCTGGATGACGATGCTCAACCGTTCCGCCCCAGACACGCCGCCAACCGTCGTGTTGACCGCGACTGAAATCGACGTGCTCGATCGCCTCGTCAACGACAAACCAAAAGCAAAAAAGAAAATGCTCTCGCACTATCTGATCAAGATCGCCCGGCTCGGCGGTTATCTCGCCCGCGCCAGCGATCCGCCGCCTGGCAATACCGTCATGTGGCGCGGGCTGTCACGCCTCACTGACATCGCGCTGGGCGCCATGGTCGGAGGAGAATTTGTGGGTAATTGAAAG
>NZ_JCAMOT010000138.1:0-1454 GCF_059512425.1 Bradyrhizobium sp. Leo78
TGAAAGTCGACGCCGATACTGGCGAGGAGGTCGCTAACGAGGACATCGTCAAGGGCTACATGCTCGACAAGGAAACCTTCATCGAGGTGTCGAAGGAAGAGCTCGAGGAGGTGGTGCTCGAATCCACCCGGACCATAGACATCGACGAGTTCGTCGATCGTGAAGAAATCGACCCGCGCTACTTGATCCGCCCTTACTATCTCCGGCCGGATGGCAAGGTCGGCCACGACGCCTTTGCGGTAATCCGCGAGACCATTCGCGAGATGAACAAGGTTGCGATTGGGCGGGTGGTGCTGACGAACCGCGAGCACATCATCGCGCTCGAGCCGCTGGACAAGGGCCTGGTCGGGTCGTTGCTGCGATATCCGTACGAAGTCCGCTCCGAAGATGAGTATTTCGACGAGATCCAGGACGTCAAAGTCACGAAAGACATGCTCGATCTCGCCAAGCACATCGTGAACCAGAAGAGCGGCCGTTTCGAGCCAGACAAGTTCGAGGACCAGTACGAGACGGCTTTGATCGACCTTATCAACCAGAAGCGAGCCGGCAAGCCGATCACCCCAAAGGAGCGGCCGCGTGGCGACAACGTCGTCGACCTGATGGAAGCGCTGCGGCGCAGCGTCGGCAGCGCCGCGGACGAGACCAAGGCTCCGAAGAAGTCCACCAAGAAGGCGAAAAAGGCGGCTGGGCAAAAGGAGATGCTGATGCCGATTGCCGGCAAGAAGGCGAAGGAGGAGACCGCGAAGAAGCCGGCGGCCAGGCCGCAACGGAAGTCCGCCTGACGCCAGAGTAGGAGAGCCGCATGGACATGAAAGAAGCCTCGGCAATGACGGAAGCCTCCGGGCTGATCAACGAGGACGGCGTCGAGCGGACTTCGGAAACGCGCCGGCGACCCGTCGATTCGCCTTCACAAGATGCCGCGATGCGCTGGGCCGATCGGCTGCGCGAGATCACCATGAACGCTCCGTTGCAGTCGCTCTTCGCTGCCTTCCTGCTTGGGGTCTGGGTCGCTCGCCGGCGGTAGGAGACTCCGCGAGCCTGCACGCCTCATGGTCAGGAAGCTCAAGACATTTCAGACGTCTCTCGGCTTCTTCGATCTCGCGATCGCGGCGCCTTCGATGAAGGCGGCGCTCGAGGCCTGGGGAGCCGGCAGCAATCTTTTCCACCAGGGCATCGCCAAGGAGACGCACGATCCGGACGTTATCGCCGTGACGATGTCCAAGCCGGGCGTGGTGCTCAAGCGCCCCGCTGGATCTAACGGGCGCTTCGCCGAGCACTCTGATCTCCCTTCGGATTTGGGATCTGGCGAGAACGGAGCTCGGCGGGAAAGGCGTCGGCCGACGCGGGCGAAGCGAACCTCTCCCAAGATCAGCGAACGCGACGCGCGAAAGGCCGCCGCCGAATTCGAGAAGGAGCAGAAGCGCCGCGACGCCGAGCGCCGGCGCGAAGAGGCC
>NZ_JCAMOT010000139.1:0-1445 GCF_059512425.1 Bradyrhizobium sp. Leo78
CTCGGAGTCGATCCGCTCGAATTGCGCCTCAACAATTTTGCTGATCACGACCAGGAGAACGGCCGGCCCTGGAGCAGCAACAGCCTTCGCGAATGCTATCGCGTCGGCGCCGAGCGTTTCGGCTGGGCCGAGCGCCGTGCGCGATCGGCAGCCAAAGTCGGCCGCTGGAAAATCGGCTTCGGCATGGCGACGACGCTCTATCCGGCAATCCGCCAGGCCTGCCACGCGCGCGTCGCGCTACGCGCCGACGGCTCGCTGCTGGTCCAGTGCGGGACACAGGACATGGGCTCGGGCACCTACACCACGCTCGGCCAGATCGCAGCCGATGCACTCGGCTTAAGCATGGACAAGATCACCGTCGAGCTCGGCGACACCGACTTGCCGGACGGCCCTTTCTCCGGCGGATCGCAGGTCACGGCGAGCATCTTTCCCGCCATTGAAGCGGCGACGTCGAAGCTGCGCGCGGCGCTCGCGAGCATCGCAACGGCCGACACCACCTCGCCGCTCGGCGGCAAGCCGCCGGAGGATCTCGAATTCGCCGACGGGATGATCCGCAGCCGCTCCGGCAACGCCAGCGAGAGGCTCACCGATGTCCTCGCACGTGCCGCCACTGATGGCCTCGAGGCTGAGGGCGAGAGCCCGGCGACCGATCATCAGAAACTTGCGGCAACCGGCATGGGATATGGCGCGATCTTTGTCGAGATCGGCGTCGATCCCGAGCTCGGCGAGATGCGCGTCCGCCGCGTCTGCGGTGCCTTTGCGGCCGGGCGCATCCTCAATCCGCTGCTGGCGAAGAGCCAGTATATCGGCGGTCTCATCGGCGGCATCGGCATGGCGTTGCATGAGCAGACCGTGACCGATGCTGCGACCGGCAGCATCCTCGGCAAGTCGTTCACCGACTATCTCATTCCGGTTCATGCCGACATGCCCGCATTCGACGTCGCCATGATCGACGAGGACGACCCGCATCTCCCCGGCGGCGTCAAGGGCATCGGTATGCTCGGCACCGCCGGCATCCAGGCCGCGATCGCCAACGCCGTCTACGACGCCATCGGCAAGCGCATTCGCAAGCTGCCGATCCGGATCGAGGATTGTCTCTGATCGCGGCACGTGGCTGCGCGCTCAAATAACTTCTGCGCTGCCGGAAAATGATGGCGGAGAGAGTGGGAGTCAAACTCCCGATTTCGATTACTCCACTTCGAAAGACTGAAAGCCGCTGAATAAACGCTCGCCTGCCTCCTGCAAAGGTTTCGAGTTTGAGCCCGGTTCGATTCGGGCGATTGTTGAGCACGGACCGTGCCGGCGCAGATCGTTTGCTGTTTTTTGCGAGCTAATGCCGTCCGCATCCTGCTGGTATTTGTGCTGGTATCGGCAACAATCGCCGACAAAAGTGGCTTCAAATTCAAGTGGTTATGGCTCTAGGCAATTATCGGCCAGGGGCACCA
>NZ_JCAMOT010000140.1:0-1417 GCF_059512425.1 Bradyrhizobium sp. Leo78
CGACGGAAGGCTTCGAGGCCCAGGCGCATCACCTTTGGACCAGGCTTTCCATAGTAGGCGGTCCATCCTCCAAGCCGAGCAATGACCCAGGCAGCGAAGGCGAGAGTGCCTTTTGGATGCGGGTTCTTTTGCTTCGCAGTGGCCCCCTCGAGTTGAGAAGACAGGGCTTCCAGCACAGGCTGGTCATCCGGCTCGAAGGCCTCGGTTAGTTCTTCCTCGGTCGTGCCGTCACGGGCGCGAACCAGTTGCATGATCGTGACCGTCGCTACGGTAGCTGCGGCGACGAACTTGATCATGACCTCGGGTTCGCCAATGTCGGCTTCCTCGATATCAAAACCGGCGGATTTGAGCGTGCGGAAGAACTCCTCGATGGTCCAACGCCTGCGATAGAGGTCGACGATCCGACGTGCTTGTTTCGGGCTTCTTACGACATGCGTGGTGAGAAGCCGCCAATGGATCGGCTCGCCGTCATGGGTCGATGACACCTCCCGAACGTCCACCATGGTCAGGCGGATCATGTCGGGCAGATCTGGGGCAGGGCTGGGATGGGGCCGGCATAGCATGATCGGCGAGAAGCGCAAGGCAAGCTCGGCTCTCCGCTCCTTGCGGCCCGGCGCCGCAGGAATCGTCACGCTGAACCGGGCGGCTTCCGGCAAGCCATCAACAAATGCAAACTGCTTCGCAAAAGCTCCGGACTTCAGTTTGATCTTCCGATTCCAGTTTGCCCTGACAAGCAACTCCACATTCGCCGGACGTCGCGCGAAATGCTCGTAGATGTCGCTTTCCCGGTCGGAGATCACGGTGATGCTTTGCGCGGTCGATAAGGCCGCGCTGGCTTGAACCGTCGCGGACAGCCAACGCTGGGACTCTTTGTCTGTTGTTGCTCGCGATCGCCGGGGCGTCACCTTGCCCTTGTCCCGATTCCAGACCTGCGCATCAACAAGACCCAGTAACGCATCAGTGCCGGCATCGAGTGCGAGCGCCGCATGCAAAAGCAGGCCCCGTGTTCCGCCGCCTTTGCCGACAGGTCCATAACCGTTGGCTTTGGCGCGCCGTCCGCCAAGAATCAGTTCGCTGGTATCCTGAACCACGATGATCTCGCGACCGGCAACACGTTCCGCCGTGCGCGAAGCCGCATGGCTCGCCATCTCTGCGACGCTCACCCGATCATTGCGCAGAAAACGCGTGAAGCGGACCTCCTGCGCTCGGCTCCCTGCAAGGCGTCGAATGCACGAACCAGGCCGTCGAACGAGCGCCGCATGCAATGCGGCCCCCCTTTTTCCAGGCGACGATCGCCAAATCGCCCCAGCCCCACCTCCACATGCGACCGCTCTCCACAAGACCGCCTCCCGCCAGGGAATCAGTCTTCGCCGATCTTCGCAACAAAGATGTGTGCATTAGATAGCCGGTCACCGGG
>NZ_JCAMOT010000141.1:0-1402 GCF_059512425.1 Bradyrhizobium sp. Leo78
GAGCTATGGCGGAATCTGGGTGATGACGGCCTGAGAAGGGCGGCGTATCGAGGCGGGTAACCAGCCAGCCAGAACCTCTTATGCAGAGCGATACGCCATGAACGAGAATAGCAAGATTGTAGAGCTTCGCCAGCCTGGCGCGATGGATGATCCACTGACGAGTATTTTGCGGCATGGAGCACGCCAGCTTCTTGCGCGGGCGATCGAGGCGGAGGTCGCCGACTTTCTGAGCGATCATGCCGATTTGAAGCTGCCGGATGGGCGTGACCGGCTTGTCCGGCATGGCTTTGGCCCGTCTCGTTCGATCCAGACAGGGATTGGTCCTGTCGAGGTCCGGCGAGCCAAGGTACGCGACCGGGGTTTGGAGGCCTCGGGCGAGGATCGCATCACGTTCACGTCGGCGATCCTGCCAAGATGGGCACGGCGGACGAAGAGCCTGGATGCCCTGCTGCCGGTTCTGTACCTGCGCGGCATCTCGAGCGGCGATTTCCAGGAGGCGCTTGGCGCCTTGCTCGGCAAGGATGCCCCGAACCTGTCGCCGTCGGTGGTCGGACGGCTGAAGGAGGAGTGGCAGGTCGACTATGATCGCTGGCAACGGCGCGACCTGTCGGCCCGGCGCTACGTCTACATCTGGGCCGACGGTGTCTATCTTCAGGCGCGCATGGAGGAGGATGCCGCCTGCATGCTGGTCGTCATCGGTGCGACGCCGGAAGGCAGGAAGGAACTGGTCGGCTTTCAGGTCGGCGTACGGGAGAGCGCGCAGAGCTGGCGCGAACTGCTCGTCGATCTGAAAGCGCGCGGGCTGTCCATCGCGCCGCGGATCGCTGTCGGCGACGGTGCGCTCGGCTTCTGGAAGGCCCTGGAAGAACTCTTTCCTTCCACCCGTCATCAGCGCTGCTGGCAGCACAAGGTCCTGAACGTGCTCAATAAGGTGCCGAAGTCGGTGCAGCCGAACATGAAGGCCGATCTCCGCGAGATCCGCGATGCGCCGGATCGGGCGAGCGCCGAAGCTGCGATTGGCGTCTTCGTCGACAAGTACGCCGTCAAATACCCAAAGGCGGTCGACTGCCTGACGAAGGACCGCGACGAGTTGCTGGCCTTCTTCGACTTCCCGGCCGAGCATTGGGACCACCTGCGCACATCCAACCCGATCGAAAGCGTCTTCGCCACAGTCCGCCACCGGACCGTCCGCTCCAAGGGAAGCCTGTCGCACAAGACGGCAAGGCTCATGGTCTTCAAGCTCGTCATGAGCGCCGCCAAAACCTGGCGCCGGCTGAAGGGCGAAAATCAGTTGCCAAGGGTCATTGCCGGCGTCAAATTTACCGACGGCGTCGCAGAATCGACGACGCCAGCTAACCGCGCCGCCTGATCGGCCCCATCACCCAATTTCGGCCATAGCTCT
>NZ_JCAMOT010000142.1:0-1396 GCF_059512425.1 Bradyrhizobium sp. Leo78
GCTTGGTGACGCCGTTGCTTGACTGCACGAAGCGCGTAACGCCGCCGCGTGGCGCGACCGGTAAGCCGGGAACCAAATCCCGCGAATGAACTTGGGGTATCGAGGTCGTGTTCAGCCGCACCGCCATGTACGATTGGCCGCCTGAGCGCTCCCCCACTAGCCAAGAGCAGGGAGGTAGCGGTGCCATGGACGAGATCGAAGCAAGGACCATCCGCAAGCTGATGTGGCGGTTGCTGCCCTTCCTGTTCGTCTGCTACTTCGTCGCGTACCTCGACCGGGTAAACGTCGGTTTCGCCAAACTCCAGATGAACTCGGCGCTCGGCCTGTCGGAAGCGGCTTACGGCTTTGGCGCGGGCCTGTTCTTCATCTCCTACTTTCTGTTCGAAGTACCATCCAACCTCGCGCTGGACAGGTTCGGCGCACGGCTCTGGATCGCTCGCATCATGTTAAGCTGGGGGATCATCTCTGCTCTGTTCGCCTTCATCGCCCCGATCTCAGCGGCCACCGGGATCTCGACCGAATGGGTGTTCTACATCCTCCGTTTCCTGCTCGGTCTCGCCGAGGCGGGTTTCTTTCCCGGGATCATTTTCTACCTGACACTATGGTTCCCATCGGTCTATCGGGCCCGGGTTGTCTCGCTGTTCATGCTGGCCATCCCGTTCTCGTCGATTGCGGGCGGACCGATCTCCGGGGCTCTGCTGAACATTTCCGGCGCCGGACTCGATGGCTGGCAATGGCTTTTCATCCTCGAAGCCTTGCCCTCGATCCTAATGGCTTTCGGGGTCATCTTTTACCTGACCGACCGGCCGGCGCTCGCGGCGTGGCTCGCCAACGACGAGAGGGGCTGGCTCGAACGACGGCTGGAGGCTGAAAGGCAGCACAAGGTGGCGGTCGAGCATGTGGGCATCGTTAAGGCGCTCACCGACCTCCGCGTCCTTGCCTGCGCGTTCGTCTACTTCTGTCTGAACGCGGCGAGCTATGGTGTGGCGTTTTTCTTGCCGACGATCATCAAGAACTTCGGCGTGAGCAACTTCCAGACCGGCCTGCTGTCTGCGGTGCCTTTCTTGTTTGGCGCCGTCGGGATGGTGCTGCTGGGCCGCAACTCCGACCGCACATTGAAGCGTCGGGAGCACGTTTGCTTTGCCATGTTCCTCGCCGCGGTCGGCCTTGCGGGCGCGGGCCTCGTCTCCGCGCCGGCGCTGGTGCTGGGCTTGCTCTGCCTGAGCCAGATCGGCGTCTCCGCAACGCCCCCACTGCTGTGGCCAATACCGAGCGCCTTCCTGACGGGCACTTCGGCTGCGGCCGGGATCGCCGCGATCAATGCGCTCGGCAATCTGTCCGGCTTCGCCGGACCGTTCCTCATGGGCTACCTCAAAGACGCGACCGGCAACTTCAC
>NZ_JCAMOT010000143.1:0-1377 GCF_059512425.1 Bradyrhizobium sp. Leo78
ACCGGGTTTCGCGAATATGACGCGCGCTGGCTGTTCGGCAAGGAAATCAATCTGATGGGCGTGCAGGCGCTGGGCATGGGGCTCGGCGCGCTGATTGCGGAACTCGGGGTCAAGCAGGAGATCGTCACCGGCCACGATTTCCGCGGCTATTCCGCCGCGATCAAATATGCGTTGATCTCCGGCCTGATGGCCGCGGGCTGCAAGGTGCACGACATCGGGCTCGCGGTGACGCCGATGGCCTATTTCGCGCAGTTCGACCTCGACGTGCCCTGCGTTGCCATGGTGACCGCCTCCCACAACGACAATGGCTGGACCGGCGTCAAGATGGGGGCGAGCCGCCCGCTGACCTTCGGGCCCGACGAGATGACGCGGCTGAAGGAGATCGTGCTCGGCGCCAGCTTCACCAGCAAGGCCGGCGGCGGCTACCAGTTCCACGAGAATTTCCCGGCGCGCTACATCGCCGACCTCACCAGCCGGCCGAAGCTTAAGCGCAAGCTCAAGGTGGTGGCGGCCTGCGGCAACGGCACCGCCGGCGCGTTCGCGCCGCAGGTCTTGGAGGCGATCGGCTGCGAGGTGATTCCGCTCGACACCGAGCTCGACCACACCTTCCCGAAATACAATCCGAACCCGGAAGACATGGAGATGCTGCACGCGATCCGCGACGCGGTCTTGCAGCACAAGGCCGATGTCGGCCTCGGCTTCGACGGCGACGGCGACCGCTGCGGCGTGGTCGACAACACCGGCGAGGAGATCTTCGCCGACAAGGTCGGCGTGATGCTGGCGCGCGACATGTCGGCGATCCACAAGGACGCGCAGTTCGTGGTCGACGTGAAGTCGACCGGCCTGTTCATCACCGATCCGGTGCTGCAGCAGCAAGGCGCGAAGACCGCATATTGGAAGACCGGCCACTCCTACATGAAGCGCCGCACCAACGAGCTTGGCGCGCTCGCCGGCTTCGAGAAATCCGGCCACTTCTTCTTCAACAAACCGTTCGGCCGCGGCTATGACGACGGCCTGGTCTCGGCGATCGCGATCTGCGAGATGCTCGACCGCGCGCCCGGCAAGTCGATGGCCGACCTGAAGGACGCGCTGCCCAAGACCTGGTCGTCGCCGACGATGTCACCGCATTGCGCCGATGAGGCCAAATACGGCGTGGTCGACGCCGTGGTGAAGCACTTTGAAGGCCTGCAACAGCAGGGCGCCAAGATCGGCGGCCAGGCGATCCGCGATCTTGTCACCGTCAACGGCGTGCGCGTCACGGTGGAGGACGGCAGCTGGGGCCTGGTGCGCGCCTCCTCCAACAAGCCGGAGCTCGTGGTGGTGGTCGAAAGCCCGGTCAGCGAGCAGCGCATGCGCGACATGTTCGAGACCGTGGAT
>NZ_JCAMOT010000144.1:0-1347 GCF_059512425.1 Bradyrhizobium sp. Leo78
GGACCCCGATTGTGGGACCACGTGCTTAGTTGGAAGGGGCTGCTCCGTTTGATAGACGGAGCGCATGATGACGACAAAGACGAGACGCAAGATCGACGCGGCACTGAAGGCAAAGATCGCGCTGGAAGCGGTGCGGGAACAGGCGACGGTGGCCGATCTGGCCCAGCGCTATGAGGTTCACCCGAACCAGATCTATGCCTGGAAGAAGCAACTGCTGGACCAGGCGGCCCGGGCCTTTGACGCGGGTGTCGGGCGGGAGAGCGAGGACGCGCGCGAACGCGAGATCGAGAAGCTGCATGCCAAGATTGGACAACTGACAGTCGAGCGCGATTTTTTAGCGCGGAGGTCCGGAAGATGAGCACGCCGGACCGTCGAGGAATGCTCGATCACGCCGACATGGCGCTGTCGATCCGCCGGCAATGCATGTTACTTGGCATCGCGCGCTCTGGGGTCTACCGGCCGCCACGGCCGGCCAACGACAACGACCTTGCCCTGATGCGGCGGATCGACGAGTTGTTCACCGCCTGGCCGTTCCTGGGCTCGCGGCGAATGACCGCGATGCTGAAGGTTGAGGGGCTTCAGGTCAATCGCAAGCGGTTGATGCGCAAGATGGGCATTGCGGCGCTGGGACCAAGGCCGAACACTACGAGGCCGGCGCCGGGCCACAAGATCTATCCCTATCTGTTGCGCAACTTGACGATCGACCGGCCAAACCAGGTATGGGCGGCCGACATCACGTATCTGCCCATCGGCCGCGGCTTTCTTTATCTCGTCGCCATCATCGACTGGGCGAGCCGTGCGGTCCTGGCGTGGCGGTTGTCGAACACGATGGACGTCTGGTTCTGCGTGGCGGCGCTGGAAGAGGCGCTGGCGAAGTACGGCACGCCGGAGATTTTCAACACCGACCAGGGCAGCCAGTTCACCAGTGCGGCCTTCACCGGCGCGTTGGCGGGCGCAGGGATCAGGATCTCCATGGATGGCCGCGGTCGTTGGATCGACAACGTCTTCATCGAGCGGCTGTGGCGGTCGCTCAAGCATGAGGACATCTATCTCAGAGGCTATGCCGACGGCCGCGAGGCCAAGGCAGGGGTCGCAAGCTGGATCGCCTTCTACAACGATCGTCGCCTTCATCAGGCGCACGGCTATCGCACGCCGATGGCGGTCTGGCGCGAACGGATGCAGGCCGCGAAGGCTGTGGACATGGTGGACAACGCTGCCGCGTTGACCACATGCCCACAGCAACTGCAGCAGACAGCGTCTCTGGCTGCGTGATAGAAAGGGATCAGGAGCAGTCAGTTTCCAACTAACAAACCGGTTCAAGCGGTCCCGCTCCGCGGGTCCATTTCA
>NZ_JCAMOT010000145.1:0-1319 GCF_059512425.1 Bradyrhizobium sp. Leo78
TGATCGGCAAGGAGGAGCTTGCCGATGGGTTGGATGGAGACCTGTGCTGTGGATGAACGGATGCGGTTTGTGGTGGCGGCGCAAAAGCACGAGGAGTCATTTGCGGCGGTGTGCCGGCGGTTCGGAGTGAGCCGTCGGGTGGGCTACAAATGGCTTGCGCGGTTCGAGGAAGAAGGGGCGGCCGGTCTGTTCGATCGTCCGCGAGCTCCCCTGCATCGTCCGCAGAGCATTGCGGAGGAGGTCGCCGAACGCTGCCTTGAGGTGCGTCGGGCGCATCCGACCTGGGGACCGGTCAAGGTCCTTGCCTTTCTCGAACGGAAGTCACCCCGGACGGCATGGCCAGCGGCCAGCACGATCGGCGAGCTGTTCGACCGTGAGGGGCTGACGGTGAAGCGCAAGTTGCGCCGCCGCAGCCCGCCCTCGAGCGCGCCCTTTGCCGGCTGCGAGGCGGCCAACGATGTGTGGTGTATCGATTTCAAGGGCTGGTTCCTGACCGGGGACGGCATGCGCTGCGAGCCGCTGACGATCACAGATGCCTACAGCCGCTATCTGCTGCGCTGCCAGGCTCTGGCACACACCGACACGGATCATGTCTGGCCGGTGCTGGACGCGGCGTTCCGCGAGTTTGGATTGCCGCATTACATGCGCTCGGACAACGGCTCGCCGTTTGCCTCGCGCGGCGCCGGAGGATTGTCGCGGCTGTCGGTCAAGCTGATCAAGGCCGGCGTGACGCCGGAGCGCATTGCGCCGGGCAAACCTCAGCAGAACGGCCGCCACGAGCGCATGCACCTGACCCTGCTGCAAGACGTTGCCAATCCGCCGGCTCCCACCATGCGCGAGCAGCTCAAGCGCTTGCGCAGCTTCCAGCATCTCTACAACCAAGAGCGTCCGCACCAATCGCTCGACAATGCCACGCCAGCCGACCGTTACCAGGCCTCCTCGCGCCGCTTCCACGGTATCTTGCGCAAGCCGGAATACGCTGATGACCAGGACGTTCGCTCGGTCCGGCACAACGGAGAGATCAAGTGGCAGGGCAACACGATCTATATCAGCGAAGCACTGATCGGCGAGCCTGTCGGCTTGGCCGAGGACCAGGACGGCTGGACCGTCAGCTATGGCCCGATCGTGCTCGGCACGATCGCTCACCGCGATGACCAGCTCCGAAGACCCAAACGTAAAGCAAAAGGCTGTGGACTTGAGGACAACGCTGCGCGTTGCCCTCAGGGTCCACAGCCTCAACAACAACAGACCTGAACGAAACGAGAATTGTGTTACCTATGTCGTCGGTCTGAACTGTTACCTATGTCGCCGGTTGCTCA
>NZ_JCAMOT010000146.1:0-1285 GCF_059512425.1 Bradyrhizobium sp. Leo78
CGATACGGTCGCAAATCAAGTCGGACATACCGATGTTGCAGTTCCCGCGCCACGGACGTCAGCCCATCTTGTCCTAGAGCGGTTCATGGCTAGGCTGAATCGGTAGGGATTCCCTTGCGGGCCGGTTTGTGATTCAAGATGTTGGCTGGGTCTGGGGACCAGCATCTGATGAGCCGACCTCTTTCCAATGATCTGCGTGAGCGTGTTGTTGCAGCCGTAGGTGCGGGTGAAAGCTGCCGGGCGGTTGCAACGCGATTTGGCGTGGCGGTGTCCTCGGTGGTGAAGTGGTTACAGCGCTATCGTGCGACGGGTTCAGTGGCGCCCGGAAAGATAGGCGGATACCGCAAGCCGGTGCTGGAACCGCATCGCGCCTTCATCAAGGAACGGATCAGCCAGACGCCGTATCTGACGCTGCACAAGCTGAAGGACGAACTTGCTGCCCGTGGGGTCGAGGTTTCGCACAATGCGGTCTGGACATTCCTGCGGCGCGAAGGCCTGCGGTTCAAAAAAAACGCTGTTCGCCCTTGAGCAGGCCCGCTCGGACATCGCGCGCGGGCGCCGCCGCTGGCAGTCGTGGCAGGCGGGCCTCGATCCCCAGCGCCTGGTCTTCATCGATGAGACCTGGATCAAGACCAGCATGGCTCCCTTGCGCGGGTGGGGCCCGAAGGGCGAACGGGTGCGGGGTGTTTTGCACCCCACGGCCATTGGCGGACGCTGACCTTTCTCGGCGCCTTGCGCTCTGACAGCCTCGTCGCTCCCTGCGTCTTCGACGGGCCGATCAATGGCGAATGCTTCCGAGCTTATGTCGAACAGCAGCTTGTTCCAGTTCTCAAGCCGGGCGACATCGTGATCATGGATAATCTCGGCAGCCACAAGTCGGCTGCTCTGCGTCGCATCATCAAAGGCGCCGGCGCCAGACTCTGGTATCTGCCGCCTTACTCACCCGACCTCAATCCGATCGAACAGACTTCGCCAAGATCAAGCACTGGATGCGCATCGCCCAGAAGCGCACCCTCGAAGACATTTGGCGACACCTCGGCGATCTCGTCGCCTCGATCCAGCCTACCGAATGCAGCAACTACTTCGCCAACGCAGGATATGCTTCCATCAAAACGTGAAACGCTCTAGCTGTCCAATACCCCGGTTTTACCGACGCCTAGATCGAGACATACCGAGCGACTTGTCAGGCTTTTCGCTGCAAAAAGGCCTCAGAAGTTCCGCTGGGCGCGAAGCTGCAGGTGGAACGTGTCCTGATCGCTGAACTCGTAGCGCGCGGTAGGCTTCG
>NZ_JCAMOT010000147.1:0-1211 GCF_059512425.1 Bradyrhizobium sp. Leo78
GGCGGAGGCGCTGCGGCCGTTGGGGCGTCCGCGCAAGAGCGATGCGGTTGCACCGAGCGTGAGGGCGCGGGCGCGTGATGTTGCGGCGGCCGACCGTGGCGCGCCCGAGCGCATTGCCGAACTTGAGCGCAAGATCGGCCAGCAGCAGATTGAACTGGATTTTTTTCGGCAAGCCTTGCGGCGGGTCAAGGAAGCACGCCGGCCGAGCAGCGGGCCTGGCGTGACGGGGTCTACGCGGTCATCCAAGCGATGACGACCTCCCCGCGGCAAGGCGAGCTGACGATCGAACGGATGTGCCGATTGGCTGGCGTCAGCCGGGCCGGCTATTATCGGCATTGGGCGGCTTCCGCCCCACGTGCCGAAGAAACCGCCGTGCGAGACGCGATCCAGCGGCTGGCGCTTGCCTACAGGCATTACGGCTATCGCCGGATCGCCGCGCAGTTGCGCCGCGAGGGCTTTGCGGTGAACCGCAAACGCGTGCTGCGCCTGATGCAGCAGGATAATCTGCTGTGCTTGCGGCAGCGGCCGTTCGTGCCTGTCACGACGGACTCGCGCCACCCGTGGCACGTGGTATCGAACCTGGCCCGCGCCATGGTGCCTGATGGCCTCGACCAGCTCTGGGTGGCGGACATCACCTACATCCGTCTGCAGGAGGAGTTCGCCTATCTCGCCATCGTGCTCGACGCCTTCAGCCGGCGGGTGGTCGGCTGGGCCCTGGAGACGCACCTGGAGGCGCGTCTGGCGGTCACCGCGCTCTCGATGGCGCTGGCGGCGCGCCAACCCACGCCTGGCAGCCTGATCCACCACTCCGATCGCGGCATCCAATACGCCTGCGGCGACTACACCGAGCTCCTCCGGCAGCACGACATTGCTCCCAGCATGAGCCGGGTCGGCAATCCCTACGACAATGCCAAGGCGGAGAGCTTCATGAAGACCCTCAAGCAAGAGGAGGTCAACGGCCAGACCTACCGCGATGCGCCGCATGCCAGAAATGCGATCGGCGCCTTCATCGAGGAGGTGTACAATCGCCAACGGCTGCACTCGGCCCTGGCTTACCAGCCGCCAGCCGAGTTCGAAGCAAATTTACCAGGTTGCGGGGCTGCTGCGCAGCAGCCCCGCAACCTGGCCGTAACCCATCAACCCGCCCTGCCGCCTCAAGCGGCGGGCACCTGTCCCTGATTATCGTGTCTCACGATAAGGGTGCACTTCAG
>NZ_JCAMOT010000148.1:0-1171 GCF_059512425.1 Bradyrhizobium sp. Leo78
TCCGAGATCGGCATGAAGATCACGCCGGCCTTCTTCAATTCCTTCTGGAAGGTGGTCGCAACCGACACCGAATCGAAGATGGCGTCGACCGCGATCTTCCGCTGTTCCGAAGGCTCTCCGCCCGGAGGCGGCTCGACGCCCTCGAGGATCGCGACTTCCCGCAAGGGAATGCCGAGCTTCTCATAGGTCTTGAGAATCTCGGGATCGATCTCGTCGATCGATGACAGCGTCTTCTTCGGCTTCGGCGCCGCGTAATAGTAGAGGTCCTGGTAGTCGATCTTGGGATAGTTGACGCGCGCCCAGGTCGGCTCGGTCATGGTCAGCCAGCGGCGGTACGCCTCCAGGCGCCATTCCAGCATCCAGGCCGGCTCGTTCTTTTTCTCTGAGATGAAGCGGACGATATCTTCCGAGAGCCCCTTGGGGGCCTTTTCGGATTCGATAAGCGTCTCGAACCCATATCGATACTGATCGACGTCGATGCGCCTGACGCGCTCGACCGTCTCTTGTACGGCTACCATTGCCCGCTCCGCCGCTCGCGCAAGGACTCCGGCCATGCCCGACGACGGCCGCGGCGCGCGCCCTTCGCCGCATACGCGATCGCGTAAGTCACCCGCAGCTCGGGGCCAGCGAGGCCGCCCATCAGAAAGGCGGCCACCGATCGCGCTTCAACCTTGCTGCGCGCAGCGGACCCGCTCATCGGTCGCTCCTTATGCCTGCACGCACGTGCCGGGCACCGGGCAGATAACGGCGCATTGCGGCGTGTCGCACTGATCCTCGCATTGGGTGCACTTCTTCGGATCAATTACATATATGTCGTTCTTGAGGCTGATTGCTGCGTTCGGGCATTCGAACTCACATGCGCCGCAGACGGTGCACTGGGAGGCGATTATCTTGTAAGCCATAAACTCCGATTCCTTGGCAGGCGATGCGCGACGGCTTTCCTTCAAGGCTCGTGCCAAACGTCGAGCCTTGATTTATCTCGGCTATTTTCCGTCTCCCGCCTGTCCTAGGCCGGACAGCGTGTCGCGACCGCGACACTCGGCTCACAGGCGCTTGATCTGGATGCGCCACTTCTTGCGCGCCTAGTACCCACTTTTCATAGAACGTGAGTCGTGATTCAAGATCGGGATGATTCCCGAAGCAAGAGAAGTCCGCGTTTCGCGGAAGGAGC
>NZ_JCAMOT010000149.1:0-1081 GCF_059512425.1 Bradyrhizobium sp. Leo78
TCCAGAAAAACATCTACTTCTGCTATGCCAAAGCCTTTGACTGTGTGGATCACAATAAACTGTGGAAAATTCTTCAAGAGATAGGAATACCAGACCAACTGACCTGCCACTTGAAAAATCTGTATGCAGGTCAGGAAGCAACAGTTAGAACTGCACATGGAACAACAGACTGGTTCTAAATAGGGAAAGGAGTAGGTCAAGGCTGTATATTGTCACCCTGCTTATTTAACTTATATGCAGAGTACATCATGAGAAACACTGGACTGGAAGAAACACAAGCTGGAATCAAGATTGCTGGGAGAAATATCAATAACCTCAGATATGCAGATGACACCACCCTTAGGGCAGAAAGTGAAGAAGAACTAAATAGCCTCTTGATGAAAGTGAAAGAGGAGAGTGAAAAAGTTGGCTTAAAGCTCAACATTCAGAAAACGAAGATCATGGCATCCGGTCCCATCACTTCATGGGAAATAGATGGGGAAACAGTGGAAACAGTGTCAGACTTTATTTTGGGGGGCTCCAAAATCACTGCAGATGGTGACTGCAGCCATGAAATTAAAAGACGCTTACTCCTTGGAAGAAAAGCTATGACCAACCTAGACAGCATATTAAAAAGCAGAAACATTACTTTGTCAACAAAGGTCCATTTGGTCAAGGCTATGGTTTTTTCCAGTAGTCATGTATGGATGTGAGAGTTGGACTGTGAAGAAAGCTGAGTGCTGAAGAATTGATGCTTTTGAACTGTGGTGTTGGAGAAGACTCTTGAGAGTCCCTTGGACTGCAAGGAAATCCAACCAGTTCACCCTAAAGGAGATCAGTCCAAAGTGTTCATTGGAAGGACTGATGCTGAAGCTGAAACTCCAATACTTTGGCCACCTGATGCAAAGAGCTGACTCATTTGAAAAGACCCTGATGCTGGGAAAGATTGAAGGCAGGAGGAGAAGGGGATGACAGAGGATGAGATGGTTGGATGGCATCACTGACTTGATGGAGATGAGTTTGAGCAAGCTCCAGGAGATGGAGACAGACAGGGAAGCCTGGCATGCTGCAGTCCATTGGGTTGCAAAGAGTTGGACATGAC
>NZ_JCAMOT010000150.1:0-1101 GCF_059512425.1 Bradyrhizobium sp. Leo78
CTAGCAGTCTGCTGAAAAAGCCCTCGTCAGGGGCTGCGATTGATGATTCTATATCGATCATGGATCGTCGGGGGTTCGCATGCGGGGCGCTTTTTCGGATCAGGGCGGATTATTTTCGTACATTACGCCGGAGGCACGAGTTCCTGCGGACCATCCGCTCAGGAAGATCCGGCAGTTCGTCCGCGATGTGCTGACGGAGATGAATCGCGACTTGGGGAAGCTCTACGCGAGCGAAGGACGTCCCTCGACGCCTCCGGAGCAATTGCTGAGCGCGTTACTGCTGCAGGTGTTCTACGGTATTCGCTCGGAACGCGAGTTGATGGAGCAACTGGACTACAATCTTTTGTACCGCTGGTTTGTGGGGCTTTCGCCCGACGACCCGGTCTGGGACCCGACCACCTTCACCAAGAACCGAGACCGGCTGCAGAACGGCGGGGTGTTTAAGAAATTCATGACCCGGCTTCTGAACCATCCGCAGGTCAAGCCGCTGCTGTCGGACGAGCATTTCTCGGTGGATGGAACGCTGATCGAAGCCTGGGCGTCACAGAAGAGCTTTCGTCCCAAGGACGGTAGCGGTGACGATGATGGCGGCGCAAACTTCCATGGCCAGAAGCGCAAGAACGACACCCATGCGAGTACCAGCGATCCAAACAGCAGGCTTTACCGCAAGGCGGCCGGGCGGGAGGCGAAGCTCTGCTATATGGGCCATGCCACAATGGAGAACCGGCATGGGCTGGCGACCGAACGCCGCGCCTCGGAGATCATGCTGAAGGCCCAAGGCAAAGCCGCCGGCCACCGCATCACGGCCGGCGAGGACAAGGCGTACGATACCGCCGATCACGTGGCCAATCTTCGTGCCATCAACGTGACACCGCATGTGACGCAGAACCAGGCCGTCACCAAAACCGGCAAGAACCGCAACAGCGCCATCGACGGACGAACCACGCGGCATCCGGGATACGGCATGTCACAATCGCGCCGGGCGATGATCGAGTGCATCTTCGGTTGGGGCAAGCAGCACGGGACCATGCGCAAGACCAAACATCGCGGCATCGGTCGCGTCGCCGCCGATTTCCTGCTCAATCTGATCGCCTATAATCT
>NZ_JCAMOT010000151.1:0-1090 GCF_059512425.1 Bradyrhizobium sp. Leo78
ATGCCTTCATCCGCGCCTACAATGAAAAAGCACAGCCCTTCGCCTGGACGAAGAAACGAGTCCGCCAAAAGCGGTTCGTTGGTGAAACTTTTTTGACGATCTGGCAGAGATGCTGGTCAGGTGTTTGGCCGTCCGAGACAGCGCCGCCGGCATCCAATTCGAGGCCAAGAGCCCAGGCTCCTTCTACCAATTGTAGCCGATCTGACCTCCGGCCAGGAACACAGGGCTATCGACGAGGTCACCGTAAATCGACCGACCCTAGGGGATCACGAAACGATGACCGGCCGTAGCCGCCTCCCACGTGCCCGCCGATATATCCTCCGGTCCGGCTCCACAGTGCCGGTGGGACCTTTGCTGCCGGCTTAAGATCGGCCGAATTGACGGCACCGCTTGCAACGAGCGCAGCTGTTGCGGCACCCCAACGAAGTTCAGATCGCATATCACCTCACGAACACAAAGTTAGTTAGGTGTTGCCGGCGTTGCGGCTGATGGCGCGGCGGCCGGTGGGCTGACGGCGGGCGGCGGCGTTGCGGCGGATGGGGCACTGGCCGGCTGGGCCGCGGCCTGCGGGGTGCGGCCGACGACGACCGTGAGCAGGCCCTGGCCCCAGAGCCGCTGCGATACCTTGCGGGCGTCGTCCAGCGTCACCGCGTCGACGATGGCGTTGCGCTTCTCGATGTAGTCGATCGGCAATTTGTCGGTCTGATACTGCAGCATCGCCTGCGCGAGCTTCGAGGAGGTATCGAGCGCCAGCATCTGCGAACCCTTCAAATACGACTTGGCCTCGTCGAGCTCCTTCTGGGTCGGGCCTTCCTCGGCCATGCGGCGGACTTCCTTCTCGATCGCGTCCACCGTCTCGCCGGCGCGATCGGCGCGGGTGCCGTTCTAGCATCCACCGAGACCGTCTTGCCCCCTCAAACTCTTCTTCGATCAGTACTAGCTTTTCTTCGGCAGAGCGCCGACGCCGCACCTGACGGAAGCATCGATGCGGTCTCCCATGGCTCATCATGAAGCTGAAATGGACCCGCGGAGCGGGACCGCTTGAACCGGTTTGTTAGTTGGAAACTGACTGCTCCTGATCCCTTTCTAT
>NZ_JCAMOT010000152.1:0-1053 GCF_059512425.1 Bradyrhizobium sp. Leo78
TCAGAAGTTCCGCTGGGCGCGAAGCTGCAGGTGGAACGTGTCCTGATCGCTGAACTCGTAGCGCGCGGTAGGCTTCGGAGCCGAAGCTCCAAGGACCGCGGAGCCCTGGAATTTCTGGTCGAGGTGGAACCACATGAATTCGGCGGAGAAGGTCAGGTTCTTGACCGGGGTCCAGCGGGTGATGACACCGAGCTGCGACAAGTTGAAGTCGGGGTTGCAGACGTAGTCCGCACTGACCGCTTTGCCGGGCGTGGTGTAGTTCGCGCAGATAAAGGCCTTGGCCGCGCCGTCATAGCGGACGCCCACATACGAGCCGAAGAGGCTCGACGACCAATATGGGTCCCAGTTGTGGTTGAACGCACCACGAATGCCAAAGGCCTCCGTCAGATGCAGCGAGCCATCGCCGCCGGCTGCGACCGGCAGATAGACGGCATCGGTCGTCGCCCCGAACCCGATGCTCTGATAGGCGCCAAAAGTGCTGGAGCTGCCGAACATGGCAAAGCTCGGCGAGGTTGAAGCCGACGAGATGATGTATTTGGTCGCTCCCTTGGAATAGCTCGCGTCCATCTTGATGTCGTCACCGGTCCCGGTCGGGATATTCTTGATCTGTAACGCCGCCATGACCGCGCCGCCCCAGGAGGTGTCGGGATGTCCGGAAAGCTCGGACGCTCCGGTCGGCGCCGCGCCTGGCAGGCCGACGGCGCCCGCTGGCGCTCCAAGGGCGTTCAGGACATTGTAGGAGGCGTTGACCTCATGCGCCGCGGCGGAAATCTGGAACAGACCCCAAGCCTGGTCGACGCGGATGTTGCCGACCACATCGGGTGCGTGGACGCCGGCATAAGCGTTGCCCGTGTTCAGCGTGGCGTTCAGCGGCAGCGACAGGTTGTAGACGGCGGTGCGGTCCCATACCGTCGGATCGTCGAGGCCGATGGTGCCGGTCACTCCGTTGCCGAAATCCGCAGTGTATTGGATGTTGTTGACGCCGGTATCATTGTTCTGGCCGCCGAGCAGGAAGTCCGAGATGTTGCCGGGGAAGCCCTGCCAAGGCGAGGA
>NZ_JCAMOT010000153.1:0-1051 GCF_059512425.1 Bradyrhizobium sp. Leo78
CGTGATGAGATTAGGTTTGACCATATCCGGCGTTGGTGAAGTAGTTTGAGCACTCGGCGGGTGTGACAGTGTCGAGGATCGGACCAATGGCATCGTAGACAGCCTCGGTGGTCCGCTTTGCGGCTTTGCGAAGCCAATGCTTGAGTTTGGCGAAGAACTGCTCGATCGGGTTCAGATCGGGTGAGTATTTCGGTAGGAAGAACAACCGTGCACCGGCGGCACGGATGATGCGGCGTACGGCCTTGCCCTTGTGCGAGCCGAGGTTGTCCATGATCACGATGTCGCCGGGCGGCAATGTCGGGACGAGAACCTTCTCGACGTAGGTTTGAAAGGTTTCGCCATTGATCGGCCCATTGATGAGCCACGGGGCCGTGACGCGATCGTGGCGCAAGGCGGCCAGGAAGGTCATGGTCTGCCAGTGGCCATGTGGCACCTTGGCCTTGAGCCTTTGACCGCGCGGCGCCCAGCCCCGCAGCGGCGCCATATTGGTTTTGGTCCAGGTCTCGTCGATGAACACCAGGCGAGACGGATCGATCCGCTCCCGACATTTGCTCCATTGCGTCCGCCGACGGGCAACATCGGGACGGTCCTGCTCGGCAGCAATCAGCGTCTTTTTTTGTGACTGAGCTTCTCGGCGTGGACGAAGTCCCACACCGTCCGGTAATCGACCTTCAGACCACGCTCGGCAAGCTCGGCCACCAGCCCGCGCAAGGTGAAATCCGCCGTCCGGCAGCGTTGCACCAGCCAATCACGATGCTTTCCCGAAATCTTCTTCGGCTTGTAGCCGCCGATCTGATCCGGCTCGACGCTGCCGGTCGCGCGAAAGCGCTGCACCCAGAGAATGGCCGTGCTGATGCCTACACCAAATTGCGCCGCCGCCTGATGGCACGACAGGCCGCCCTTGCAAACGGCGTCAACCACGCGCTCACGCAGATCAGTCGAATACGCCCGCCCCATCCATGCCGGCCTCCTTCCCAGCCAGCATGTTGAATCAGAACCGATCTGATTTGGGAATCCTCAATCGATTCAATCTAATCCCATCCCGCTCTAG
>NZ_JCAMOT010000154.1:0-1049 GCF_059512425.1 Bradyrhizobium sp. Leo78
CTAAAGCGGGATGGGGTTAAGTTGAATCGATTTGGGATTCCCAAATCAGTGAGTTTCTGATTCACCATGCTGGCTGGGCAGGAGGCCAGCATGGATGGGCAAGCCTTACTCTCTGGATCTTCGCAAGCGCGTGGTGGCCGCGATCGAGGGCGGGATGTCCCGCAATCAGGCGGCCAAGCAGTTTGGGGTTGCGATCAGCACGGCAATCGGTTGGATGCAGCGGGTCGATGAGACCGGCAGCGTTGCTCCGGGCCAGATGGGCGGTCACAAGCCGAAAGCGGTTTCGGGAGACCACGCGGTCTGGCTGTCGCAACGGATCAAGGACGGCGATTTCACCATACGTGGGCTCGTTGCCGAGCTTGCCGGGCGCGGCCTGAAGGTCGACTACCACTCGGTGTGGGACTTCGTGCACGCCGAGAAGCTCAGCTTCAAAAAAAAGCGTGGTGGCTGGCGAACGCGATCGTCCCGACGTGGCACGGCGGCGAGCCCAGTGGACAAAGTATCAAGATCGCGTCGAAGCTGAACGGCTGGTCTTCATCGACGAGACCTGGACCAGGACCGACATGGCTCCCCTGCGGGGATGGGCGCCGCGCGGGCGCAGACTCCCCGCCAAGGTTCCACATGGCCGCTGGAAGACCATGACCTTCCTGGCGGCCTTGCGCCATGACCGGATCGATGCGCCATGGTTCATCGAAGGACCGATCGATGGCGCGAGCTTTCGGACCTATGTCGAGAAAGTTCTCCTGCCCACCCTTCGCCCCGGCGATATCGTGGTCATGGACAATCTCGGCAGCCACAAGGGCAAGGTCGTGCGCCAGCTCATTCGCTCTGCCGGCGCCAAACTGTTCTTCCTGCCGAAATACTCGCCCGACCTGAACCCGATCGAACAGGTCTTTGCCAAGCTCAAACATCTGCTCCGAAAGGCGGCCGCCCGAACTGTCGATACCGTCTGCACCGCCATCGGTGAAGCCTTGCCAGCATTCACCTCTGAAGAATGCGCGAACTATCTCGAAAATTCAGGTTATCGAACCTAATGCCATCACGCTTTA
>NZ_JCAMOT010000155.1:0-990 GCF_059512425.1 Bradyrhizobium sp. Leo78
GGCCGAGATCAACAAGCGCGTCTCGCTGCACACCTTGCGGCACAGCTTCGCCACCCACCTCTTGGAGCAGAACATCGACGTCCGCGTCATCCAGGTGCTGCTCGGTCACGCCAAGCTCGACACCACGGCGCTCTATACCCGCGTCGCCACCAAGACGATCAGCGAGGTCATGAGCCCGTTGGAGCACATCGCGCTCAAGCTCAAGGAGATCCGGCCGCCCGGCTGACGCACGCGTGTCGCGCCCAGCCTTGGAGGTTGCGGACATCTTCCGCAACCATGGCCCGGCATGGCGTCAATCCCATGCCGGCCATGTCAGCCTCGACCAGATGAAGGTGATGTCGGCGATCGAGCGCTGCCGCACGGCGGCCCTCGGCGGCCATGTCGCGCGCTGCGCGGACTGCGCCTATACGACCATCGCCTACAACTCCTGCCGCAACCGGCACTGCCCGAAGTGTCAGGGCGCCGCCGCCAAGGACTGGCTCGCCGACCGCGAAGCCGACCTATTGCCGGTGCCGTACTATCATGTCGTGTTCACGCTGCCAGGAGCGATCGCCGACATCGCCTACCAGAACAAGGCCGTCCTCTACGACCTGCTGTTCAAGGTCTCGGCCGAGACCATGCTGACGATCGCCGCCGATCCGAAGCATCTGGGGGCCAGGATCGGCATCACCTCCGTGCTGCACACCTGGGGCTCGGCGCTGACCCATCATCCCCATGTGCACATGATCGTGCCGGGCGGCGGCATCTCGCCTGACGGCCAGCGCTGGGTGTCCTGCCGGCTGGGCTTCTTCCTGCCCGTGCGCGTACTCTCCCGCCTGTTCCGGCGAGTGTTCCAGGAGAAGCTCGTCGCGGCCCACCAGGCCGGCCGCCTGAGCTTCTTCGGCGATCACGCCCATCTCGCCGAGGCGCAATCCTTCGCGGCTTATCTCGCACCGCTGCGCAAGGCCGAATGGGTTGTCTACGCCAAGCGGCCGTTCGGTGGGCCAGAGG
>NZ_JCAMOT010000156.1:0-984 GCF_059512425.1 Bradyrhizobium sp. Leo78
CTGACGGAGGTGTGAACACCTCGCTGGATTTGCTTTCTGGTGAGCTCAGCGAACCAGCGCTCGATCTGATTGATCCATGACGCAGAAGTCGGCGTGAAGTGAACATGATAGTGCGGCCGGCGAGCGAGCCACGCTTTGATCTTGGGCGTCTTGTGGGTGGCGTAGTTGTCCATGACGATATGGACAGCGAGCCCCTCAGGAATTTGAGCGTCGATCTCTTTGAGGAACTTCAAGAACTCGACCGCCCGATGGCGCTTGTAGCATTTGCCAATGACAAACCCGGAAGCGACGTCGAGCGCGGCAAAAAGCGTGGTCGTGCCATGCCGCACGTAGCTGTGCGTGCGACGTTCCGGTACGCCAGGCATCATCGGCAAGACCGGTTGCTCGCGATCGAGTGCTTGTATTTGACTCTTTTCATCAACGCTGAGGACAACGGCTCGGTTCGGTGGGGACAGGTAAAGCCCGACAATATCGCGCACCTTGTCGACGAATAGCGGATCGCTCGACAGTTTAAATGTCTGGCTGCGGTGCGGCTGCAAGCCGAACGCTGTCCACATTCGGCGGATCGTAGTGTGAGAAAAGCCAGTTTCCGCAGCCATCGAGCCGGATCGACCAGTGCGTCGCGTCGGGCGGCGTTGTACGCAATGTCCGCTCGATTACCTCAGCAACCTGATCGTCGTTGATGGTTCGAGGGCGGCCAGGGCGGGCTTCGTCAAGCAGGCCATCACAGCGATCCTTCAAGAATCGGCGGCGCCACTTGCCAATGGTGTGTTCATGGATGCCAAGTTCGGCAGCCACAGATTTGCTTGGCAAGCCATCTGCGCACCGTAGGATCGCGCGGCACCGCTCAGATAGCGACCGGGCCACACGATAACGACGAACCTGCCTCTCCAAATATGCTCGCTCTTGCGGACTCAGCACCAACGGCTCGATTGGCCGGCCTCTAACACCTGCATTCGCCACAAGCGCTCTCCTCTACAGAGA
>NZ_JCAMOT010000157.1:0-976 GCF_059512425.1 Bradyrhizobium sp. Leo78
ACCTGTGGAGCTCGACCGGCACCAAGCTTGCCAGCGCCACCTTCACCAACACCACCGCAAGCGGCTGGCAGACCGTGACCTTGGCGACGCCGGTCTCGATCGCCGCCAACACCACCTATGTCGCGTCCTACCACACAAACGGCGCGTATGTGGCTACCAGCAATTTCTTCACCAACGCCGTCTCGAGCGGCGCGCTGACAGCGCCCTCCTCCGCCTCGTCCGGCGGCAACGGGGTGTATTCCTATGGCGGCACCAGCACCGCCGGCATCTTCCCGACCAGCAGCTTCAGCGCGTCCAACTACTACGCCGACGTGGTGTTCTCGCCTGGCTCGACGACCGACACGCCGCCGGTGCTGGTGACCCAGACCGCCAACCAGAGTGCGGTCGTCGGCTCGGCCTTCTCGCTGACCCTGCCCGCCGGCACCTTCAACGATCCCGACGGCGGCGCTCTCACCTATTCGGCAACCGGCTTGAACGGCGCGGCGCTTCCCTCATGGCTGACGTTCAACGCGGCAACGCGAACATTCAGCGGCACGCCCGCATCGGCCAATGTCGGCACCCTCGGCGTCCAGGTTTCGGCCACCGATCCCGCCGGCCTCTCCGCCAGCGAGACTTTCAATATCGCCGTGGCGACCGACACGCCGCCGGTGCTGGTGACCCAGACCGCCAACCAGAATGCGGTCGTCGGCTCGGCCTTCTCGCTGACGTTGCCCGCCGGCACCTTCAACGATCCCGATGGCGGCGCCCTCACCTATTCGGCAACCGGCCTGAACGGCGCGGCGCTCCCCTCATGGCTGACGTTCAACGCGACGACACGAACTTTCAGCGGCACGCCCGCATCGGCCAATGTCGGCACCGCCGGCATCCAGGTTTCGGCCACCGATCCGGCCGGCCTCTCGGCCAGTGAGACCTTCAATATCGCCGTGACCACGACGTCCACGACGGTGAGCCTGTTCACCGCGTCCAGCACCCCGAC
>NZ_JCAMOT010000158.1:0-954 GCF_059512425.1 Bradyrhizobium sp. Leo78
CGCCCTGTTACGCTATCGTCTGGGCTCCGCTGCCAGCCGTCGTTCCCTACCGCGCGAGCGGTTTAGTCCTTTGGCCCATCAGCGAAGTGGCGACATCTCCTGTTGCGGTCCGCTTACTGGGGCGGAGCGGACGAGATTTGCTTACTCTGAGTTCTTCGCATTTTGACCCGCAGCGGACCAAGTCTCGTCGGCTGCCCCAGCTGTTTGTAGGTGTTGAACCGTGACCTACCCGATAAGCCTCGCCAATGGCGCCACGCGCCGCAAGGAAGCAACGTCAGCAACCTATCCTAATGTTCGTGCAGGATTGACCGCAAGCGCGCCGCCAAATCCGACATGCGGAACGGTTTGTCGATAATCGGAAATTCGCCCGCCGCTTGATGTCGTTTCAACACGTCTCCCGCGTAGCCCGAGGCAAGCAGGACCTTGATGCGCTTGTTCAATCGCCTCGCTTCGCGAGCAACCTCTATGCCGTTGATCCCGTTTGGCATCACGATGTCACTTAACACCAGATCAAATTCCTCGCTCTGGAGCATCCGAAGCGCTTCCGTGCCATTCCGGGCGCAACGAACCTGATAGCCCGACCTGGCCAGCATCGCCGACGTGAGATCCAGAAGATCGTCGTTGTCCTCGACAACCAGGACCCGCTCCGAACCGGTCGGAAACGCTTGGGATTGGACGTCTTCCGTTTCGACGTCAGGCGTTTGCGTGGCTTTGGGCAAATAGAGCGCGACAGTGGTCCCCTTTCCCAATGCGCTCTCGATGGCAATGTGCCCCCCGGACTGACGGACAAAGCCGTAGACCATGCTAAGGCCAAGCCCGGTGCCCTTGCCGACCTCCTTCGTTGTGAAGAAGGGCTCAAACACCCGGTCCACCACCCCGGGAGGCATTCCCGAACCAGTGTCTCTAACCGACAGCCTGACATACGACCCGGGCGCGCACCCCGCCACGGCTCCT
>NZ_JCAMOT010000159.1:0-914 GCF_059512425.1 Bradyrhizobium sp. Leo78
GATGAAGTTAGGTTCGTGCATATCCTGAGTTTGCCAAGTAGCTTGCGCATTCTTTGGGCGTGAAGAGCTGCAGAACCTGGCCGATGGCGAGGCAGACAGCGTCGACGGTTCGGGCGGCCGCTTTTCGGAGAAAGTGCTTGAGCTTGGCAAAGACCTGTTCGATGGGATTCAGGTCGGGTGAGTATTTCGGCAGGAAGAAGAGCTTGGCTGCCGCGGAGCGGATGAGCTGACGCACGATTTTGCCTCGGTGGCTGCCGAGATTGTCCATCACGACGACGTCGCCGGGACGAAGTGTCGGGAGGAGGACCTTTTCCACGTAGAGGCGAAAGCTGTCGCCGTCGATCGGGCCCTCGATAAACCATGGCGCCTCGATCCGGTCATGGCGCAAGGCGGCCAGGAAGGTCATGGTCTTCCAGCGGCCGTGTGGAACCTTGGTGGGAAGCCTCTGGCCACGCGGCGCCCATCCCCGCAAAGCCGCCATATCGGTTCTGGTCCAGGTCTCGTCGATGAAGACCAGGCGCTCAGGCTCGACGCGATCTTGATATTTGATCCACTGGGCCCGCCGCCTTGCCACGTCGGGACGATCGCGTTCGCCAGCCACCACGCTTTTTTTTGAAGCTGAGTTTCTCGGCATGGACGAACTCCCACACCGAGCGGTAGTCGACCTTCAGCCCGCGTTCGGCGAGCTCGGCAACCAGCCCGCGCAAGGTGAAATCGCCCGCCTTGATCCGCTCCAACACCCAGACACGGTGTTCGCCAGAAATCGCTTTCGGCCGGTGCCCACCCATCTTGCCGGGCGCGATGCTGCCGGTCTCGCGCTGCCGGCGCACCCATCCAATGGCAGTGCTGACGGCGATCCCGAACTGCTCGGCCGCCTCATGGCACGACAGCCCTCCACTCACAACCGCCGCAAC
>NZ_JCAMOT010000160.1:0-890 GCF_059512425.1 Bradyrhizobium sp. Leo78
GATGCTCTGCAGACCGACGAGCTCTGCCCCTGCAACCGCGAGATCGGCGGCGAAACGCTGAAGGTTGCTTGAGGCATGTTGCTGGAGGCATCATGTCGATTGAGCAATTGAAGAACCAATCCCCGATTTCAAGGACGTCAGACTCAACTTTGCGCGATGATGTGCGCGGACCTGACACGAGCGAGCACGCGGATCCTACATACGGCGATCGAGGGCGGCGGCCGGAGTTTCGCAAATCGGATCGTCGGACGGCTGCGCTCCAGTCAGCAGGCGCCGGCCACAGCGCGCGGCCTCGGTTTGAGGCTGCAACGACTGCTCCTCGCCCCAGTCGAACACCACAATGCTCAATGCGCCACTCCCCGCCGCGCTTGTCGAACAGGCCGCAACAGCGTCGACCGATCGGAACTGCCGCACGCGCCCATCCTTGCCGCCGCGCTGCATGACAAGGAAGCACGTCGCACAGCGCTCCGCGTCGGGCCGACGAGTTCTATCAATAATTGGCCGAACTGGTGGATATTGCGGGCGCGGCTTTTGAGCACTTCTCGCGCCGGGAGGCGGGAGCCCTCCGCAGGCCCGGAATAGATGCCATGCCGATCTATTGGGTGGGGTCAATAGGAGCGGCGCAGCATGGCCTTGCTGGCCCGGGCCATGCAGCGGCAGTACCGATAGATGCAGTTGCGGATCGCGACCCGGTCCAAAGGTTCCATTAGGATCGCTTCATTCAATCACCAACTATATCCCGTCTCTGTAGCTAACACTCCAGTCGGAAAACACTGGCGAGAATGCCCCCTCTAGGAAGGCATGGCGTAAAAGCGAGTTCTGTGCGTCAAGTTCAGCAAAATTGATCATGGGGTCCGGCCAAGCCATCCCCTCGGAGCCGCCGTCGCTCG
>NZ_JCAMOT010000161.1:0-845 GCF_059512425.1 Bradyrhizobium sp. Leo78
GTCCCGTCGTTCCTTGGGTCGCATCGTCCCCTCCGTTGCGACCACGGAATCACGACACGCGATTCGACGGAATCCCAGAAATCAAATTGCAAGCTTTCGGGCCTTCAAATCCAAAAAGCTTGCAATCCCGACCCTCGCTCCGATCCAAAATTCGACTCCCGCTCAATGACTTGGGAGCTTCTTCACGGACGACTCGTTGGCTCCGCTGTTTAGCAGGGATACTGACGCCGTTAGAAAAAAGATTGCGATCGCAACGTGACTGCGCCAGGTCGATAGAGGGACGATATTGATTGTAAGCCCGCCTCAGCGCGACAAGTTACCTCTCAAACCGCAGTCCATTACTGCCTCTTTGCATTGAAGCTATCGAACATTTTCCATCCGTCAATGAGCGATTTCGACCACGACCGCTGCGCGAAGTCCCATTGGCACTTGAGCGCTTCGGAAGAGCTTGTGCAGCCGGCAAGACTCGTCAGGTAGTCGGCTTGGTCCTGTAGGCGGGAAGCTGCAAATCCCAATACTTCCTTTGCTGCCACTGCGGACATCTTCCTTTGCATTTCATTAAATGATCTTAGCAATTCGGGAGGCGTAAACGGACCATCAGATCCAGCTGTATTTTCCTTTGTCATAGGTGCTCCTAATGATCGGGATCGGTTTTCCGGGTTTATTGCAGATCAAAGTGAACTCGCGATTGAGGTTGAGTGAACGATGCTAGTTTATCTAAAAAGTTCGATCACTTCCTTGATCAGAATCAAACCGCCTGCGCTTTTAGGTAGTGTGCGGAAGGTTCTGCAAAAGCCTGAGAGGCTGGAGCGGTCATGGTAAGTCCGGTGATTGCGAAGATCACC
>NZ_JCAMOT010000162.1:0-838 GCF_059512425.1 Bradyrhizobium sp. Leo78
CGGCGATGCGGCGCAGCTCAACAACGCCATTCATCGCGAGGGCTCTAACCTCGCGATGACCTCGGGCCGCATTGCGGCGGAAGCTATCGTCCAGGTGAGATCACGGCGTTATCCCATGACTGCGGCAAATCTGTCGCTCTACAAGAAGATGCTGGACGAATCCTTCGTGATCAAGGATCTCAAGAAGCACAAGGATATGCCGATGCTGATGCATACCAACTCGCAAAACTTCTTTCTCACCTATCCGCAGCTCGTCGCTAGGGCGATGCAGAACTATGTGCGGGTCGACGGCACGCCGAAGGCCGAGAAGGAGAAGCTGACGTTGAAATCCTTTGTCAATGCGCGGTCATGGACCGGTTTATTTGGCGATGCATTCCGCCTCGCGCGCGCTTGGCGATAACCCATCAGAATCAAGGCTAAGGAAGCTGAAATATGAATGTCGAGACATCAGTGCGCGTCGAGGACAAGCTGTTCTACAACCGCTATCTTGTCGACGTCGGTCATCCTCACATCAAAGTACGCGCACATACGAAGCCGTCCCCACAGCTGCTTGCACTCTTGAAGGTCTGCCCGGCGCGCTGCTATGAGCTCAACCACAAGGGGCAGGTCGAGGTCACCGTCGACGGCTGCATCGAATGCGGCACCTGCCGTGTCATCGGCGAACCCACTGGCGACATCGAATGGAGCTATCCGCGTGGCGGATATGGGGTGTTATTCAAGTTTGGATGAGGGCTGAACGGCAGGCCGCGTGTCATCGCCAAGAAGCACGGCCCAAGATTGGTCCACGAGCGACCTGATCAATTCGCTGCGACGATGCCGGCACACGGCAGCTGGGGCG
>NZ_JCAMOT010000163.1:0-829 GCF_059512425.1 Bradyrhizobium sp. Leo78
TTAGCCAGAGCAGAGTTGCGGCGATAGCGACGACAGCGAAGTAATTTCGTGCGGTTTTTTCGTAGCGCGTAGCAACGCGCCTGAAACGCTTCAGTTTCGAGAAGCAGCATTCGATTAGATGACGCTCGGCATAGAGGGGTTTGTTGAGCGGATATTTGATTGCCCGTGAGGGGTTGTTCGGAATGACGGCTTGAGCGCCTTTTGCGGCGATCGCGGATCGCAAGGCATCGGAATCGTAGGCGGCATCGCCCATCACGACCTCCGCCGGGAGCCCCTCGATGAGCGGCTGGGCCTGAGGCGCATCGCCGGCTTGACCTGCCGTTAGGAAGAAGCGGACCGGGCAACCTAAGCCCCGGACAGCCATATGGATTTTTGTCGTCAGGCCGCCGCGCGAACGCCCGATGGCCTGATTTTGAGCCCCCCTTTTGCGCCGCTGGCGTGCTGGTGGGCGCGGACGATGGTGGAGTCAACGATCAGGTATTCGAAGTCCGGATCATCCGCGAGCGCTTCGAACATACGTAGCCAGACCCCCTTGGCGCTCCACCGGCTGAAGCGCCGGAAGACGCTGTTCCATTCGCCAAACGCTTCGGGCAGATCACGCCACGGCGAACCGGTTCGCACGATCCATAACACGCCCTCGACAAACATCCGGTTGTCGCGGCCTGTCGAACCACGCTGGTCCGGCCGACCGATGATCAAGCCGGAGATACGGTCCCATTGCGTGTCGTTCAGAACGAGCCGATCCAGAACCCCCAAGGCTTCCTCCTAAAAGAAAGCCTTGAATCACGTTCCGTCTGATTTGAGAATCCCAAGAGTCCACACAGCCTAG
>NZ_JCAMOT010000164.1:0-796 GCF_059512425.1 Bradyrhizobium sp. Leo78
ATCCTGACAATGCCCTGTTCGTCGGCAAGAAGCTGCCTGCCGGCAAAGATCCGACGCTCTCCAACGGGACTGTAGCTGATATGGTGAACGTTGACGGCGTGCGAAGAACTGTCGGATTCGCCGCTGTGGGGGAAGACCTTCTTGTCAGCTACGGCCTCGGCAAGGCGCAGACTTTCACCAAGATCGAACATCGCACGCAGCGCGACCTGTTGTTCATCCTCATGAGCGCCCTGATCGTCTTGATCCTGACGGCGTGGGGCGCCCAACGGTTCATCCAGCGCCCGTTTGCACAATTGGTTGACGCCGCGAACCGATGGCGGCTCGGCGAATTCGGCCGGCGTGTGGACATCCCGGGCAATTCGGAAATCGCGCGGGTCGCCAGGGCATTCAACGCCATGGCCGATGCGCTGAAGCACCGTGAGCACGAATTGTCCGAAGCGAGGGAGCAGTTTCATCAGAGCCAGAAGATGGAGAGCGTCGGCCAGCTCACCGGCGGCGTCGCGCACGACTTCAACAATCTGCTCACGGTGGTCTCCGCGAACCTCGAACTCATCGAGGCCGGCGATGATATCGGCAAGATCCGGCACTTCGCCGCGGCTGCGCGGCGTGCTGTCGATCGGGGGGCAAAGCTGACCGCGCAGCTTCTTGCCTTCTCGCGCCGGCAGATATTGAATCCGAGTCCGGTCAACGCAAACCAGCTTGTTTCCGAGTTCCAGGGAATCATTCGCAAGGCCGTTGGGGAGGCATGCCGGGTCAAGGTGTGGACCAGTGAAGGATTGTGGCTGTGCCATGTCGA
>NZ_JCAMOT010000165.1:0-791 GCF_059512425.1 Bradyrhizobium sp. Leo78
GATCTAAGCACTCGCGGCGGATCGATCCGATCAACCGTTCGGCAACTCCATTCTGCCACGGCGAGGCCGGTGCAGTAGGCCTGTCGCGGATGCCCATGGCGCGCATTCGGCGCGTGACGACGCTGCCATAGATCCGGTCGTGATCCCGGATGAGGTAGCGCGGAGCCTCGTCCCAGGGAAATGCCTCCGTGATTTGACGTGCAACCCATTCGGCCGTCGGATGTGCTGTGACGTTGATCCAAACGAGGGCTCTGCGATCGAGCCGGACGATGACGAGAGCATAGAGCAGTTCGAAACCGATCGTTGGAACGACGAACAAGTCCATGGCGGCAATGTCCGGCGCGTGGCTGCGCAAGAACGTCCGCCATCCCTGGCTGGGCGGCCCGCGTTGCCTGACCATGTACTTAGCGATGCTCGACTGCGCGACCTCAAACCCGAGCTTCAGCAGTTCGCCGTGGATGCGCGGCGCGCCCCAAAGCGGATTTCGATGCTGATCCGCCGGATCAACACGCGCAGCTCGGTGTCGATCTGCGGTCGGCCGCCCGAAGATCGTGACTTCCAACGCCAGCAGCAGCGAGAACCGGTCCTGCGCCAACGCACGAGGGTCTCGGGCCGGACGATCGTGAGGACGGACGAGATTGATGGAAACCAACGATACAGCTGGACAAAGAACCAGCGATCATCGTTCGTGAGCCCGACGCGACCCTGCAGCCTCCGCCGCAAGACCATCAACTGATGTCGAAGCGCCGCGTTCTCAGCTTCAAGCTGCAACCTCGACCTGAACGGCGAGG
>NZ_JCAMOT010000166.1:0-768 GCF_059512425.1 Bradyrhizobium sp. Leo78
AATGCGCTCGGCAATCTGTCCGGCTTCGCCGGACCGTTCCTCATGGGCTACCTCAAAGACGCGACCGGCAACTTCACGGCCGGGCTGCTGGTCCTGGGCGGCTGCGCTCTGGTCGGCAGCATTGTGGCCCTGACGCTAAGGGTCAATCCGCAGATGGAGGTCACCGGCGCTGCGCCGGGTGCGTCGGCGCCGGCTCGCTGAGAGGACCAGCCTGTCGATGAGCGGGATTGCTCGACACTCAACGTAAACCCCCGCTTCAGCTCCACGGCCGTTAGGTGATCGTGGACCTCACACAGCCGCCTGCACATGATCGAATGCCGCAGCGCGCATCAGTGTGTCAGAAGCATCAACGGTCATCACCGCGGCTTTGCCGTCGCGGCGGCAAGCGCTGTGCTCCTCGGATGCAGAGCCGCGCTCGTCACGCTAAGGCCGACAAACCCTCAAGATCCAATCTGTCCTGCTAACCCCGGCAGCTAAATGCCCAACGTCATCCGAGCGGCATTGGCGTATCCGCCGCGACCGAAACATCGAGATTCGGCCGCAACGAAGTGGGCCGAAGGCCTGTGTGTACCGAAAACCTCATTCGAGTTGATGACGTGATGGAATCGCCTAAGCTGGCGGAATGATCGGGCTGTTTTGCTTCGTTCTTTCCGCCCTGGCCTCGCCATTCAAGTCGGAGTTGCGGCTTGAGGCCGAGAACGCGGTGCTTCGACATCAGTTGATGGTCTTGAGGCGTAGGCTGCATGGTCGCGTCCGGCTCACGAACCA
>NZ_JCAMOT010000167.1:0-756 GCF_059512425.1 Bradyrhizobium sp. Leo78
GGAGCGGAAGCCGGCAGTGACGGCTTTTTTCCATCGATCGTGGTGGATAATCTCGGGGCAAGATCGGCGATGCTCTCAGCCGTGATGAAACTGTCGGATGGGAACATCACTAAATCGTCGTCACCGGATGGATTGCGCGCAGATGCGCGGCGGCGGGGGATGTCGCGCCATCATCCCTCTACGACCTGGCGCTCGCACCACAGCGTTGTGCCAACATCCCCGGTGAAAGTCCGCCAGTCGACAAGGCATTTTTCCGGACGGTGGTGAGGAATGGCACGCTAGCGATGACCGCATCGACAAATTCGTCCCCCGGCCGGGGCTCCTGCTCGGAGAATTGTTAATCACGAGGAGATCGACGCGCCGCTTGGTCGCGCGGGCCACTACAACTGCGGCGTCGGCAAACCCACTAGCATCAAGCTTGCAGGATATGGCGCCGCTGCCGAGTGGCTGGCAGATCGAAATCTCGTGCCCTGTCGCAATGTCGAGCGCGACCATGGTTTTTATGCCGTCGCGCCCTTCAGGTTTGCTGAACGAAGCCGCCGACGTGCACGCCTTGCCGCATGAGACTCCTGGGGTAAGTCGGCGAGCAGCTCACAAGCGTCCTGTTTCGCCGGTAGAGGATTGCCGCGACGCGCTTCGGATCGATGTCGGCAAGCTTGGTGATCATGACCGTGATCCTCTAGAGCGGGATGGGATTAGATTGAATCGATTGAGGATTCCCAAATCAGATCGGTTCTGATTCAACATGCTGGCTGG
>NZ_JCAMOT010000168.1:0-751 GCF_059512425.1 Bradyrhizobium sp. Leo78
AACAGGTGGCGGGAAGTAGGCGCCTGAGCTCATTCGATTCCAAATCTTGTAGAGGTTACTCTTCAAGTCGGATTCAAATTCCTCAATCGTCACTCCGTCGACACCGGCTGCGCCACCATTAGATCGACCTGCAGATACGCTTCGTACACCTTTCTTTTGTCGATGTTGAACGGTTTGCTTGGCTGGTTCACCGCCGTCCTCCTGTTGCCAGTTGCAACGATGGCCAGCCCACCTGATCCGATCCCTTCGCTCCAGCCCCATTACGAGCCTTCGTCACTTGTACGGATCGGTCCGCCCCAGTGCTCCGCATCGGTACTCTTGCCTCACGGTTTTCTCCGCTTGTGCTTCTCCCTTTGCATCGGAGCGACTGGTTCCTGCAGTTCCGTGACAACGCCTGCATCCGATTCACGCCCCCTCAACGCCGGTCGCCGCCCGCCCAATCATCAGGCTTCCAGCGGACTGATCCCAGAGGGACGACACACCTCTGGTTTTGACGACGATTTCCACGTTACGACGCTTCATCGGCGGGTTCATTTTCATTCGTCTCTCGGATGCTTATCCGCTCGGGTATTTCCCGATCGTTAGCTTCAACGCTCACGACCGCGCCTCTTAAGCGAAGCCGCTTGAAGTGATTTGGGACCTGCTCCTGAAAGCCGATCCCGAGGGGCCCTCCCTCATCGCTGTCACAGCTTGTGCTCACAGATTATCAGATCATCACGATCATCCTTTCTGTGTGCTTCTGCAGCACACT
>NZ_JCAMOT010000169.1:0-705 GCF_059512425.1 Bradyrhizobium sp. Leo78
TTTGGTTCCCGGCTTACCGGTCGCGCCACGCGGCGGCGTTACGCGCTTCGTGCAGTCAAGCAACGGCGTCACCAAGCGTCATTCCGCATGGCTGTCATAACGACCTACAGACCGACATTAGGCGGCCCGGGATAGCGAGCGCCTCTTCTGGCGGAGATATCGCGTAATCTCGGGCAAGATCGCATTCAGTACCCTGTCCGGGGCACGCCGCCCTTGCGGCCATCTCGACGCCCTGGTGCATGTGGTCGAGCTCGGCAATCGAGTGCGCGTCCGGATTGATGCTTAGCATGCAGCCGAACTCGAGGGCCGCCTGGTGCCAGCGCCAGTCCAGCTCGAGCCACCACGGGTGAGCACCCAGTTCACGCAACTGAAGCTTCCTAGAATTTCAACGTCGTGCGCAGGCCGAAGACCGCCGCGTTCTTAAGCGCTCGGCCCGACATTGGACCGGTCGGGTCCGTCGCTCCGCCACCCGGCCGGATGATGTATTGGAAATTGGCCTGGAGGGTCCAGCCGTCCCGCAGCTGATACTGATACACCGCCGTGAGGAGTCCTTCGGAGCTGCGCACCGGCCACGCCGGGCCGGCGAGTGCGCGATAGTCAAAGTCGAGCGCCTGGGCTCGCTTCGAGACGTGCGCGTAGCCCGCCGCGATCCCGAACTTGTCGTCCGGCCGTTTGTCGCTGAGGCCGATGAATTCGAGGCCGGCG
>NZ_JCAMOT010000170.1:0-702 GCF_059512425.1 Bradyrhizobium sp. Leo78
GGCGATCAGGCAGCGCCCGCACCGGGCGCACCGGCGCCGGACCAGCACCAACAGGGCCAGGTATCGCCGGATGCGGCTACGCCGAAGAACGTGCTCGGATTGTCGCTGTCGCTCCTCAGTCCCGAAACACGCAAGGCTTTCGGCATCGCCGAAAGCGTCGACGGCGTCGTCGTGACGGAGGTGGAGCCCGGCTCCGCCTCGGCCGAAAAGGGGTTGAAGCCAGGGGACGTTATCGTCGAGGTGGCACAGGAGTTCATGAAATCCCCGGATGCGGTCGCGGCCAAGGTGAAATCGCTGAAACAGGAAGGCCGTCGCAACGCCCAGCTGATGATCGCATCGGCAAACGGCGATCTGCGGTTCGTGGCGGTGCCGATGGAATAGGAGAACTGCGGCGGTGGCGACCAGGTGCCGCCTTCCTGTTCTCGCTCAACCTCTCCTCCCTCATCCCTGTGACAAGCACAGGTGAGGGCGGAGAGGGGCTGCCGCGCCGCCTTTGTTGTACGTCCATCTTCTGTTGAAATCGGACGTTCAAGCCGCCACAAAATCGGTCTTCCGATAACCCTGGATATAAAGCAGCGCCGTCAGGTCGGCGTGATTGATGCGCATCTGCGCCTGAGCGGCGACGGTGGGCTTGGCGTGGAGGGCGACACCGGAGCCGGCGAGCTGCAGCATTCCGAGATCATTGGCGCCGTCGCCGACGGC
>NZ_JCAMOT010000171.1:0-692 GCF_059512425.1 Bradyrhizobium sp. Leo78
ACGAGGCTTTCGCAAAACCTCGATCCATAATCCGGCTGCTGCGCGTTATAGCGCAGCCACTGAGCACGCTGTGAAAGCGCTCGGCGCCTGTGAATTGATGCAGCCGAAGCTGGTCGCGGGATTCTCGCATCTCTCTAGGCCGGAAGCACCCTCACCTTCACCTTTGCCGGGCTCGTGGCCGCATACTCGCTCTCTTTCGTGGTCAAGCCGCTCCGGGAGGCCTCCGTTACCAAGCTGGCTTGCCGCCGATGCGCAGTTGAGCGTACCGTACCGGCTAGAGGTGTGGGCGGCGATCTCCAGCACAGCGGCATAACGCGCCGCTCGCTATGCCTAAGGCTCGATTTGGAATCGGTATATTCGTCCAGGCCAAAGGGCGTCTCGCTGGTTCACGGCCCTGAAGCGCCAGAGTAGGTATCGCGCGTCCCGCGCCGACAAAGCGCGAAACGAGCAATTAGAGGATCACGCCCATGATCACCACCCTCGCGGACATCGATCCGAAGCGCGTTGCGGCAATCCTCCACCGGTCGGAACAGGATGCTTATAAGCTGCTCGCCGACTTAGCCCAGGAGTCTCATGCGACAAGGCGTGCACGTCATTGGTTTTGTTCAGAAAAAACTGAAGGGCGCGACGGCATAAAAACCATGGTCGCGCTCGACATTGCGACAGGGCACGAGATTTCGATCTGCCAGCCA
>NZ_JCAMOT010000172.1:0-691 GCF_059512425.1 Bradyrhizobium sp. Leo78
CATCGACCTTCTTGCGGACGGCTTCCAAGGTGAGAGGCTTGATAAGCACGCCGTGCGCGCCCGCCTTGATGCCTTCGACCGCGGTGGGCTCGTCGGATTTGTCGCAGACGATCAGGATCCGCACCTCGGGAAAATGGGCCGCCAATTGGCCGATCAACGGCGGCCCCTTTTGCCCCAAAAAGGAGGCGCCGAGTAGCACCACATCCGGCTTCAACCAATCGATGCCCCTGACAAAAGCCTCTTCCGGCGTTGCAAGCTCGTGCGTCTCGATCTCGTCATGCAGCATAAGTTGCAAAGTCACGCGGGTGATCTCGTCATCGTCGACCACGAATACCCGTCGCTGGCCCTCCGCCCTCGAGGTTTCGACATCTTGCTGCACTGTCGCTCTCCTGAAAATCGCGCCGACAAAGCGGCTTGCAAGAGCAATTAGCAATTTCCGTTCCACGCATGAACGCATCGAAAGGGCCCGCGCCAAGCCGGTTTTTGCCCGTTTGATGCTTGCGATCCTTGTTCGGCTTCTGACAGCGGCACAATTGCTGTCACCTTCAAAACACCTGGTGTCATCCGTCGGCTCGCAAGTTTTTCAGCGCGAAATCAGAAGCTTAAAGAGCGTAGACAGCCTTGGCACGGGGGTTGCTATTACGATGCAGCAACACTGAGTGAGGGCTGAGTGCACGCAGACGCGCAAGAC
>NZ_JCAMOT010000173.1:0-685 GCF_059512425.1 Bradyrhizobium sp. Leo78
ATTGCCCGCAAGATCGAAGGCCGCACCGGCTTGCTTGGCGAGATTGTCCTCGAACGCATGCTGGCGCTGGCGCGACGGGTGCTTGACCAGAAGCAGCACCAGCGCGGCCCCAAGGTCTACTCGCTGCACGCGCCGGAGGTGGAGTGCATCGGCAAGGGCAAGGCCCACCGGCCCTACGAGTTCGGCGTCAAGGTCTCGGTGGCCACCAACCTCGCGCCCGCCAAGGGCGGTCAGTTCGTCACCCATGTGAAAGCGCTGACCGGCAACCCCTATAACGGCCATACGCTCAAAACCGTGATCCCAGGCATGGAGGCGCTCGTCGGCAACGTCATCGAGCGCATGTGTCTCGACAAAGGCTATCGCGGCCACAATGCGCCGCTCGATTACAAGTTCAGGGTGTTCATCTCAGGCCAGAAGCGGCGGGTGACGCCAAAGATCAAGCGCGAGCTGCGCCGGCGCTCCGCCGTGGAGCCGGTGATCGGCCACCTCAAATCCAGCACCGAATGGGCCGAAACTATCTCTGGCACCGCCAGGGCGACGCCACCAATGCCGTCCTCGCCGCCGCCGGCTACAACTTCCGTCGCCTCATCCGCTGGCTCGAGCTTTTGCTGCGCCAAATCCTCGTCCAGCTCATCCGCCGACTTCAGCTCCTCCCAAGCTGAAATCCGGGTTCTTCACGGTCGAC
>NZ_JCAMOT010000174.1:0-674 GCF_059512425.1 Bradyrhizobium sp. Leo78
CATCGACCTTCTTGCGGACGGCTTCCAAGGTGAGAGGCTTGATAAGCACGCCGTGCGCGCCCGCCTTGATGCCTTCGGGCGCGGTGGCCTCGTCGGATTTCTCGCAGACGATCAGGATCCGCACCTCGGAAAAATGGGCCGCCAATTGGCCGATCAACGGCGGCCCCTTTTGTTTGAAAAAGGAGGCGCCGAGCAGCACCAGATCGGGCTTCAACCAATCGACGCCCCTGACAAAAGCCTCTTCAGGCGTTGCAAGCTCGTGCGTTTCGATCTCATCGTGCAGCATAAGCTGCAAAGCCACCCGGGTGATTTCGTCATCATCGACCACGAAGACCGGTCGCTGGTCTTCCGCCTTCGCGGTTTCGACGCCTATCTGCATTATCGCTCTCCAAGCGGCTTGTATGAGAAATTAGCAATTTCCGTTCCACGCATGAACGCATCGAAAGGGCCCGCGCCAAGCCGGCTTTTGCCCGTTTGATGCTTGCGATCCTTGTTCGGCTTCTGACAGCCGCACAATTGCTGTCACCTTCAAAACACCTGGTGTCATCCGCGGGCTCGCTGGTTTTTCAACGCGAAATCAGAAGCTTAAAGAGCGTGGACAGCCTTGGCACGGGGGTTGCTATTACGATGCAGCAACACTGAGTGAGGGCTGAGTGCACGCAGACGCGCAAGAC
>NZ_JCAMOT010000175.1:0-671 GCF_059512425.1 Bradyrhizobium sp. Leo78
CCTCGACACTGTCACACCCGCCGAGTGCTCAAACTACTTCACCAACGCCGGATATGGTCAAACCTAATCTCATCACGGTCTAATTGCTCATTCCGCGCTCGGGCGCTGTGCCGGCGTAGAACGCGCGATACCTACTCTGGCGGTCCAGGGCCGTGAACCAGCGAGACGCCCTTTGGCCTGGACAAATATACCGATTCCATAATCGAGCCTTAGGCATAGCGAGCGGCGCGTTATGCCGCCGTGCTGGAGATCGCTGCCCACACCTTTAGCCCGTACGCTGAACTGCGCATGGACGCAAAGCTAGCGGCGTCTATCACGAAGGTGACTGCGGATCCGGCCTGGTGTGGCTGTCCTCACGCGCTCTCCTTGCGCTGCATTTCTCGATCAACGTTGCGGTGAGAATTACCGCAAGGCCCAACATCACGATGCCGGCGGCAAGCCAGCTTGGTAACGGAGGCCTTCCGGAGCGGCTTGACCACGAAAGAGAGCGCGTGTCCCCCCACGAGAGCGGGAAGGTGAGGGGTGCTTCCGGCCCAGGGAGATGCGAGGATCCCGCGACCAGCTTCGGCTGCGTCAATTCACAGGCGCCGAGCACTTTCACAGCGTGCTCAGTGGCTGCGCTATAACGCGCAGCAGCCGGATTATGGATCGAGGTTTTGCGAAAGCCTCGT
>NZ_JCAMOT010000176.1:0-660 GCF_059512425.1 Bradyrhizobium sp. Leo78
GTCACCGAGGTGGCCGACGAGGGAACCGATACGGTTCGCACGACATTGGCGAACTATACGCTTGGCAGCGATGTCGAGAACCTGAGCTTCGTCGGCACGGCCGCCTTTGCCGGGACAGGCAATAGCCTCGCCAATACGATCACCGGCGGCGCCGGCAATGACACGCTTGATGGCGCGGCCGGTGCAGATACCTTGATCGGTGGTGCGGGCAACGACACCTATCTTGTCGATGACGTTGGTGACGTGGTCACCGAAGGGCTGAATGCAGGCACCGATCTGATCAAGACGGCGCTTTCAAGCTATACGCTCGGCAACAATGTCGAGAACCTGCAATATACGGGATCCGGCAGCTTCACCGGCACTGGCAATACGCTCGTCAACACGATCACCGGCGGCGCCGGCAACGACACGCTTGACGGCGGAATCGGCAACGACACGCTGAACGGCGGCGCCGGCAACGACATTTATGTGGTCGACAGTGCGGGCGACATCGTCAACGAGGCGGTTGGCGCCGGCACCGACGAAATCCGCACGGCGCTTGCAGCTTATTCGATCGCCGCATTGGTCAATGTCGAGAACCTGACCTATACGGGATCTGCCAGCTTCAGCGGCACCGGCAATGCGCTTGCCAACACGATCACCGGCGGCACCGGCAACGAC
>NZ_JCAMOT010000177.1:0-657 GCF_059512425.1 Bradyrhizobium sp. Leo78
GCGACGCGCGAAAGGCCGCCGCCGAATTCGAGAAGGAGCAGAAGCGCCGCGACGCCGAGCGCCGGCGCGAAGAGGCCGCCAGGCAGAGGAATCGCGAACGGCGCGAAAAGGCGACGGCAAAAGCCCGGGCCGCGCTGGACAAGGCCGAGCGCGAGCATGCGAAGAAGGCCGCGGATATTCAGGCTGAGGTCGAGGCTATCGAGAAGCGAGCGCGGGCCGAGGACGACCGGTGGGAAAAGGAAAGAGAACGGCTGCAAGCCGCCCTGCGGCGCGCGGAGGACTAGCCGGCAAGAGCCATTCGCGTCTCCGGAACGGAGTTCGGCCGGATCGCGTTGACTGCTCGATCTTCATGACGGGAGGAACGCACATGAGATGGATTTCGGCGGCAGCTTGCGTGGCCGCGATTTCGCTTGCTTTCGCGCCCGCGGCGGACGCGAAGGGCTGCATCAAGGGTGCCATCGTCGGCGGCGTCGCCGGCCATATGGTGGGACACGGCAAGCTGGGCGCCGCGGCCGGGTGTGTCGTCGGCCATCACGAGGCGAACAAGAAAAACCCGAACAACGCGAACGCTCAGCAGCAGGCGCCTTCGGGGCAAAGGTGAGAACCGCGACGATGGCGAAGCGCTAAGGTTTCGCCGGAGGGCATCAGGCCTCGGGC
>NZ_JCAMOT010000178.1:0-626 GCF_059512425.1 Bradyrhizobium sp. Leo78
TCGGGGCTCATCATCAGCATCGGCGGCTGGACCTCCTCGGCGACGTAGCGTCGGCACCGCTGTTTATGCAGGAAGATCGGCCCAGTTTCGGCGTAGGGCTGCGGCGCTGGGAAGGGCCGGTAGGCGAAGACCAGCAGTTCCTCGCCCTCCTCGATATTCTTCAAGCAATGGCGGCAAGGGTTGCCGTCACCGTCGGAAACCATCGTCTCGGGCGGCCTGTCATAAGCGTCGCGCCCGCCGTTCCAGAGATGCTCGGCGTCTCTGGTCGGCATGGCGACAAAACGAATGGCGGTCATGACAAATCTCCTTTGTGATTGCCATGAAATGCACCCGCATCCATCTATAAGCCACCCGTTTCTTGCGAAGCGGATCGTGAAAGGAGACTTGCCTTGGCTGAAATCAATTTGGCGCTGCTGGCGCAGCAAAATGCCGAAATATTGGAAGAACTCAGGGCTTTGCGTCGGGAGGTGGCGGAACTGAAGGAGCAGTCGGACCGCACGCTCGACTTCGAGCGCCGCAATGATCCACGCCGCCCAACCAGCCTAACGCAGCGTTAGCTGCTTCTGCTCCCGTCTCTAGCTAAGGTCCTGCCACAGCAGCCCATCTGGCGTGTCAGCCGTGGGCCT
>NZ_JCAMOT010000179.1:0-622 GCF_059512425.1 Bradyrhizobium sp. Leo78
CCATCGGATGCGCATCACGGCGGAAGCCGGTGAAGAAGCGGCTCATCTGCTCATGCACCATCGTGTGATGCGTGACGCGATAGTCGAAATCCTTCTTCTGCGCAGCCGTCGGCAATTCACCGTAGAGCAGGAGGTAGCAGACCTCGAGGAAATCGCCATGCTCGGCGAGCTGCTCGATCGGATAGCCACGGTGCAGCAGCACACCTTCGTCACCGTCGATATAGGTGATTTTCGATTCACAGGATGCGGTCGAGGTGAAGCCCGGATCGTAAGTGAAGGAAGCGGTGTTCTTGTAGAGGGCACCGATGTCGATGACGCTCGGGCCGATCGTGCCGCTTTTGACGGCGAGGTCGACTGATTTGTCACCGATTTTTATTGTAGCGCTTTGATCCGTCATGCTGTCCTCCGAAATGTCGGTGGCGCCACAAAAGCGCCATAGGGGTTAAGCGTCCTTTCCGATAGCTATATGATCGTGACGCTAATGCCAAGTTACCGTGATGGCATTTTGTGCATTGCGGCATCACCTTTTAGGCACTGCAGCGATGAGCCGCACGCATAGCGGAAGCCGATGATTCGACTGACCTTTTGCTCCTTTGGTTTTTGCGTCTTATTTCAACCGATT
>NZ_JCAMOT010000180.1:0-605 GCF_059512425.1 Bradyrhizobium sp. Leo78
GGGTCTTCGGGGCCAACTTGCGGATCGTCATGTCTTCGATCATGCGCCGGCGCAACGGGCTCATTGCCTCGTCGGTCTTTGGGTGAGGTTGTTGCAACCCCTCAATCTCAAGACAGGACGCCCCTTGGCGCTATCGGCCTGGCCACCCTGTTTGCCGCAGCGGCCTACCGCGCGAGCGGTTTAGTCCCTTGGCCCCTTTGAGACATGTCCGCCTACCTGAGAATGTCCGTTAACCGGGGTAGACCGGTAGTCGCCGTAGTCGGGCCAAACCGACGCGATTGACCCGTTGCGGAAGTGGTCGGCTTTAGGGGCGCGCTCTCTAAACCTTCGTATCATTCCCTGGCCGCTTTGGATGGCAGGCGCATTACCTACGTTCAATTGAGCGGCTGACCGCGATCGTCCTAAGTTGCACGCGTAGGAAAAGCGCACAGGCCCATGCAGTGCGACGGTGGAAAAGGATGATCGACGGGTAGTGTGCGGAAGGTTCTGCAAAAGCCTGAGAGGCTGGAGCGGTCATGGTAGGTCCGTTGATTGCGAAGATCACCGCTCATAGAGGAGCTTGGACCCGCCATGACCGTGACGAAGATTAGGACGGACGTCTCTGC
>NZ_JCAMOT010000181.1:0-596 GCF_059512425.1 Bradyrhizobium sp. Leo78
GGCGAAAGCGTGAATACTCTGACGACCTATGGCTACGACCCAGCAACCGGCATGCAGGAGCCGAAGGCGACGCTTTGCCAGATCAGGGCCGCGTAAGGGGAAGAGACGATGGCACGCATGAAATTCCTTTGTGACGCGGACCGCTGCATCGACTGCAACGCCTGTGTCACCGCGTGCAAGAACGAGAACGAGGTGCCCTGGGGCATCAACCGCCGCCGCGTCGTCACCATCAATGACGGCAAGCCGGGCGAGCGTTCGGTCTCGATGGCCTGCATGCATTGCACGGACCCGCCTTGCGCGTCGGTCTGTCCGGTGAACTGCATCTTCCCGACCGAGGACGGCGTTGTCTTGCACAACAAGGATCAGTGCATCGGTTGCGGCTATTGCTTCTACGCCTGCCCGTTTGGCGCGCCGCAATATCCGCAAGTCGGCAATTTCGGTACCCGCGGCAAGATGGACAAATGCACCTATTGCGCCGGCGGCGGCGGACCAGAGGCACCAGGGAGCGCGGCGGAATTCGCCAAATACGGCTCGAACCGGTTCGGCGAGGGCAAATTGCCGATGTGCGCGGAGATGTGCTCGACCAAGTCGCTGCT
>NZ_JCAMOT010000182.1:0-591 GCF_059512425.1 Bradyrhizobium sp. Leo78
GACCGACGAGGCAATGAGCCCGTTGCGCCGGCGCATGATCGAAGACATGACGATCCGCAAGTTGGCCCCGAAGACCCAACATGACTACGTGCAAAGGGTCAAGAACTTCGCGGCGTTTCTCGGGCGCTCGCCCGATACGGCGAGCTTCGAGGACGTGCGGCGCTACCAGCTGCATCTGGCGGCGAGCGGCGTTGGCGTGCCGACCATCAATCAGACCGTCTCGACCCTGCGGTTCTTTTTCAAGGTCACGCTGAAGCGCCACGAGATTGTCGAGCACACCCATGTCGTTCACGAGCCGCGCAGGCTGCCGGTGGTGCTCAGCGTCGAGGAGGTGGCGCGGCTGCTCGCTGCCGCGCCGGGGCTGAAGTACAAGGCGGCGCTGAGCGTGGCCTATGGCGCCGGCCTGCGCGCTGCCGAGGTGGTTTCGCTCAAGGTCGCCGACATCGACAGCAAGCGCATGATCATCCGCGTCGAGCAGGGCAAGGGCGGCAAGGACCGTAACGTCATGCTGTCGCCACACCTGCTTGAGTTGCTGCGGGCCTGGTGGAAGGCGGCGCGGCCGCAGGGCTGGCTGTTCCCGGGCCGCGATCC
>NZ_JCAMOT010000183.1:0-584 GCF_059512425.1 Bradyrhizobium sp. Leo78
CAATCGTTCGTGCAGTCCGGGCGTCGTGTCGTTGTGGACGTTGACCTGGAGAAGTTCTTCGACCGGGTTGAGCACGACATCCTGATCGACCGTCTGCGCAGGAAAATCCCCGATCCCGGCGTCATCCGCCTGGTCCGGGCCTATCTGAGCGCCGATATCGTTGATGGGGATGCGGTCATCAAGCGGAGCCGAGGCACGCCGCAGGGTGGGCCGCTGTCGCCGCTTCTGGCCAATGTGTTGCTGGATGAGGTGGACAGGGAACTTGAACGGCGGGGCCATGCCTTCTGCCGCTATGCCGATGACTGCAACGTCTATGTGCGGTCGCGGCGCGCGGGCGAGCGGGTGATGGTTCTGCTGCGGCGTCTTTATGGCCGGCTTCACTTGACGGTGAACGAGGCCAAGAGCGCCGTTGCCAGCGTCTTCGGCCGCAAATTCCTCGGCTATGCCTTCCGGCAAGCCGGGGGTGTGGTCAAGCGACGAGTGGCCGGCAAGGCCATCAAGGCGTTCAAGGAGCGCATTCGCGAACTGACACCGCGCGTGACGGGGCGATCCCTCAAAGCGGTGGTGGAACGGTTGCGCATCTT
>NZ_JCAMOT010000184.1:0-583 GCF_059512425.1 Bradyrhizobium sp. Leo78
CTTCGCGGCTTATCTCGCACCGCTGCGCAAGGCCGAATGGGTTGTCTACGCCAAGCGGCCGTTCGGTGGGCCAGAGGCAGTGCTGGCTTATCTGTCGCGCTATACCCACCGCGTCGCCATCGCCAACAGTCGCTTGATCGCCTGCGACCAGCAGGACGTCACCTTCAAGTGGAAGGACTACCGCGTCGCGGGCCGCGATCGATACAAGCAGATGACACTCGAGACCTTCGAGTTCATCCGCCGCTTCCTCATCCCACGTGCTGCCCAAGGGCTTGCATCGCATCCGCCACTACGGCCTGTTCGCCAAAGGCGCTTGCGCCGGCAACATCGCACGCGCCCGTGAGCTGCTTGCCATTGCAAAACCTGAAGGTCGGCCCACCGCGGCCGCCGTCGATCCCAGCAAGCCGGCTTGTCCATGCTGCGGCGGTCGCATGATCATCATCGAAGTCTTCGCGCGCGGTGCAATGCCACGGCATCGGCCGACAGCTCCAACGAACCACATCAGGATCGACACCTCTTGACCGTGCCGCAATCCCGCAAATCCGCTCGCCGCGCTCGCTGGCCCTCGACCGGCCACGGCAGA
>NZ_JCAMOT010000185.1:0-578 GCF_059512425.1 Bradyrhizobium sp. Leo78
GAGCATCGAGAGTAACCGCCCACAGCCGTGGACGTTAAGTTTGCCTGCACGACAGCGGGATACGGGATTTTCTCTGCGCGCAAGCTCACCGCAGCGGTAGGCACATCGGTGTGTATTGGTGATCGTGGTGCGTGGACGCAGCACCGCGGCAAAGACAAGTTGGGGCAAGCTCCCATCGTCATCCCCCTCCGCCCTCCTTGCTCCTCAGTTCCGCTATCTTTCGCGCTCGCTCCCATAGCTCGATGTCGTGGCCATCCACCATCTGCTTGGCGCGCTCTTGCGCCGCGTTATCATCAGGAGCCAGGAATTCGTGTCGGTCCATAATGCGTCCGTCCCGACCTAGAACGAAAATGCGATACTCCTGCATGGCATCTCCCTCCGGTAGGTCCTGCCAAGGAGGTAAAACCCGGAACTGCCAAAAAAGGTTTCCAAGTTCCGTCGTCGGACAGCGCCGAAACACGTGGAACTCCGGACCGGAACGAATCAAGGTGCGGCACTTTGAATCGGCCTTCGTCGCGTGGAGTCATGCGAGTGGCGTTTCAGCGTAAGAAGCCGGCGGCCCTCGGCACCAAGGCCCC
>NZ_JCAMOT010000186.1:0-560 GCF_059512425.1 Bradyrhizobium sp. Leo78
CGAAGGCATCAAGGCGGGCGCGCACGGCGTGCTTATCAAGCCTCTCACCTTGGAAGCCGTCCGCAAGAAGGTCGATGGTATTCTCGAACGGGGCGCCACCGCGCCCATCGTGCAGCTCAGGGTGCTGAGTTAGGCCAGGCCATGGCGACGATCATCTTCTATCAAAAACCCGACTGCGCCACCAACGCGCGCCAGATGCAGGCGCTGAAGGTCGCGGGCCACCACGTGATTGCCAAGGATATCTTGAAGGAGCCGTGGCGCGCGGAGGAACTGCGCCAGTTCTTCGGCAATACGCCGATCGGATCCTGGTTCAACCGCGCCGCGCCCCGTATCAAGTCAGGCCAAATCAATCCCGACGCGAGCGACGCGGCGAGCGCACTCGCGCTGATGCTCAGCGATCCGCTCCTGATAAGGCGCCCGCTGATCAACGCCGACGGCGCAAGATGCGCGGGATTCGATCATGAGCCCGTGCTGTCGCTGCTTGGGCGGAGCATGCAGGACGATCTCGAGCGATGCTCGAGCGAGGCAGCCGGAGGGTACTGCCGGAGCGGGTGAGCTAC
>NZ_JCAMOT010000187.1:0-551 GCF_059512425.1 Bradyrhizobium sp. Leo78
AGGTCGACGACGATTGCCTGCTCGAGCTCCGCTGGATGTACGACCGGCGCGATCTTGGCGAGGTGCGGCGCGATCTGGCGGCCTGGCTTGCCAAATGGGGCGGCAAATACCCCAAGCTCACCGGCTGGGTGGAGGACAACATCGAGGAGACGCTCGCCTACTTCCGTCTGCCGCTGGTGCACCGCAAGCACATGAAGTCGACCAACATGCTGGAGCGCCTCAACGAGGAGATCCGGCGGCGCACCTACGTGGTGCGAATCTTCCCCAATGCCGAGAGCTGCCTAAGGCTGGTGCGGGCGCTGACCGTCGAGCGCCACGAGGCCTGGCTCGAGGACCATCGCTATCTGAACATGGATCTCTTGAAGGAGCACAAGAAGGAGACACTACGCCGGGCGGCCTGACGATGCTCAGGCCCACCAAGGGGATGGGCCACCCCTCTCCGCCGCCGTCGCTCGCCAGCGCTGCGCTTGGGCGAGCGAGCGACGGCGGCTCCGAGGGGATGGCTTGGCCGGACCCCATGATCAATTTTGCTGAACTTGACGCACAGAACT
>NZ_JCAMOT010000188.1:0-532 GCF_059512425.1 Bradyrhizobium sp. Leo78
AACAGGGCGTCCTGCCTTGAGATTGAGGGGTTTCGACAACCTCACTCAAGGCAGGAGCATCCCCATGATCGACGAGGCAATGAGCCCGTTGCGCCGACGCATGATCGAAGACATGACGATCCGCAAGTTAGCGCCGAAGACCCAACATGACTACGTGCAAAGGATCAAAAACTTCACGGCATTTCTTGGCCGATCACCCGACACCGCAAGCTTCGAGGACGTGCGCCGCTACCAGTTGCATCTGGCCGCGAGCGGCGTCGGAGTTCCGACCATCAACCAGACCGTCTCGACGCTGCGGTTCTTCTTTCGGGTCACGCTCAGGCGCCACGAGATCGTCGAGCACACGCATGTCATCCACGAGCCCCGCAAGCTGCCGATGGTGCTGAGCGTCGAGGAAGTGGCGCGGCTGCTCGCTGCCGCGCCGGGGCTCAAGGCCGCGTTAAGCGTGGCCTACGGCGCCGGCCTGCGCGCCACTGAGGTGGTCTCGCTCAAGGTTGCCGACATCGACAGCAAGCGCATGATCATCCGCGTC
>NZ_JCAMOT010000189.1:0-528 GCF_059512425.1 Bradyrhizobium sp. Leo78
TACACCGATCCGCTGACGCGCTTCAACTTCCTGATCTTCCTGAAGAATTCGGTTTTCGTCACGGTGGCCGCGACGCTGCTGACGCTTATCGTCAACGCCATGGCTGCCTTTGCGCTGTCGAAATACAAATTTCGGGGTGACACGACTGTGTTCGTCATCATCATCTCGACTCTGATGATCCCGCTCGCCGTCGTCATGGTCCCGGCCTATCTCGTCATTGTCGGGGTCGGGCTCGCCGACAATCTCTGGGGTGTCATCCTGCCGACCGTCGCCTCGCCGACAGCCGTTTTCCTGCTGCGGCAATATATGCTGACCATACCGGATGAGCTGATCGAGGCGGCGCGCGTCGATGCGGCGAGCGAATTCTGCATCTTCTGGCGGATCATCCTGCCGCTGACGGCGCCGGCGCTTGCTGTGCTGGCGATCTTTTCCGTGCTCTGGCGCTGGAACGATTTCCTCTGGCCGCTCATCGTCCTCAACAGCCGCGAGAACTTCACCCTGCAGGTCGGTCTCAACGCCTTCCAGGGG
>NZ_JCAMOT010000190.1:0-513 GCF_059512425.1 Bradyrhizobium sp. Leo78
CCCCGGCTTCATCGAGCCGGCGTTGGCGACCCAGGTCGATCGGGTGCCTTCCGGGACGCGCTGGGTTCACGAGATCAAGTTCGATGGCTATCGCGTCCAGCTTCACCTTGCGAACGACGACATCAAGGTATTCACGCGGCGCGGAAACGACTGGACCAAGCGCTTTAAGAAGATTGCCGCCGACGCTTACGTGATCAATGCGGCATCCGCGATCGTCGACGGCGAGGTTGTCGTCCCGTCTCCGGACGGCACCACCGATTTTTCAGTCCTGCAGAATGAGTTGAAGGGCAAGTCCACCAAGATCGTGATGGTGGCCTTCGATCTGCTCTATCTGAACGGCTACGATCTTCGGAAGCTGCCCCTGAACGAACGTAAGGCGCATCTCAGAAAGCTGATCGAGGAGACCCCCATCCAATTCAGCGAAAGCTTCGACCTCAACGGACGCGAGATGTACGAGCACGCCTGCAAGGTCGGACTTGAGGGCGTGGTTTCGAAAGTGCGCAGTAGCCGCTA
>NZ_JCAMOT010000191.1:0-510 GCF_059512425.1 Bradyrhizobium sp. Leo78
ATACCACATAGGGCCAGTTGACAGGCTCCTTGCAGAGACGGACCAAACGCTCTTCATCCTCGGGTCGTAGGTAGGCCCGGCAGGTGATCAGCAAAATAGAGTCTTCTGGTGACAACCGAAGCATCGCGGAGACTCCTGCGGCTGCGTGATTTATTTCGAACTTTCCGGGCTGCCGAATTCGGCTAGTGTCTGCCTCAGGTCGGCGAACTGTTGTTCGAAGGAAGCGAAACTCTGGTCGACGTTTTGTCCAAGCAACTGTTCAAGGCTGAGCGTTTCTTCAGCGCGTTCCTCTTGTCCAGACATAAGCTTGTAAACCGAACTTACCGGCAGCAATCGCGACAAGAGTTCACCACCGCGGCCCGTCTGGGCGCTGTCCCGAATTTGCCGGATGCAACTTTCGGCAAGCAATCCGTCAATCACGATTACCAGCTTGCCATCCTCTTCGTCAACGGCGTAGCCAAACAGTCGGGAACTAGCCATTGCCGCTACCTCTGAACCTTCTTGAGGTCT
>NZ_JCAMOT010000192.1:0-509 GCF_059512425.1 Bradyrhizobium sp. Leo78
TCCTTGAGCTTGCGCTCGCAAAACGCCTTCAGCGACGCATCCAGCCGTTTGTTGATGGCGCTGATCGCCGAGGCCGAGAACGCATGCCCCACAAGTTCTTCGGTGACTTGCTTGACCTTCCGCGTCGAGACGCCTTGCACGTACATCTCGGCCAAGGCCGCTACCAGCGCCTTCTCCGAGCGCTGGTAGCGCTCGAACAGCTCGGTCGAGAACCGCCCCTGACGGTCCTGCGGCACCTTCAGCTCGATCTTGCCGACCCGGGTGATCAGCGAGCGGGGATAGTAGCCGGAGCGATAGCCAAGCCGTCCCTCGCTGCGCTCGCCTTTCTCCGCACCCAGCGTCTCCGTCATCTCGGCTTCGAGAATTTCCTGCACCGCACCCTGGATCAGCGGCTTCAGGAACTCCTTGTCCGACCTCAACAACTCTTTGACTGCAGAGACGTCCGTCCTAATCTTCGTCACGGTCATGGCGGGTCCAAGCTCCTCTATGAGCGGTGATCTTCGCAATCA
>NZ_JCAMOT010000193.1:0-495 GCF_059512425.1 Bradyrhizobium sp. Leo78
GGAGCGCTACGTCAATCCGCTGGTCGCGCCAGACTATCTGTCGACCGATTTCAGCAGCATGACGCCGAATGAATATCTGACGAAGGTGGCGCCGATAACGGCGTTCGAACATATCGTCCAGGCCGTCAAACCGGACACGACGATCCGCAAATATCTTGGCCTGAAGAATGATCACCCTTGCCTGCGCGTCTTTCGAAGGACCTGGTCGGGCGAGGCCGTCGTGACCTGTGCGCTGTTATACTATCCCGGCGCGCAATATCGGCTGGAAGCGCGGTCCACCAAGGGTCCTTCGAAGCCCGTCGCCATTCTCGGAGAGAAGCAGTGAGCGCCACCCATTCTCCATCGATCACCTTCAGCGCGTCGCCGCCGTCGATCGAGGACATCGCGGCAATTGCCCGTCGTCACGCCAGGATCGAAATCTCCGCCGAGGTCGAGGCCCGGATTATGGCGGCGCGCGCCGTCGTCGATCGCTATACGGAAAGGGATCTGCCGGTT
>NZ_JCAMOT010000194.1:0-491 GCF_059512425.1 Bradyrhizobium sp. Leo78
CGGCAGTCGCCACGCTTGGTGACGAAGTTGTAGATGCCGCCCTTGCCTTCCGAGTTGCCGGGATACCAGTTCTGCACCGTCGAATATTTGATCTCGGCGTCATCGAGCGCGACCAGTTCCACCACGGCAGCGTGCAATTGATTCTCGTCGCGCTGCGGCGCGGTGCAGCCTTCGAGGTAAGAGACATACGAGCCCTTGTCGGCGATGATCAGCGTGCGCTCGAACTGGCCGGTGTTGCGCTCGTTGATGCGGAAATAGGTCGACAATTCCATCGGGCAGCGCACGCCCGGCGGCACGTAGACGAACGAGCCGTCGGAGAACACCGCCGAGTTCAAGGTGGCGAAGAAGTTATCCGACGTCGGCACCACGCTGCCGAGATATTTGCGCACCAGCTCAGGATGCTCGCGGATCGCTTCCGAGATCGGCATGAAGATCACGCCGGCCTTCTTCAATTCCTTCTGGAAGGTGGTCGCAACCGACACCGAATCGAA
>NZ_JCAMOT010000195.1:0-488 GCF_059512425.1 Bradyrhizobium sp. Leo78
CGGAGTTCCCCCGGCCCATCAGAAACGAAATTGGAGCCGGCTGCCGGATGAACCAGCAACCGCCACGCCTACAACGCGGGCCCTCTCCCGTTGAGCTAAGTCGGCTGATGGCTCGTACAGGCAGGACATTGGTACTGTCCTAATCGTCCTAATTGCCGCACTCGCCGACCTACGCTTCACGCGCCACGGTACAATAGTGCACTGACTTCACAGCATCGAGGTGCTTGTCTTAGCGAGCGACCTCTCGCGCTGGTCGTCGGCTCCTCTGCCCAATGGCGAGCCGAGAGGGAGCGACGCCCCGGCGCGATCCCCTGCGATTTGACGCCGGGGCCGTCCGCTCGGGAAGGTGCGCGAGCACTCTTGCAGCAGGCGCGACAGTTTGTGGTCTCGTACATCCGCATTTCACCCGAGCCGCAGTACCGAGCATTGGAAGCTCATGGAAACCAAACGCAAGCGCAACCGAGCCAAGCAGACCACTTCACTCCAGG
>NZ_JCAMOT010000196.1:0-487 GCF_059512425.1 Bradyrhizobium sp. Leo78
TCGTGCGTCACCGGGCGAGGCGGTATGCGGGCATAAAGAAGGCCGCCGAGAATGCCAACGAGCCCATAGAGAACGAACATCAGCCTGATCGAATTCAGTTGCGTCATCCCGAACCGCGTCATGACGTCAGGCAGCCCCGCGGCAAGCGCGCCGCCGGCGCTTGCGAGCGCCCCGACCAGGCTGTAACGCGCAAACATTCTCGTTCGATCGGCGTTGGTCACCTCCCGTGCAAGGACCGCGTGTTCAAGCGGCACGAAGATACTCACGCTGCCTGCCGACGGATTGATCGTGCCGGCAAAGGCGACGGCGAGCAGCAGCGCATAGTCGCTGATCATCGGCATGGCGACACCGGTGGCGACCATCAGGCAGGCGGCTGCCAAAAGCAGGCGGCGGAGATCATGATGCCCGCCGAGAAATCCGATGATGATCGTCAAAAGCGCGGATCCGAAGAGGGATGCCGTCGCAATGACGCCGACCTGCAGGGGCG
>NZ_JCAMOT010000197.1:0-484 GCF_059512425.1 Bradyrhizobium sp. Leo78
TTACTTGCGCAGAGCGAAATTTCGCGCCCATGATCCTCTCGGCGTCGATCCGCCGGAAATGGTCGACGATGGGTTGATCGTCATAGACCATGGCCGCGCTCTTGACGCAGCCGAACATCATGGCCTTCAAAGACGCGACCGGGCCCTCGCCCGCAGCCGGCGCTGGAGATAGGAAAACTTGGTTGCTTGCCAAACGCGTCCTGTCGATCTTATAAAAACGCAACGTTAGCCGAAGCGGGATCCATTTGGGATCCACGGCAACCAGCCGCCGGTCTCCCGCTCGAAACAGCAGCACATCGGCGCGCATGTCCGGCGTGAACCGTTTGCCGAACCAGCCAAGATCTTCGAGCACACCATCGAACGATGCCCCGTCGATTGGCGACTGTCTATCCATTCAAGCGGCCAGTGCGGCTGCTCGGCGTCACGCTTTCAACGCTGACGACCTCCGATCGGCAATGCACGACCCCAGTCCCAACTTGATCTC
>NZ_JCAMOT010000198.1:0-483 GCF_059512425.1 Bradyrhizobium sp. Leo78
CAGATCGCGCCGCACCTCGCCAAGATCGCGCCGGTCGTACATCCAGCGGAGCTCGAGCAGGCAATCGTCGTCGACCTTGCGCGGCACATAATCGAGCGCATTGCGCAGGAAGTGCACATAACAGCGCTGCCAGAACACGCCGGCGAGGACTTCGGCGATCGCCTTCTTCAAGCCGGGATGATCGTCGGAGACGACAAACTCAACGCCATGCAGGCCGCGCGCCTTCAACGCTTCCAAAAACTCCTTCCAGCTCGACCGGCTCTCCCGGTTGGCAAGCTCGACCGCGAGCACCTGACGCCGGCCTTCCCAGTCGACGCCGATCGCGATCAGCACCGCCTGGCTCGCAATGATGCCGTCCTCGCGCACCCGCTCATAGCGCGCATCCAGGATCAGATAGGGGAATGGTTCCTTGAGCTTGCGCTCGCAAAACGCCTTCAGCGACGCATCCAGCCGTTTGTTGATGGCGCTGATCGCCGAGGCCGA
>NZ_JCAMOT010000199.1:0-483 GCF_059512425.1 Bradyrhizobium sp. Leo78
CGCTTCTCAGCCTCCTCAACATCTTCACCCGCGAGGAGCGCGTGCATGCGATTGCCGCGCTCGAACGCCTCGGCATCGAGCAGACGGCGCTGCAGCCGGCCGGCACGCTGTCCGGCGGCCAGCAGCAGCGCGTGGCGATCGCCCGCGCACTGATGCAGAACCCGAAGATGGTCCTCGCCGACGAGCCGATCGCCTCGCTCGACCCGCTGAACGCCAAGATCGTCATGGATGCGCTGCGCGATATCAACGAGCGCGAGGGCATCACCGTCATCACCAATCTGCATACGCTCGACACCGCCCGCAACTATTGTGAACGCATCGTCGGCATGGCCGGCGGCCGCGTCGTCTTCGACGGCAAGCCTTCGGAACTGACGGCCGAAGCAGTGAAGGAAATCTACGGAACGGACAAGGATGGCGCCGGCATCGACGAAACCATGACGTCGACGTCCATCAATATCGCTTCCGAGAGGGCAGACAATCAAT
>NZ_JCAMOT010000200.1:0-482 GCF_059512425.1 Bradyrhizobium sp. Leo78
GGTTCTGGTTCTGCACCATTGGCAGTCCGGTGAGCGGGGTCTGCCGCCCGCGCCATTCCCGCGGAAGGTTTTGCAGCAGCAGCAGATCGGCATGGCCCTTCAAGACCTGCCGAAGCTGCCCCGCGAACTTCTCCGCGTCGATGCTGCCGCCGCTTTCGGCAAAATTGCCGGAGAACAGACCGGTATTGATATTGCTGTGGTCGGCCGCGATGAACTTGGCGACGGCCAATCCGCGGGATTTGACGATCTCGATCGGCAGAATGAAGGCCGTCTCCCCGGCATAGGTGCCCTTGAGGATCGCCAGCGGCCGCCGAAAGGCTTTGACCCAGGCGGCGCACCAATCATAGCTCTGATGAAGTGAGTGGAGGTCGTCGGTCTCCAGAGCCCGCCAATCATCCTCCAGCGGCTGCATCGCGTCGAATACCGAGATGTCGATTTTTGCCATGGCAAGTTTCATGCTCACCTGGCGTAGGCGTGAAATC
>NZ_JCAMOT010000201.1:0-479 GCF_059512425.1 Bradyrhizobium sp. Leo78
GGTTGGGGTCGGTGAGGATTGTCGGCAGCCTGACCGGGAAGGAGGTCTCGATCGTGGTGAGGGGGCCGAGCGAGCGGCTCAGAATTTCCATCATGCCGCGCACCAGGCCCGAGACGTCGATCGGCTCCATGTGCAGCTCCTGCCGGCGGGAAAAAGCAAGCATGCGCTGCGTCAAGGCAGCACCCCGCTGGGCCCCCTGCATGGCATTGTCGACCAGCGACGTCAGCGAGCGATCCTGCGGCATGCGCTTCTTCAGGAGTTCGAGACTGCCGAGCACCGCCATCAGCAGATTGTTGAAATCATGGGCGATACCGCCGGTCAATTGGCCGATCGCCTCCATCTTCTGCGATTGGAAAAGCTCTTCGCGCGCCTGCTCCAACGCCCGCTGCGTTTCCATCTTTTCGGTGATGTCGCGGGTGATCTTAGCGAAACCTAGCACTTCGCCGTCTTCGTCGCGGATAACGTCGACGACGACGCTC
>NZ_JCAMOT010000202.1:0-477 GCF_059512425.1 Bradyrhizobium sp. Leo78
GGCCGTCGCGCGAGTGAAGTAGAGGCTGCGCAGGCGGGTGTCGGAAATCGGCGAACCGATGACCTTGACGATGTGCGGCGCGGTCTTGTCCTCCTCATTATCGATTTCGATGGTCAGCGTGCCGATATCGACTGCTTCGTTCTCGAGGGGTCGCAAGGCCGCCCGCACCGTTTCAGGCTCGATCGTCGGCAGGTCGCCCTGGACGTTGACGATGAACTTCGCCTTGCCGTCCGGATCCACCTTCTTCAGCGCTTCGAAGATACGGTCCGAGCCGGATTGATGATCCTTGCTGGTCATGACGACTTCGAAGCCGGCGGCAGCCACGGTATCGAACACCTGCGGGTCGTCGACGGCGACGCCGACCCGGCCGATTTCGGCTTCTTTTGCGCGCATCGCCACCTGCACGATCATCGGCAGTCCGCAAATATCGGCGAGCGGCTTGCCCGGAAGCCGAGTTGAAGCCATCCGTGCCGGGAT
>NZ_JCAMOT010000203.1:0-477 GCF_059512425.1 Bradyrhizobium sp. Leo78
GGACGATGCCGCGCGCCAGGCGGTCGGCGCCCTCGCTGATTGCAGGGATGTCGCCTGTAAGCTTGCCGTGGCTGAGCGTTGCCGGGAAGTTGAAGCAATGAATCTTCGAGAGAACCGGGCAAGAACCCGGTTCTTTCTCAAGGAATTCGAAAGCCTCGCCAAGATCGGGCGATCCTTCAAGCTCCGCATTCGCCATCCCGGCCGGCGTCGGGAAGCGGTCGCGCCAAAGTCGGATGTGGGGTTCGAAGACTCCCAGTTCCGGCCGATTGGTCAGATCGATCTTGAAGCCGGTCCCGAAGATCAGGAAGTCGAGGGGGTAGCTGGCCTTCGACGTCGACACGACGACCTGGTCACCGTCCTGCTGCAGGCCGGTGACCGGGCTTTGGAGATGAAGGTGAGCCTGCTCGAAGGAGCTGACGCGCAGCACGCTCGGACGCGGCGGCGGCGTCTGCTGGCCCATCGCATAGTCGAGGAAGC
>NZ_JCAMOT010000204.1:0-474 GCF_059512425.1 Bradyrhizobium sp. Leo78
GCTCTTCCGCTATGGATGCGACTGCTATGCCTATGCGCTGCTTGCCGCCGGCCATATCGATCTCGTCATCGAAAACGGGCTGAAACCCTATGACGTCGGCGGGATCATTCCCGTCATCGAGGGGGCGGGCGGCATCATCACCACCTGGGACGGCGGACGGCCGGAAAACGGCGGTTCGATCATCGCCGCCGGCAGCCGCGCGGTCTACGAGCAGGCAATTGCCATCCTGCAGCGCTGAACCCGGGCTCGGCAAAGCCGATGCCCCAGGTCGGCAAGGCCGATTCTGCTGGCGGCTCGGTTGATCCGGCTCAGGTGCCGAGGGCGGCGACATCATGATTTTCCTCGGCATCGCTGCCGGGGATGAAGGCGTGGAAGGCCGCCAGCGCCGCGGCGCGATAGATATCCCGTTCCTGGAAGATCTCATGGCGGGCGCCGTTGATCGGCACCAACTGGCCGGCGCGGAAATAACGCGAG
>NZ_JCAMOT010000205.1:0-472 GCF_059512425.1 Bradyrhizobium sp. Leo78
GCCATCCCTGATGTGGCGGCCCACGCCGCTTGACCATGTACTTCGCGACACTTGACTGTGCGACTTGAAACCCGAGCGTGAGCAGTTCACCGTGAATACGTGGTGCGCCCCAGAGCGGATTGTCGCCGCTCATCCGCCGGATCAACGCGCGGAGCTCCGTGTCGATCTTCGGTCGCCCTCCCCGTGCGCACGAGTTCCAGCGCCAGTAGCAGGGAAAGCCGGCACGATGCCACCGCACGAGCGTCTCGGGCCGGATGATGGTAAGAACTTTCAGGATTGATGGAAACCAGCGATACAGCTGGATAAAGAACCAGCGATCATGGTTCGTGAGCCGGACGCGACCATGCAGCCTACGCCTCAAGACCATCAACTGATGTCGAAGCACCGCGTTCTCGGCTTCAAGCCGCAACTTCGACTTGAATGGCGAGGCCAGGGCGGAAAGAACGAAGCAAAACAGCCCGATCATTCCGCC
>NZ_JCAMOT010000206.1:0-470 GCF_059512425.1 Bradyrhizobium sp. Leo78
GCGCTTTCGCCAGGACGCGCTTTTCCGTGTCGCCGAGTTCGTCGGCCGGTTTGTCGAAATGATGGTGCACGAAATTCGAGAAGTTATTCATGGCCTGTTTCCGATGACCGTTATCAATGCTGCCGCTTTCGTGCGTCAGTATTCCGCTCCGCCGGCAAATTGCAATGCATCGGTGCCGTAAGCCTTCAGCGCGCCTGTTCACAAAAAATTCGTGAGCTCGGTGCAACGCTTTGGCCGCGAACGTGTTGCGGTAGCGGGAGCCGCAGGCTAAACAGATGACATGACACAGGAAAACGCTCTCTCCGATATCTTCCGCATCGCTATCGGCCAGCTCAATCCCACGGTCGGCGATGTGGCCGGCAATCTTGCCAAAGCACGTGAAGCACGCGCCGATGCAGGTCGGGAGGGCGCGCAGCTGCTCGTGTTGACCGAGCTTTTCATCTCCGGCTATCCGCCGGAAGACCTGGTGC
>NZ_JCAMOT010000207.1:0-470 GCF_059512425.1 Bradyrhizobium sp. Leo78
TTCAACGCCAGGGCATAGTCGCCGCCGGCGGAAAGGATGGCATGAGCGGTATCGGCGCGGCAATGCAGGGCATCGGCGGTGACGATGGCACCTTCCAGCGACAAAAGCGCAAGCGCATCGAGCGCCCCTTGGACCTCGTTGCGGCCCGGCGCGGTCTGTTGGCCGATGACCAGGCCGCAACCGGCAGCCCAGACCTTGACGAGGGGCAGCGGCGTCGCCTCGTACCGCCTTGCCGTCGACCGCCACCACGCCTTCCATGCCCTTTGCAAAGGCTTCGGTAAAGCGGCTTCGAAGGCAACCTGATTGAGGCAGCGGAAAACGGTGGAGAAGGTGCCATGGCCGGCGATGCCATAGGGCAGCGGCACGATCGTCTTGAGCCACTTCTTTTTGGAAACGCCGAATCGGCCATGTCGGCGCAGCTTTCGGCGCCGCAAACGATCGCGGCAATGGCAATGAACAGGATCGACATC
>NZ_JCAMOT010000208.1:0-467 GCF_059512425.1 Bradyrhizobium sp. Leo78
CTTGCCGTTTCCGCCGATGGCATGATCGGCCGCGAGGGGGCCGGGCAGGTGGCGATCACCGGTCCGCAGGCCCGCGTCGAGGTGCAGGCGCTGCGCGCCGAAACCGACGCGATCCTGGTCGGCATCGGCACGGCGATATCGGATGACCCGCTGCTGACGGTGCGGACCCCAGGGCTCGAAGCCCAGTCGCCGATCCGTATCGTCCTTGATCCGTCTCTCGCGTTGCCGCTGACGAGTAAGCTGGTTCAGACGGCGCGGGAGGTGCCGGTCATCGTGGTGGCGAGCGAGGAAGTTTCGCCGTTGGCGGCGGATGCTGAGGGATTACCCCCCTCTGCCCTGCCGGGCATCTCCCCCACAAGGGGGAGATGGGCTGGGCGAGATGGCTTCCTCAAACAACCAAAGCCCCAAAATAACGAAAGCATTGTAATTGTCGATGCCGTTGGAGAGGGACCAATGGTCAAGCCTCT
>NZ_JCAMOT010000209.1:0-459 GCF_059512425.1 Bradyrhizobium sp. Leo78
GTGCCAAGGAAGACCATGGCGACGAGCAGGTCGTTCCATACCCACAGGAACTGGAAAATGGCGAAGGAGGCGAGTGCCGGGAAGGACAAGGGCAAAACGATGCGAACGAAGATCTCGAAGTCGCTTGCGCCGTCGACGCGGGCGGATTCGATGATCTCCTTCGGCAGGCCGGCAATATAGGCCCGCAGGAGAAAGATGGCGAGCGGCATGCCGAAGGCGGTGTGCGCGAACCAGATACCGGGATAGGTCTTCGACGGCTGGCCGAGCATATTGCCGATCTCGTTGTAGAGGCGAAGCAGCGGGATGAGCGACATCTGCAGCGGCACGACGATGAGGCCGACGACGAGTGCAATCAGCAGCCCGCGGCCGGGAAACTCCATCCAGCTCAGAGCATAGGCGGCAAAAGCGGCAATCAGGATCGGGATGATCGTTGCCGGGATCGTCACCGTCAGCGAATTG
>NZ_JCAMOT010000210.1:0-458 GCF_059512425.1 Bradyrhizobium sp. Leo78
GCCGTCCGGCGAACGCACTTCAAGACCATCGACCAGCCCGCCCTTGGTGTCGGCAAACTGCCAGATCGGCAGATGGTGCAGGTCCTTGTGCGAGCGTCGCCAAGCGAGCTTGCAGAACTCGTTGTCGGTCGAGCCGCCCAGCACGACCGCGTCGCGGTCGGCAAAATCCTTCGACAGCCGGGCAAACTCGGCGATCTCGGTTGGGCAGACGAAGGTGAAATCCTTTGGGTAGAAGAAAATGATCTTCCATTTCCCAGGGAAGCTGTTTTTCGTCAGCGGCTCGAACGCGCTCTGCGCGCTCTCGTCGTGCAGGTGAAAACCGGGCTTCACGCCTGTGATTTCGAACGGCGGCAACTTACTTCCAATTCCCAGCATATTGTCCCTCACAAGTTTGCTTCGCGCGGGAAGCGATGATACCGGCCCCAAGTCAAGCAAGCGATGTGCCAGGAGATCTCGCG
>NZ_JCAMOT010000211.1:0-458 GCF_059512425.1 Bradyrhizobium sp. Leo78
CCAGATTGAGGAAGGTTTCTGAGATTTCAGCATCGGCGAGTGCGAGCGCGATGCGCTCTGCGCTCTTTGCTTGTTTCCGGTATTGCTTGGATTGCCTCACCGTCCGCACTCCTTACGTAGGCAAAGCATGGCAGAAATCATAACACGAGAACAAGGGTGCGCGATTAGACTCATGGGGCAGCGCCCTACAAGTGGGTGCATCTGGATAAGGAGGATCGCAGTGCGCTGTGGCAGCCTTAGTGCTCGAGACGACTCCGGAGCTTCTTGATGATTTCCCGCAGATTGTCCGCGTATTCTTGGACGGCTCGGCGCGCCTCCTCCAAGCGCGAAGGCTCGGGCTTTGGCGGCGCTTCCTGACCGGAGCGATGATCCTCTGACGGCGGCTTCATACCCTCTGGTCGGAGAAACCACACGGGCACCATTGATCTAAATCAATGAAACCGACATCCGCCATCGAT
>NZ_JCAMOT010000212.1:0-457 GCF_059512425.1 Bradyrhizobium sp. Leo78
GCCGTCCGGCGAACGCACTTCAAGACCATCGACCAGCCCGCCCTTGGTGTCGGCAAACTGCCAGATCGGCAGATGGTTCAGGTCCTTGTGTGAGCGTCGCCAAGCCAGCTTGCAGAACTCGTTGTCAGTCGAGCCGCCCAGCACAACCGCATCGCGGTCGGCGAAATCCTTCGACAGCCGGGCAAACTCGGCGATCTCGGTTGGGCAGACGAAGGTGAAATCCTTCGGATAGAAGAAAATGATCTTCCATTTCCCAGGGAAGCTGTTTTCCGTCAGCGTCTCGAGCGCGCTCTGCCCGCTCTCTTCGTGCAGATGAAAACCGGGCTTCACGCCCGTGATTTCGAACGGCGGCAACTTACTTCCAATTCCAAGCATATCGTCCTCACAAGTTTGCTTCGCGCGGGAAGCGATGATACCGGCCCCAAGTCAAGCAAGCGATGTGCCAGGAGATCTCGCG
>NZ_JCAMOT010000213.1:0-455 GCF_059512425.1 Bradyrhizobium sp. Leo78
CCAGATTGAGGAAGGTTTCTGAGATTTCAGCATCGGCGAGTGCGAGCGCGATGCGCTCTGCGCTCTTTGCTTGTTTCTGGTATTGCTTGGATTGCCTCACCGTCCGCACTCCTTACGTAGGCAAAGCATGGCAGAAATCATAACACGAGAGCAAGGGTGCGCGATTAGACTCATGGGGCAGCGCCCTACAAGTGGGTGCATCTGGATAAGGAGGATCGCTGTGCGCTGCGGCAGCCTTAGTGCTCGAGACGACTCCGGAGCTTCTTGATGATTTCCCGCAGATTGCCCGCGTATTCTTGGACGGCTCGGCGCGCCTCCTGCAAGCGCGAAGGCTCGGGCTTTGGCGCTTCCTGACCGGAGCGATGATCCTCTGGCGGTGGCTTCATACCCTCTGGTCGGAGAAACCACACGGGCACCATTGATCTAAATCAATGAAACCGACATCCGCCATCGAT
>NZ_JCAMOT010000214.1:0-455 GCF_059512425.1 Bradyrhizobium sp. Leo78
TACCAGGTAACCGTCACACCGAGCTACGATCTCACGGTCAATCCGCTCATGCAGGCAGTCGGCTTCAGCACGCAGCATCTTTCGACGTCAAGCACGACGGTCAGCGGTCCTTCACAGACCCCGGGCTCCAATAGCCAGGGCTCCGTCTCCATGTTCCTCGCGCTCGATAAGTCAGGGTCGATGGGAGACCCTACCGAAACCGTCAACAAGGATCATCCGACGGAACCCTTCACCTATGACTGCAACCCCCACCTTAACAAGAAGGGCAAGTGGGTTTACGATACCTGCACGGGCAGCCGTACGAACTACTATACGAAGATAGAGGCGCTGAAGATGGCCGCCGGCAATCTTTTCGGCCAGCTCACCAGCGCCGATCCGAACGCCCAATACGTACGCACCGGTGCAGTCTCTTACGATATCGTTCAATACACACCCAGCACTCTTGCCTGGGGAAC
>NZ_JCAMOT010000215.1:0-454 GCF_059512425.1 Bradyrhizobium sp. Leo78
CATTCGCGGCTCGGCGGAATATCTCTGGGAGTTTTCTTATGCCTCGGGCATGACGGTGATCCATGCCGAGGAGATCTCGGCAATGGGCATCCCTGCAATCATCGAGAAGGCGAAGGCCATCATCGGTGACGGGCCAACCTATCTTTCCTTCGACATCGACAGCCTCGATCCTTCCTTCGCGCCGGGCACCGGCACGCCGGAGATTGGCGGCTTCACCACCCGCGAGGTCCTGGAGCTGATCCGCGGCTTCAAGGGCGTGAACCTGGTCGGCGGCGATGTCGTCGAGGTCGCGCCCCAGTATGACGCTACCACCAACACAGCCCATGCCGGCGCGCAGATGCTGTTCGAAATATTGAGCCTGATGGTGTTCAGCCCGGCAATCCGCCGTACCACCTGACGGGCCTGGCCGCAGCTCAAGGCCAGGAACGAAAAGAAGGCCGCAAAGGCCTCGAAT
>NZ_JCAMOT010000216.1:0-453 GCF_059512425.1 Bradyrhizobium sp. Leo78
GTCGAATTCGAAGCCTTTCGCGCCGGCAACAGCGACTTTTGGCAGGAGACGACGGCTGCCCGCTGGGCGACGGGATATGATTTCCCCGCCGTCAAGGAAGGCCGCCTCAAGAAGGAAGAGGTTGCAAATCCGCTGCGCTCCACCGGCATTCTGCAGGCTCTGGTACCCAATATGCGGCGTGACCTCTTTAAGGACGAGCGCGTCCGCGAGGCACTGAATTACGGTTTCGATTTCGAGGAGCTGAACCGCACGGTTGCCTTCAACAGTTACAAGCGCATCGACAGCTATTTCTGGAACACCGAGCTCGCCTCCTCCGGCCTGCCCCAGGGTCGTGAACTGGAAATACTGCAAAGCATGAAGGACAAGGTTCCGCCGGAGGTTTTCACGACACCCTATACCAATCCCGTTGGCGGCGATCCGCAGAAGAGCCGCGACAACCTCCGAAAGGCGATT
>NZ_JCAMOT010000217.1:0-452 GCF_059512425.1 Bradyrhizobium sp. Leo78
TGCGGACTCAGCACCAACGGCTCGATTGGCCGGCCTCTAACACCTGCATTCGCCACAAGCGCTCTCCTCTACAGAGATTCGAGCCATCATATAATGTGACGAACTTGCGTTCCAGATGACTAGAGCGGGGTGGGATTAGCTTGAATCGATTGAGCATTCCCAAATCAGCTCGGTTCTGATTCAACATGCTGGCTGGGAAGGAGGCCAGCATGGATGGGGCGAGCGTATTCGACTGACCTGCGTGAGCGCGTGGTTGACGCCGTTTGCAAGGGTGGCCTGTCGTGCCATCAGGCGGCGGCGCAATTTGGTATAGGCATCAGCACGGCCATTCTCTGGGTGCAGCGCTTTCGCGAGACCGGCAGCGTCGAGCCGGACCAGATCGGCGGCTACAAGCCGAAGAAGATTTCGGGAAAGCATCGTGATTGGCTGGTGCAACGCTGCCGGACGGCGGA
>NZ_JCAMOT010000218.1:0-451 GCF_059512425.1 Bradyrhizobium sp. Leo78
CTCGCCGTGCCAGCGGAAGGTTTCAAGCGCCTCGGCGACGAATTCGCTCGCTTCCGACTCGGTTAGGCCGCCATTCTGCTCGTGACGCTCGATCAGCTCGACGGCGCGCGGCGTATAGATGCGCCGCTTGGCCAAAATGGCCTCGGCTTCACCACGCAGACCTTCGTCCTCGATCAGTTCCAGGCGCAGCAGCGAGGTGAAGACGCGGAACGGATTGATGTTGAGCGCCGCTTCGTCGATCGGCCGGAAGCAGGTGGAGTGAACCGGCACGCCGGCAACCGAAAGATCGTAATAACCGACCGCCTCCATGCCCATGACCGCAAACATCCGGCGGATGGTGAAAAGCTCTTCCGCCGTACCGAGGCGGATGGCACCGTGGCGCTCGATATCGATGCGCTCCAGTTCGCCGGCGCCGGCGAGGCGTTCGCGCAGAGCGGGATCCTTTTGGAGG
>NZ_JCAMOT010000219.1:0-448 GCF_059512425.1 Bradyrhizobium sp. Leo78
CTGTTGAACGTCAGGCCTTGGCGATCGCGTCGAAGGCAAGCAGCTTCTCAAGCAATCGCGGCATGTCCTTGAGATAAACCATGTTCGGGCCGTCGGACGGTGCGTTGTCGGGGTCCTGGTGGGTTTCGAGGAAGACGCCTGCAATTCCCGTCGCCACCGCCGCGCGCGCCAACGTTTCCACGAATTCGCGCTGGCCGCCCGAGGAATCGCCCTGCCCGCCCGGCTGCGCCACGGAATGGGTGGCGTCGAAAATCACGGGAGCGCCCATCGCCGCCATGATCGGCAGCGAGCGCATGTCGGAGACCAGCGTATTGTAGCCGAAGGAAGCGCCGCGCTCGCACAGCAGCACATTCGGATTGCCGCTGGCGTTGAGTTTCTTCAGGACGTTCTTCATATCCCACGGCGCCAGGAACTGGCCCTTCTTGACATTGACGGCGCGGCCGGTTCT
>NZ_JCAMOT010000220.1:0-448 GCF_059512425.1 Bradyrhizobium sp. Leo78
TCATCCTCGATCGAAACAGGGTGATGGCGGAACGCGCCGCCCCCATTCTCGACGGCGGCAACGTCTTCATGGCCGTCGGCGCCCTGCATCTGCCCGGCAAGGACGGCGTCATCGAATTACTGCGCAAGCAGGGCTTCACCGTCACCGCCGTGAACTGAACTCGTTTTCGTCAGCCGAGGGTCATGCGGCGCAGCACATTGCTTTTCCAATAGAACTGATGGACGAGCGCGCCTGCGACGTGGGCAGCGATCAGCCCCCAAAGAATGACCTTCAAGACATCCGCGTGAACGAAGCCGGCGGGATTGATGCCGAAATAGTAAGCGGCGATGCCGGAAAGCGGCAGCGCGAAGAGCAGGATATAAAGCCCGGCATGGGCGAACTTTGCCCCGAGACGAAAGATCGCCGGCTCCTGCGAAACCTCGGGCGGCACACCCTGCATAAAACGCAG
>NZ_JCAMOT010000221.1:0-446 GCF_059512425.1 Bradyrhizobium sp. Leo78
GTTCCGGATGGAGAGACGACGGGGGAGTAAATGACGAGAATATCTGCCTTCCATTTCGCCGCGGCGCTGGTTCTGTTCGGCGCCACATCTGCCAATGCGGCCGATACCCTCAACACGCAGGGTCCTGCGGTTCGCGTCGAAAAACTGGCCGATGGTCTCGAACACCCTTGGGCGGTCGAAGTGTTACCCGACGGCGCCTATCTCGTCACCGAGCGGCCGGGCCGCATGCGTATCATCCGTAATGGCAAACTTTCCGAGCCGATCGGCAACGTGCCCAAAGTGAATGCCCGCGGCCAGGGCGGGCTTTTGGACGTGGCGCTTGCCACGGACTTTGCCACGAGCAGAAAACTCTATTTCACCGCCGCCATCGCTAGTAGGCAGGGCTCCGGCACCGAGGCCTTCAGCGCAACGCTGTCCGCCGACGAAAAGACGCTTGAGGCGGTGAC
>NZ_JCAMOT010000222.1:0-446 GCF_059512425.1 Bradyrhizobium sp. Leo78
GTCGTCACCGATCATCACATGCCCGATATGAGCGGCTACGAGCTGACGCGGCGCATCCGCCATCGCTTCGGTTCGGACCGGTTGCGCGTCATCGGCGTCTCCTCCTCCAACGATCGTATGCTGTCCGCGAGTTTTCTCAAAGCCGGCGCCAGCGATTTCGTCTATCGGCCCTTCGTCGCCGAGGAGCTGCAATGCCGCATCGCCAACAATGCGGAAACGCTGGCGCAGATGCGCCAGTTGAGGGCCGCTGCAGCCTGCGACTATCTCACCGGCCTCTATAACCGCCGCTATTTCTACGACAATGGCCCGAAGCTGGTGAACGAGTGCCTGCGATTGAAAGTGCCGAGCTCGGTCGCCATTCTCGATATTGACCACTTCAAGCGGCTGAACGACACATACGGCCACGAGATCGGCGACAAGGTGTTGAAGGCGGTTGCAAACAGGCT
>NZ_JCAMOT010000223.1:0-443 GCF_059512425.1 Bradyrhizobium sp. Leo78
GGCGCCTTCAACCTGGAGCGCGCGCTCGAAAACGATCCGCATTTCCTGGAACACGGCCATGACGACCACGTCTGCGGCCCGGATTGCGATCATGATCACGACCACCACCACCATCATGGCCATGATCACGATCATCATGGGCACGACCATCATCATGGCGCGATGTCGGCGATCCATGATGTGACGGTGCAGTCGGTGTCGCTGCGCGGCGGCGAGATGAACCCCGAGCGCTTCTTCCCGTGGATTCAGAAAGTCACCCAGGTGCAGGGCCCGAACATTCTTCGCCTCAAGGGCATCATCGCCTTCAAAGACGATCCCCAGCGTTACGTCGTCCAGGGCGTGCACATGATCATCGAGGGTGATCACCAGCGTCCGTGGAAGGATGGCGAGAAGCATGAAAGCCGTCTCGTCTTCATCGGCCGCGATCTCGACCGCGAAAAACT
>NZ_JCAMOT010000224.1:0-442 GCF_059512425.1 Bradyrhizobium sp. Leo78
TCGATCGTGAAATTCTCGCCGAACTGTCCGTGGACGAAGTCGGTCCGGTTCAGTTGATCCTGCCAATGGCGATACGACTCGGTCTGGTAGACGAAGACGGCTCGCTGCTCACCTCCGTGGCCGGCCAGGTCCCCTTGACCGTCTCCGTCCAGATTCAACCGGCCTGCCCGACAGCGGCCGCGCACCGGATTTTTCCAGATCCCGGTGTGTACAGTGCGCCCCTTCCAGGCGATATCGCGCGGAAGCCCGACGTTCACCGATAGCAATCGCGCCATGTCCTGCTCCGCTTTTGTGGGGACCGGAAGTTTCCTAGCCGCTCTCAGCCGCGGGGCCGCTGTCGCGTGACCGCTGATGCCCATTTGCAGGGCGAACCACCTCGGCGAGGTCGAGGTTGCGATCGGGGCCATGCGGGACCACCGTCTGACCCGGCTCAAGATGGAGC
>NZ_JCAMOT010000225.1:0-441 GCF_059512425.1 Bradyrhizobium sp. Leo78
CATGCAGAAAAGATTACTTTAGACGCAGGGGGTTACCTGTTGACCGAGAGATCCTGGCTGTGGGTTAGGCGTAACACGAGGAGGGGATGGCATCCATGTTGCTTGAAGATCTGTATCGCCTGATGAAGACCGGGCACGTACAGGCTCAGGGCATCGTTGACACCATGACACAACCAGTCGTCGTGCTGGATCAGCATTTCTATGTTACGACCGCAAACAACGCGTTCATCAAGGCTTTCGAGGTCAAGCGGGATGACATTCTCTCCCAGGACTTCTTCGAGCTTGGCAATGGGCAGTGGGATATTCCGGCGCTTCGGCAGCTCATATCCTCCATCATCCCACGCGCGGCGGCCGTCGTCGGCTTTGAAGTGAAGCATGATTTTCCGACAATCGGCCAACGTACGTTTCTTGTCGACGCCCGCCGCCTCGTTCATCCCGATG
>NZ_JCAMOT010000226.1:0-439 GCF_059512425.1 Bradyrhizobium sp. Leo78
CGGAAGTCGCTTCGTCGAGCAGCAGGATCGGCGCGTTGCGCACCAAAGCGCGAGCGATCGACAGCCGCTGGCGTTGGCCGCCCGAAAGCGTCACGCCGTTTTCGCCGACCGGCGTATCGTAGCCCTGCGGCTGCGCCGAGATGAAATCATGCGCATAGGCAAGCCGGGCCGCCTCCTCTACCTCGGCATCGGTCGCTTCCGGCCGGCCATAGCGGATATTGTCGCGGATCGTGCCTTCGAACAGGTAGGGCTGCTGCGAGACATAGGCGAGCTGCTGGCGCAGCGACTTCTTGGTGATGTGGGCGATATCCTGGCCATCGATCAGGATCTCGCCTTCGCGCGGATCGTAGAAGCGCGGAATGAGGCTGATGACGGTGGATTTGCCCGCACCCGAGGGGCCGACAAGCGCCGTGGTCGTTCCGCCCTCGGCGACGAAGCT
>NZ_JCAMOT010000227.1:0-439 GCF_059512425.1 Bradyrhizobium sp. Leo78
CGCCCTCCTCGCGCGAGAGCTATCTCAATATCCACCAGATCGTCGCCGCATGCGAGATCACCGGCGCCGATGCCGTGCACCCGGGCTATGGCTTTCTGTCGGAGAACGCCAAGTTTGCCGATATCCTGGAAGCGCACGGCATCACCTTCATCGGGCCGACGGCGGATCACATCCGTATCATGGGCGACAAGATCACCGCCAAGACGACGGCGCTGGAACTTGGCATTCCCGTCGTTCCCGGCTCGGACGGCGAAGTGAAGACCGAAGAGGATGCGCTGCGGACGGCCGCCGAAATCGGCTATCCCGTGTTGATCAAGGCAACGGCCGGCGGCGGTGGGCGCGGCATGAAGGTCGCCAAGAGCGAGGCCGATCTGATCGAGGCATGGTCGACGGCGCGCACGGAGGCGGCAGCCGCCTTCGGCAACGATGCCGTCTACAT
>NZ_JCAMOT010000228.1:0-437 GCF_059512425.1 Bradyrhizobium sp. Leo78
GATTCGGCGCCGGTAGTGGGTCGCGACATAAGCGGCCGGAACCGCCACAGCGAGGGAAAGGATGGTTGTCAGCACCGCCACCACCAGCGAGCTTGCGAAGGCCCGCGGCAGGGTCGACGATTGCAGGACATCGCGAAAATTCTCGAAAGAGATCACGACGGGAAAGAAGCTCGGGGGAATCTGCTGGACATCCGCTGCCGGCTTGATCGACGTCATAAGCAGATAAACGTAAGGCAGCGCATAGGACATGACGAGGACGAGCGCGGCGGCATTGATGACGATGCCGTTGAGATTGAGACGGCGCGCACTACGCATGGACCGGCCTCCATATCTTCCAATAGGCAGCGGCGGCCAGAAGCATCATGACGATCAGAAACAGCGTGCCGGAGGCCGAGGCCTCGCCGAGATCGCCGAAGCGCACCATGCGCTGATAGATG
>NZ_JCAMOT010000229.1:0-435 GCF_059512425.1 Bradyrhizobium sp. Leo78
GCGCCTTCGGGGCAAAGGTGAGAACCGCGACGATGGCGAAGCGCTAAGGTTTCGCCGGAGGGCATCAGGCCTCGGGCGGGCACTCCGGGCAGGTGTCGCCGATCGAGTCCAGCACTTCAGCGATCGCGACGGCGGCCGCTTGCGACGAGACGCCCGGCGGCGGGTACTGGCGGGCGATGCCAAAGGCGCGATCACGGGCGTGCGGGTCGCCGCGCTCCTTCATCCACCCGTGCTCTTCGCATTCGCGGACGGCACCGGCTTCCTGAAGCACGGAGATGGCCCATCCTCGCAGCGTCTGGATCGTTGCGCGCCGTTCCCTGGTCATCAGCATTTGGAGGGCTCCTGGTGCGCGAAACGGATCCGCGAGCTCAACTTGCGTTCCGGCGAGCTAGCACAGGGCAGGGATTCGCAAACGCGGGAGCAGTTGCTTTTCCA
>NZ_JCAMOT010000230.1:0-434 GCF_059512425.1 Bradyrhizobium sp. Leo78
ATCCTCGGCGAGCCGATGAAGCCCGCCACGAATGTATTCGAAGGATTCTCGTAGATTTCCCGCGGTGTCCCGGCCTGCTCGACGCGGCCGTCGCGCAACACGACGATCTTGTCGGCGAGCGTCATCGCCTCGGTCTGATCATGCGTGACATAGATCATCGTGTTGCCGAGCTCGCGATGAAGGCGGGCGATCTCGATGCGCATGGAAACGCGCAGTTCCGCATCGAGATTGGACAGCGGTTCGTCGAACAGGAAAACATCGGGCTCGCGCACGATCGCTCGCCCGATCGCCACACGCTGGCGCTGGCCGCCGGAAAGCTGGCCGGGCCGCCGGTCGAGCAGATGGTCGATCTTCAGGATCGCGGAGGCTGCCTTGACGCGCGTCTCGATCTCGGCGGCATTCGTACGCGCCATCTTCAGTCCGAAGGCCAGGTT
>NZ_JCAMOT010000231.1:0-431 GCF_059512425.1 Bradyrhizobium sp. Leo78
GGTGGTCGTCCAGGCCGACATCGCCACGGAAAAGCCGCTGCCGGCCATTCCGCAGGATGCGCTGGAAAAGGCCGCGGCCGGCCAGCCGACGCTGATTCCGCCCGGCGTCACCAACCTCGTCGGCGCCATTATCAAGCTCGATGCCATCCAGGGCACATTTCTCTATACGGTGCGGGCCGTCGATCCCAAGGTCATGGGCGCCATGCGCATGATGGAGGAAAACGCCACCGAATACCGCTCGATGGAGGCCAACCGCTTCTCGCTGCAGATCGCCTTCGCCGTGCTCTACATCGGCTTCGCGCTGATCGTGCTGCTTGCGGCGATCTGGACGGCAATCGCTGTCGCCGACCGCATCGTGCGGCCGATCCGGCTGCTGATCACGGCGGCCGACAGCGTTGCATCGGGCAATATGGATATCGTCGTGCCGGTGC
>NZ_JCAMOT010000232.1:0-429 GCF_059512425.1 Bradyrhizobium sp. Leo78
CGGTCATGGGGATGCTCCTGTCTTGGGTGAGGTTGTTGCAACCCCTCAATCTCAAGACAGGACGCCCCTTGGCGCTACCGGCTTGGCCACCCTGTTTGCCGCAGCGGCCTACCGCGCGAGCGGTTTAGTCCTTTGGCCCCAAGCAGCGGTTGCAGGATGTCCGCTATTCCGACGCTGTCAGGGGATAAGCAGACAATCCAGCGAACGGGCCAAAATGACGCGAGTGACCCTGACCAGAAGTTAATTGTTCGTAAAGGCTAGTCGACCGCCACGTGCGCAAGCACGGCGTCGAGCGGCGGCCGTAGCATTCGCCAACAAGAAGAGTCGTGTTGCCTTTGTGAAGTTGATGACCGCCGCGCTACGCACTTTTCGCTGCACGGACCGTGGGTTCCCCTCCCAAACAACCGACGGTCAGTCCGAGTGATGCCT
>NZ_JCAMOT010000233.1:0-426 GCF_059512425.1 Bradyrhizobium sp. Leo78
CGAAATTAAGAAACGGGGGGACATTCACCTGCACCTCTTTTTCAGCGCCGGCGGCGTTTTGGAACCGAAGGCTCTGAGATATGAACGTACGAATAATCCTTCCGGGTCCAAACGAAAAATCACGAACGGGTGAGACCGCAGCGCGGCCGGAACGCAGCTGAAACAAATCATCGTGAGCCGCCCGCAAAGACTGTCGCCGCAAAGAAAAAGCCGCCGGAAACTGCTCTCCGGCGGCTAATATCAATCAACTCTCTTAAAGATCAGGCAGCGAGATCGCGCAGAACCGTCTGCAGGATGCCGCCATTGTTGAGGTAGATTACCTCGTCGAGCGTATCGACGCGCGACAGTAGCGGAACTTCCTTCACGGTGCCGTCGCCATAGGTGATCTTGGCGATCTTCCTCTCGCGCGGCTTGATCTTATCAAGG
>NZ_JCAMOT010000234.1:0-425 GCF_059512425.1 Bradyrhizobium sp. Leo78
GACCTTCGCGACCATTACGGCATCACCCAGGTCGTCGCCGACCCGGATAGCCCCGCCTTCAAGACGGCGGAAACCGTGCGTGGCGAATGGGTCATCCGCATCGACGGCCTCGTCAAGGCCCGTACCGAAGACACCGTCAACAAGACCATGGCGACCGGCGAAATCGAGCTCTACGCGCAGGAAATCGAAGTGCTCTCCGCCGCCAAGGAATTGCCGCTGCCGGTGTTCGGCGAACCCGACTATCCGGAAGACGTTCGCCTCAAGTATCGCTTCCTCGATCTTCGCCGCGAAACCCTGCACAAGAACATCGTCAAGCGCACCCAGGTGATTTCGGCCATGCGCCGTGAAATGAGCGGCGCGGGCTTCACCGAGTATAGCACGCCGATCCTGACGGCCTCCTCGCCGGAAGGCGCGCGCGACTTCCT
>NZ_JCAMOT010000235.1:0-425 GCF_059512425.1 Bradyrhizobium sp. Leo78
TGTGTCTTCACGGGCGTTGCCTTCCATCTGCCCTACGCAAGCGGCACGGAACTCGTGAACATCCTCAACCAGATCATGGTCATGAAGAACATCACGCTGGCCGGCGCCTACATCCTGCTCGCCACCGTCGGTGCCGGTGCCTATTCGATCGACGCACGCCGCGGTCTGCAGGCCGTCGCTGCCCGCTAATTCCATCTCCTCCCAAGCATGCAAAACCCGCCGTCATTGAACTGACGGCGGGTTTTCTTACGCTTTGATGGCGGAGATCAGAGGGCGGCGCGCACCGCGTCGACGATCGCCTGCACCACGGGTTCATCTGCATGGCTCTCCTTGCGGGCGCGCACGAGGCAAGCCTCTGAATGCAGGATGACGCCGTCCTGGAGCACCTTCAGATGATTGGCGCGCAGCGTCGAGCCGGTGGAGGT
>NZ_JCAMOT010000236.1:0-425 GCF_059512425.1 Bradyrhizobium sp. Leo78
GATCGCCGGGTCGTTGATCAGCGCAATGCAGCCGTCGATGACTTCGGAGAGGTTGTGCGGCGGAATATTGGTGGCCATGCCGACGGCGATGCCGCCGGCGCCGTTGACGAGCAGGTTCGGGAACTTGGCGGGTACCACGACCGGCTCGGAGAGCGTGCCGTCATAGTTGTCGCGGAAGTCGACGGTTTCCTTGTCAAGATCGTCGAGCAGTGAATGAGCAGCCTTTTCCAGGCGGCACTCGGTGTATCGTTCGGCCGCCGGCGGATCGCCGTCAACCGAGCCGAAATTGCCCTGACCGTCGATCAGCGGCAGGCGCAGCGACCAGGGCTGCGCCATGCGGGCGAGCGCGTCATAAATCGCTGCATTGCCGTGCGGATGGTATTTACCCATCACGTCGCCGGTAACGCGAGCGCATTTGACGTATT
>NZ_JCAMOT010000237.1:0-424 GCF_059512425.1 Bradyrhizobium sp. Leo78
GTCGGCATAGGCTTCGAGCCCGCCGACCCGGACGCAGCTGATGATATAACGCGCGCCTTCCAGCGCCTTGCGCCGGTCGGTCGTCGCCGTCACCTTGGTCGGCAGACCGTTTGCCTCGACGACCCGGTCGAGGATCGCCTTGATCATCTCGAGGTTATGTTCGCTGAGATCGGTCAACGCGAATTCGACGTCGCGGAACTCCGGAACGCACAAAATGTCGGTGAACAGCTTCTTGGTGAAACCGACGCTGCCCGCACCGATGATAGCGATTTTGAAACTCATGATCTTCACCTCGACCCAATCGAATGCTAGAGAAAAGACTGATATGGAGGAACAGGCCGCATGCCGGTGCATGGGGTTGAAAAAGCCGTAAAACCGCCTGTTTTCCTCCCGACCGCTCGATCGGCCGTGGTCTCTTCTTTGT
>NZ_JCAMOT010000238.1:0-423 GCF_059512425.1 Bradyrhizobium sp. Leo78
CCAGCCAGCATGTTGAATCAGAACCGATCTGATTTGGGAATCCTCAATCGATTCAATCTAATCCCATCCCGCTCTAGCGAACGACATCGTGACCTGCCTTCAGGAGACGCAAGCAAGCCTTGCGCAAGGCGAAATGGTTTTGCGACGCTATTCCTCGTCTGCTTCCGACGTTCTTCGTAGGCTTCCGGACATGTCCCGCCGTGCTCGCAAGGCACAATCATAACGACGTGAGCGTCATCCGCCGCGTGCATCTTGGAATCGTGCCACTCACTTCCCTAAGCGGTGGGCATAGGCCTGACACCAGACTAGTACCCACTTTTCATAGAACGTGAGTCGTGATTCAAGAATCGGGATGATTCCCGAAGCAAGAGAAGTCCGCGTTTCGCGGAAGGAGCGTCTGGAGCTAGAAGCCCGGTGCCGCTC
>NZ_JCAMOT010000239.1:0-423 GCF_059512425.1 Bradyrhizobium sp. Leo78
CGTGTCTATCGCCAGCGCAGTGCCGCGCCGCGCGGGCACTCATCGCGTGGTCGGAGGGCGATCTGTCCTCAGCCGCGAAAATCCCCAAGGCGACGATTGCCGGTTACGAGGCCGGAAAGCTTTCCCCTGATGAGCAGGCTTTGCGTGATATGAAACGCTGCCTGGAAGATGCGGGCGTGCTTTTCATCCCGGAAAATGGCGGCGGCGCCGGCGTTCGCTTGGCAAGACCTGCATCGGCTTCTATAGACACTGACGAGACCGAGACGGTCCAATACGAAGAATATCTGAAAAACGACGCCCCTCCCGGCGCTGGCGGTTGAATGGCAAAGAAACAGAAGCTCGAGCACTCCGAATTGGCGGGGGAATTCACCGACGACGGCGTGACGGTGCTCGTCGACATTTTTCGAACCTCCGGCAGCAATG
>NZ_JCAMOT010000240.1:0-423 GCF_059512425.1 Bradyrhizobium sp. Leo78
TTTCCACTCGACGTGTCATCAAGCATAGGTTCACGGCCCAGTTCCGCTTTTTTGTTTCTTCTGGCATTGCTTACGACTCGGTGCATGAAATACTCGTCGTGTTGCTGGGGGCGCCATCCGTCATATAAGGGGCTGCGCGAGGTGTCGGATAACGCGGCTGTTTTTGACTTAAACCGGCCAGGCTAATTAGTTCCCGCCAAGCCTAAAACTATGAAAATCAACATAGCGGAGGTCACTACTACGAAAGAAGGTCCGGCGATAAAGAACTTCTCTTTTGGCTTCATCAACACGCAATCATCATCACCTCCGCGATCGGCCCAGTAGGCCTCGGGCCCGAAATCCTCGGTGAAATTGAAGCCGTTTCTACTGTAGAAGATGATCGACCTGATGAACCAATACCAGTAGTAGGCGCAAAATGGCCCC
>NZ_JCAMOT010000241.1:0-421 GCF_059512425.1 Bradyrhizobium sp. Leo78
GATCTTCGAGCCATTCTGGAAATTGCCGAAGGCCGGGGCAGCCCCTGGCGCCGGCCTCGGCCTGACGACAGCGCAGGAGCTTCTGAAGGCGCTTGGCGGCGATATCAGTCTCGAGCATTCCGACGCAAACGGCAGCCGCTTCACCATCCGCCTTCCCGCCGGCTGAGGCAACATGTTGCAATCGCTCACCTTCGTTTGCCGTGCTTGAAGCGCATCGCCATCTCAGATTCGGTGGACGTGCTTCCTTTGCGCATGTCGCTACCGCAAAACCTTCGCGCTGTTTTGCGCGGCTCAAATGCTGTAATCGTCCTTCCAGAAATCCGGCACATCGTAGTGCACATATTCGCGGATGATGTGCTGCAGCGTCTGGACGTCGATTTCGTCCTTGCCGATGCGGAAGTCGACGCCGTAATCCGGGAAT
>NZ_JCAMOT010000242.1:0-419 GCF_059512425.1 Bradyrhizobium sp. Leo78
TGGGAAGCACTTGGCGACCTCTTCGGTGCGCATCTTTCTGATGTAGGCGACCTCGCCGTTGCCGATGTGGGCAAGCTCGGATTTGGTCAAGTGAGACGTGGCTTCTTTCATCAACATTCCTGTTCCTCCGGGAGAAGGGACCAACGGTTCTGGAAACCGTTGTGCTACTGTGAGACCGAAATGTTAATTTTCTTGACCATCCGCGCCGGTTCCGGACGAATTAGATCGACGGAGAGCAGACCGTTCTTCAGGCCGGCGCCGAGGACCTGCATGCCGTCGGCCAGCACGAAGGTGCGCTGGAACTGGCGGGAGGCAATGCCGCGATAAAGATAATCCCGCTCGCCCTGCTCCACCTGACGGCCGCGGATCACAAGCTGGTTCTCCTCGGTGGAGACATCGAGCTCCTCCTCGCTGAAACC
>NZ_JCAMOT010000243.1:0-419 GCF_059512425.1 Bradyrhizobium sp. Leo78
CTCTCGAACTCGAGCATTATCCCGGCATGGCTGAAGCCGAGATGAGCCGCATCGGCAAGCTCGCCGTCGAGCGCTTCGCCCTTCTTGGTCTGACTGCCATCCACCGCTACGGCAAGATCGCCGTGGGCGAGAATATCGTGCTCGTCGTTGCGGCCGCGCCGCACCGGCAGGCAGCGTTCGACGGCGCCAATTTCGTCATGGATTTCCTGAAGACCGCCGCCCCCTTCTGGAAGAAAGAACATGGTTCGGACGGCACGGCGAGCGACTGGGTGGCGGCGAAAGATGCCGACGATGCGGCGCGCGACAAGTGGAAATGATCAGAGAACCACGCGCTCCCTGCGGCTCATAACCAGCAGCAGGACGAGCAGTGAGAAGATGACGAGATCGCGCCAGACGAAGGGCCCGTAGGCGCCCCACAT
>NZ_JCAMOT010000244.1:0-418 GCF_059512425.1 Bradyrhizobium sp. Leo78
GCAGAAGGACCGCGAGCCGCAGAAGTTCGGCATCGGCATCAAGGAGCTCTGGCAGGTCAAGCCGGAGAATCACAAGCCCGGTCTGGTGCAGCATTCCTTCGGCTGGCCGCTCGGCATGAAAACCGGCGGCGGCTCCTTCCTCTATCACCTCGAAGACAATCTGGTGGCCGTCGGCTTCGTTGTCCACCTGAACTACAAGAACCCCTATCTCTACCCCTTCGAGGAGTTCCAGCGCTTCAAGACCCATCCGGCGATCCGCGGAACTTTCGAGGGCGGCAAGCGGCTGTCCTATGGCGCGCGCGCGATCACCGAGGGCGGCTATCAGTCGGTGCCGAAGCTTTCCTTCCCCGGCGGGGCTCTGATCGGCTGTTCGGCCGGTCTCGTCAACGTGCCGCGCATCAAGGGCAGCCACAATGCG
>NZ_JCAMOT010000245.1:0-418 GCF_059512425.1 Bradyrhizobium sp. Leo78
TCTTAGCCGAACTAATCGCCGACGGAGCTTTTACGGGTTGGGGCAAGGAACTCGTTATTCCGGGGCCAAGCATTGTGAGTGACTTAGAACTGGACATTGGCAAAGCGAATTCCAGTCACAACAAGTTCGAAGTGAGCGGCGGGTATGATCTTGCGATTAAGATCAATCGCGACAAGCTTCATAGAAGCATTGCAGCCGAAATCCCCGTATCGACGACAAACGGCATTTGGATGCTCGGCGGAAAAACTATCGACGAGGTCTTCTCGCACTTGGCCGAAACAAAAGAAACGACTTCTGAAGCGCTTGAGCGCCGCAGGAAATCGGTTTCCGACCGTCTGCGCCCTTTCCGCGACGATCGCGATCTCGTCTATGTCCGAATCCACAATACTCCGATTTTAGAGATGGCTTCAGAGCTCCG
>NZ_JCAMOT010000246.1:0-417 GCF_059512425.1 Bradyrhizobium sp. Leo78
CCTCACAAGTTTGCTTCGCGCGGGAAGCGATGATACCGGCCCCAAGTCAAGCAAGCGATGTGCCAGGAGATCTCGCGGTTCAACTGGCGGAAATGCGACAATCGGATGCTCGCCGCGGCGATATCTCGGTCCGTAATTGGGCAGAATGGGCCATTATCTTACATCGATAACGGAGCATGATGCCGTGCGCATGCGGCAGCTTGCGTGCGCGCGAAAGCCATGCGCGCAACTTAAGAGGCCGTACAATCTTGGGCCTTGATAAAATGAACCTACCGCGGCAAATCCTGCTAGGCCGCATGATCACCCTTAACGAGGCGCACGAGGACCACTCACGTGACGTGGAGCGGAAGCCGGCAGTGACGGCTTTTTTCCATCGATCGTGGTGGATAATCTCGGGGCAAGATCGGCGATGCTCTC
>NZ_JCAMOT010000247.1:0-416 GCF_059512425.1 Bradyrhizobium sp. Leo78
TGTCGGTTCCCTTCGAACTCATGGAAGCCGCCATCCTCAAGGCGGCCGGCGCGGATGTCGCCGCCCCGTCGGCATCAGCATGGCTGCCTTTGCTGCCCGATATCGATCCGGCTGCGATCGCCTATGTCGATCTTGGCGTACGAAGTGCGCATTTTTCCGCAGGCAACTGGCTGGACGCCGATATGGACTGGCGGCTGCTTGCCCGGGCTGCAACCGAAAACGGCACGGCGGCGACGCGCTATGGTGAATATCGGCTTTCCCGCGCTGCCCTCGGAAACACCGCGGCACAGGCGACCTTCGCCCTGCATGTCGACATCTGCCTTGCCGCAGGAAGCGCGGTCGCGGCGCCCTTTGCCGGCCGTATCGGCTGGAAGGACCAGCATCTGACGCTGACGGACGACAGCATGACCCTGCAT
>NZ_JCAMOT010000248.1:0-413 GCF_059512425.1 Bradyrhizobium sp. Leo78
GTAATAGGGCAGCTCATTCATCTGCCTTGCGACGACCTCAGCAATCTCCCTGCGGCCGTAACCGATATTGACGCACCAGAGACCGGCGAAGCCGTCGAGATATTTCCTGCCTTGACTATCGAAGATATAGACGCCCTCACCGCGCTGAATGATGCGCGCTCCCTCGGCATTCAGCTTCTTCATGTCGGCGAAGGGGTGCAGGTGGTGCGCGGCGTCGATCGCGGCAAGGTTCGAGAGCGGGTAAGTATCGGGCATGACTGGTAAAAAACCCTCGCGGATTGAAAGGCTGCTTTCGATGAGATAGGAGCTTGGCCTTGTCCCGGAGGATTTTCAAGGTCATGGCGAGCGACAGGATGGACGGCAAGGCCGATGCGGATCCGCGTTTCGAGATCCTGATCGTCGGCATGAATGGC
>NZ_JCAMOT010000249.1:0-411 GCF_059512425.1 Bradyrhizobium sp. Leo78
GCCAATCCCTTTTGCCGGATTTGCGCATTGGGAATTTTACATCAATCTTCCCTTGCGACCGGGAGAGACGAAATGGCAAGCAATTACCGTTTGCAAGCGAATGATACCACTTGGACCATAATCGACGAAACGACTGATGCACCGGCCCGACTTGATGGCATACCGCTCGTAAGAATGGAGGCCACGGAAGCCCGACATATGCTTTGTATACTTGATGGCATCGATCGGATCAGGACCACCTCTAAGTGGTGGGCGGAGAGCTCTCCAAAGAGCGGACAAAGATGACAACCTTTCCGGGCGCTGTGCAGGCGGTGGAATTCAAGCCTCTTCGGCCGTTTATCTCGAGCAAATGGACTTGAGACAATGAATTGTATCGCTAAGGCAGAAAGGCTGCTTGTGGCCAATCAAGCT
>NZ_JCAMOT010000250.1:0-410 GCF_059512425.1 Bradyrhizobium sp. Leo78
GAGAGAGCGTCTTCCGGCTATCGGCCCTGGAAGATCTTGATGAGCTTTGGCGTAAACCTGTGAGCCTTGATGTCGAGCAGATCCTGATACGTGGCGCGACCGGAGATCGCGGCCGCCAGATATCGCTGGCAAGCGGCCCTCGGAGCGTCCTTGTCGGAGACGTTTGTCACGATCCCTGCGGTGCGACGGGCATTTGCATCGAAATCCTTTGCGCACACTTTGACGAACTCATTTCTCGCTCTCGCGCTGCCTTGCAGCAGCGTGACTATCGCACCATAGTCCTGCTGCGTCGGTGCACAGCCGGCAAGCAGTGCAATAGAAATCATTATAGTCGCGGTGCGGACGCGCATCATCAATTCCCCCAGGGTCAGCCTTGATCGGCAGTTGCTGTTAATTTGATTCTCGGTATG
>NZ_JCAMOT010000251.1:0-410 GCF_059512425.1 Bradyrhizobium sp. Leo78
ATGCTGAATGCCGGCATTGTTGACGAGGACATCGACGCTGCCGAAGGTTTTTGCGGCCGTTTCGATCAGCTCGGCGATCTCGGGGGGCTTGGTCATGTCGGCCGGATGATAGATCGCCCGGCCTTTCGATACCGATTCAAGTCGCTCGACGATCGCCTTGATTTCATCGGCGTTTCCGAAACCGTTGATGACAATATTGTCGCCGGCTTCGGCAAAGGCGGTGGCGATCGCAAGGCCGATGCCGCTGGTGGAACCGGTGACGACGACTGATCTGCTCATGCTGTTTCTCCCTGAATGCCGATGCTGCGTCGCAGCGTTAGCCGCGAGGTTATTCCCAAAGCCGGCTGGCTGGCAATTCCGCTTTATTGGCTTTTCTCGCCCGCATCCGTGTCCTATTGATTTATCATGAT
>NZ_JCAMOT010000252.1:0-407 GCF_059512425.1 Bradyrhizobium sp. Leo78
CAACACGGATGCGCAGGCGCTGACGATGACGAAGGCCGAGCGCATCATCCAGCTCGGCGCCAACGTCACCGAAGGCCTCGGTGCCGGTTCGCAGCCGGAAGTCGGCCGTGCGGCCGCCGAAGAGTGCATCGACGAGATCATCGATCACCTGAACGGCACGCATATGTGCTTCGTCACCGCCGGCATGGGCGGCGGCACCGGCACCGGCGCTGCTCCTGTCGTCGCGCAGGCCGCCCGCAACAAGGGCATCCTGACGGTCGGCGTCGTCACCAAGCCGTTCCATTTCGAAGGCGGCCGCCGCATGCGTCTGGCCGAGATGGGCATCCAGGAACTGCAGAAGTCTGTCGACACGCTGATCGTCATTCCGAACCAGAACCTCTTCCGCATCGCCAACGACAAGACGACCT
>NZ_JCAMOT010000253.1:0-406 GCF_059512425.1 Bradyrhizobium sp. Leo78
GGCCGCCTGCTCTGGGATACCAAGGCGGTCAAGGAAGACCAGGCCGCAACCCTGCGGCGCGATTCCACCGGCAAGCAGAACGACCTCGGCCTGCCCGACTTCGCACTGCTGCTCGACGGCCTGCAGGCCGAGCGCGAACAGGGCATCACCATCGATGTCGCCTATCGCTATTTCTCGACCGACAAGCGCTCCTTCATCGTCGCCGATACGCCCGGCCATGAGCAATATACCCGCAACATGGCAACCGGGGCCTCGACTGCCGATCTCGCCATCCTGCTGGTCGATGCGCGGCTCGGCATTCTCGAGCAGACGCGCCGTCACGCGACGATCGCCTCGCTGCTCGGCATCAGACAGTTCGTGCTCGCCGTCAACAAGATCGACCTGACGGGCTATGACCGCGCCGGCT
>NZ_JCAMOT010000254.1:0-405 GCF_059512425.1 Bradyrhizobium sp. Leo78
GATTTCAATAACAACTCTCAAAACACTCGAATCTCACTTGGACTTGGTGGAAGATTCGATCTTTATATGAAATAGGGAATAAAGATTGAATCTTTATATTGAATAGGCTTTGTTGTTAGCTCGAGAACAAGAGGATGTTTTATTAACCTTTATTAGGATCCACACAACCCTCAATTTCTAAATTCAATGCAATGCACTCGAATTGTTAAATTAAAATACACACACACGCCTGATTTGAGGGAATTATACTGACAAACATAATAAGACCCCCATATCATTAAAAAACTAAAAAAAAAAATTATAAAGCAAATGATGTGTTTGTGGATAGTAAACTTAATAATAAGTCTCTAAACACCCGAATCTCACTTGTACTTATTGAAAGATTCGATCTTTATATGAAATAGG
>NZ_JCAMOT010000255.1:0-403 GCF_059512425.1 Bradyrhizobium sp. Leo78
CGACTTCGGCGATGCGCGTGGCACCCTTGGTGATGACGATGAAGTTGATGGTGATGAGGATCAGGAAGACGATCAGACCGATGACGAAGTCGCCGGACATGACGAGACTGGCGAAACCGGCAATGACGCCGCCGGCCGCATCGTGTCCTTCATTGCCGTGGGACAGGATGACGCGGGTCGTCGCGATGTTGAGCGCCAACCGTGTCATCGTCGCGATCAGCAGAATGGTCGGAAAAGACGAGAAATCGAGCGGCTTCTGGATCCACAGCGCGACCATCAGGATCAGCACCGAGAAAGCGATCGAGAAGGCCAGGCCCATATCGATCAGGAACGGCGGGATCGGCAGGAAGAGAATGCAGATGATGCCGATGATGCCGAGGGCAAAACCGATATCGCGCAAGCT
>NZ_JCAMOT010000256.1:0-403 GCF_059512425.1 Bradyrhizobium sp. Leo78
GGAAGAAATCATTGCCCTTGTCGTCGATGACGATGAAGGCGGGGAAGTCTTCGACCTCGATCTTCCAGACTGCTTCCATGCCGAGCTCGGGATATTCGAGTACTTCGACCTTGCGGATGCAGTCCTTGGCGAGACGGGCGGCGGGGCCGCCAATCGAGCCGAGATAGAAGCCGCCATATTTCTTGCAGGCCTCACGCACGGCGCGCGAGCGGTTGCCCTTGGCAAGCATCACCATCGAGCCGCCGAAGGACTGGAACTGGTCGACGTAACTATCCATCCGGCCGGCCGTCGTCGGGCCGAAGGAGCCGGAGGCGTAACCGGCCGGCGTCTTGGCTGGGCCGGCATAATAGACCGGATGATTTTTCAGGTAATCGGGCATGCCTTCGCCCTTTTCCAGCCGTTC
>NZ_JCAMOT010000257.1:0-403 GCF_059512425.1 Bradyrhizobium sp. Leo78
GAAGATTGAGGTGAATATAGCGATGCGCCCGCTCCATCAGCCCCATATTGGTCTGTTCGTGACCGCGGTCAGAACTTGTGGAGGATGCAGCGCATGCAACGACCATATCGCCGATCGTCCGTATGATCCGCGGCACCTCCTCCACTGTCAAACTGCTCAGGTTCGCTTCCAGGCCGTTGATATAGCTGACCAGCAATTCAGCCAGACTACCGGAGAAGGCGGTATTGTTGGCGTTCTGCAAAAGGCTCGCGTCACGGGTCAACAGTTCATAGGGCAGGAAGACGAGCACAGCGACTGAATCGGTCATCCGCCCGCGGTACGGATAACCAAGAGACCTGAAAAATATCTCACCCGGGCCGGTCTCCGTTACATGCCGATCGGCCTCGGTCCAGGCCCGGCCGCT
>NZ_JCAMOT010000258.1:0-403 GCF_059512425.1 Bradyrhizobium sp. Leo78
GCTTTCCACGCCAGATACTGGGTTCTGGCATCGGATTTCTCGATGTCGACATTGGCCCGCAACTTGCCGCCATCGAAAATCGGCAGGTTGAGCGTCGGGCCGAACGACCAGCTGGTCAGGCTGGCGCCGCTGGCGCCCGAGGATTTGACCCAGCTCGGCGAAATCGAGCCGGAAAGCGAGATCGACGGGTAGAGCTGGGCTTGCGCTGCACCGATATCGGCCACAGCCGCCGCAAGCTCGCGTTCAGCCTTTCTTATATCGGGACGGTTGCGAATGAGATCGGCCGGAATGCCGGCACGAATGTCGCCGCGGAACACCGGCTGGCCTGTATTCTTGCGCAGCTCGTCCGTCAGCGAAGCCGCCGGCATTCCGAGCAGAGTGGCAATGTGATGGGCCGATTCGG
>NZ_JCAMOT010000259.1:0-402 GCF_059512425.1 Bradyrhizobium sp. Leo78
GAAACCCTTGACCTGGTCCTCGCGCTCGACCGGATCGCCGGTTTCGCCATCGACGAATTCTCGGCGCACCCTGTTGCCGGTCTTCCTGTTCAGCGTGTGAAACGCGATCCGCTCGGATGTGGAGGCGGCGGTGTAAAGCGCCACGGGGAAGGCCACCTCCCCGAACTTGATAAAGCCTTTCCAATTCGCTCTCGGGGCAACCATTTCGCACGCGCTCCTGCCGCAACCAGTGCGAGTCAACCGAATCACTTTACGATTGGTTCCGAATCAAAACGAATCAAATTTCAATAGCTTAGCCAGAATGATTCACGCGTTTTCCGAGTCTCGATCATCCCCTTGAATCTGATTGATCTTTTTCTCTCCGGGCGCTTTTAACCATGGCAACAACCAACAGATAGCGAC
>NZ_JCAMOT010000260.1:0-401 GCF_059512425.1 Bradyrhizobium sp. Leo78
GCCTGCCGGCATCTTCTCCCCGCTGGGGAGAAGGGACTCGTGGCAGCGCCTCGCTCCCATTGAGACCTTTACGGTAGGAAACGATAGTCGGGGGCTCACTCCCCTTCTCCCCAGCGGGGACTGTTGCAAAATACCGAGGATGTGATTCCCTTGTTTTGAACGGGGGATGATTTGGATGGCGGTCAAAGAGACAGGTCAATTCAGCTTTGTGGATGCGTTGTTGCCGCAGGCAGGAGGCAGTAGGCGCCTTGATCGATTGTCTGCTCTGGTAAAGTGGTATCGGTTCGAGAAGCTGTTACGTGGGCTGCGGGCGGAGACGTCGCCGGGTCGGCCGGCCTATCCACCGCTGGTGATGTTCAAGGCGCTGCTGCTGCAGTCGCTGTACGGTCTTTCGGATGCGG
>NZ_JCAMOT010000261.1:0-401 GCF_059512425.1 Bradyrhizobium sp. Leo78
GAAAGACAATGCGCATGCCGAAGACGGCAATGATGATGCCCCAGGTAAGGAATCGTTTCTGCCAGACCGGCGTCATCTCCTTCAGCTTGTTGGCATTGACGATGGCATTGTCGAAGGAAAGCGAGATCTCCAGCACCGCGAGCACGGCACAGATGAAGAAGACGGTCGCCATGCCGCCGATCGTGCCGGTTGTCTGCCAACCAAGCACGGCGCCGAGAACAAGGCCGAGGGCCGTGACGATGAACGCCCAGCGGAAGTAGCCGAGCGAGGATTTAGTGGTCTGAGATTGGTTCATGGCCGCACCTCGCGGCCGAAACGCTTGTTGGAGAGGATGGAGGTATTATAAAAACGCGGCATGCCACAACGGGCATGCTGACGAGGCATGGTGAGCTTTTTCATCG
>NZ_JCAMOT010000262.1:0-400 GCF_059512425.1 Bradyrhizobium sp. Leo78
ATCTCGGAAACCAGCTCCGCCGTCTTGCGAATGTCGGGCACCAGGCGGCCGAGCATCTCGCCAGCTTCTTGGGCGGCCGTCACGGTATCGCTCGACATCGAACTGATTTCGGCGGCGGCTGGCTGGCTGCGTTCGGCCAGCTTGCGCACCTTCGAGGCGACGACCGCGAAACCCTTGCCGTGTTCACCCGCACGAGCGGCTTCCACCGCCGCGTTGAGGGCAAGCAGATCGGTCTGACGGGCGATTTCCTGCACGATGCTAATCTTCTGGGCGATCGTGCGCATGGCATCGACCGCGCGGGAGACGGCTTCGCCGCTGGCTTCCGCATCCTTGGCGGATTGACGCGCGATCTTCTCCGTCTGGGCGGCATTGTCGGCATTCTGCTTGATGTTGGAGGCCA
>NZ_JCAMOT010000263.1:0-398 GCF_059512425.1 Bradyrhizobium sp. Leo78
GAATCGCGGCGAGATTGCCTGCCGCGTGATCAAGACCGCGCGCCGCATGGGCATTTCGACCGTTGCGGTCTACTCGGATGCGGATCGGGATGCGCTGCATGTCGAAATGGCCGACGAGGCGGTCCACATCGGCCCCGCTGCAGCGTCGGAAAGCTATCTCGTCGCCGACAAGATCATCGCCGCCTGCAAGGCGACCGGCGCCGAGGCGGTGCATCCCGGTTATGGCTTCCTGTCCGAACGCGCCTCTTTCTGCGCCGAGCTGGAGAAGAAGGGCATCGTCTTCATCGGTCCGAAGCCGAAGGCCATCATGGCGATGGGCGACAAGATCGAATCGAAGAAGTTCGCCAATGCGGCCGGCGTCTCCACCGTGCCCGGCCATCTCGGCATCATCAAGGACG
>NZ_JCAMOT010000264.1:0-398 GCF_059512425.1 Bradyrhizobium sp. Leo78
GCTCGGCCACCAGGCCAAGGAATTCGAGGTGCCGGAGATGAAGACGATCTTCCGGCGCGGTGCGAATTGGGCGGCGCGGTGAAAAGAAGCTCCTGCGACTGACTGCCTCACCCTGGCCCTTTCCGGGTCGAGCCAATGATCTCGACCCGTCTTTCACCCCCGCACGCGGACTCAGCATCGGCGATGTTTTCATGAGAGACCATGGCCCGCCGGCGAGTATCTCTTGTTGCGAGGGGACTTGCGCTTCCCCGAAATGTGGCCAAAAATACTGATCGCAATTCTTGCGCGCCGACAGCAATGCGGCGCGCCCCCGAAGTTATTCATTCCGTAAATGAAATATGATTTCAGATTGATGGCGGCGTACTTGGCCCATCCGGCCGACCGAGACTGAGCAATTC
>NZ_JCAMOT010000265.1:0-398 GCF_059512425.1 Bradyrhizobium sp. Leo78
GACGCCGCGGATGAGCTTCAGCGCCACCCGGTTCGGCTTCTTCACCGGCTGCAGATACTGACGCAACGGTGCCCAGACGAAACAGTCGGCCGCATTCCAATCGTTGACGGCAGGTGCCGGCCCGGCCAGCCGCTGCACGGCATCAGCGAGCCTTTTCAGTTCGGCAAGCAGGGCGGTGTTGATTTCCTCGGTCATCGTGGGCCTCCTGATTTCTCGCTGCGGCAAGCCGCTTTGATCTTTCGATGCCGCCTACCATGGCGTTTTGCCGACGGAAAGGTTATGAGGCAGCGGAATCGGTACTGTTTCCCGGCTGTTTCTGTTGCATTCATCCAAGCGGCAACTATAGTCCGGCAACCTGAAAAGCAGGCGGAGTTCCGCCATAGAAGCCTGAGGAGTTT
>NZ_JCAMOT010000266.1:0-397 GCF_059512425.1 Bradyrhizobium sp. Leo78
TGGACGGAGAAGGAAAAACAGTGGGAGCATCGCAGGCCGCGTTGGTTGCGATGACGTCGGACGGCGCGGTCGTCGCGATGGTTGGCGGGCGCGACTACAAGGCAAGCCAGTTCAACCGCGCCGTCACCGCGATGCGCCAGCCGGGTTCCACCTTCAAGCTGTTCGTCTATTATGCGGCATTGAAGGCTGGGCTCACCTTGTCCGACCAGATTCTGGACGCGCCAGTTGAAATCGACGGCTGGTCGCCGGAAAATTCCGGCGGCAACTATAGTGGTTGGGTGACGCTTGCCGAGGCGTTCGCGCGATCGTTCAATGCCGCGTCGGTGGCGCTTGCCCAAGAGGTCGGCCTGGACAATGTAATTGCCGCGGCGCGCGAACTCGGCGTCGATGCGCCACT
>NZ_JCAMOT010000267.1:0-397 GCF_059512425.1 Bradyrhizobium sp. Leo78
GGGTATGAAATGCCTGGAAATTGGTCTACCGTGCGGCAATCGTCACAAAAGGTTCACTGATATGGCGAAAGAGATCGAGCGGAAGTTTCTCGTACGCAGCGATGGATGGCGTTCCGCCGTCGAGACCAAGTCTGTCCTCAGGCAGGGTTACCTTGCCTCGATGGACGACCGTTCCGTCCGGGTCCGCATCCTCGACAGCAGGAAAGCGAGACTGACGATCAAGATCGGTCGCAGCGCCATCACCCGCGACGAATTCGAATACGATATTCCCGTCGCCGATGCCGAAGAGCTTTTGCAGAACGCGATCGGCATCGTCATCGAGAAAACCCGCTACCGCGTTCCCCATGAGGGCTTCGTCTGGGAGGTCGACGTCTTTGCCGGCGAGCATCGCGGGCTG
>NZ_JCAMOT010000268.1:0-396 GCF_059512425.1 Bradyrhizobium sp. Leo78
TAGAGTTTCTCGCGGCGGACGATGCTGATCGCCTCCCTTGCGACCGCAAGATCGCAAAGGCAGCAGATGACGGAGACGTAGAGGAGCCTTGCCGAGACCGCTGCGGGATCGCTGACGATCAGCACGACAGGCACGCTGACGAGAACCATGGCAAGCCAGAAAATGCGCTGGTCGAAAACCCGTCCCGAAAACGTGCGCACGGCAAAAAACATCAGCATATAGCCGGCGATGGTGACGACGTTGCCGCCGTCGACCGAAACCGCATAGGGAACGAGATTGCGCAGCGCGACGAGGAAGGAACCGACACCGACGAAGAGGTTGCTCAAGCCCCACCAAAGCGGCCACCTCTCGAAGCGGCCGGTCGCATAGGCTGCAAGCTGGAGAATGCCCAGCACG
>NZ_JCAMOT010000269.1:0-395 GCF_059512425.1 Bradyrhizobium sp. Leo78
CCTGTCACCCATCGTCTCGAACAGATCGCCGATCGAAATCCACTCCCGGCTTCGGTCGCCTGCCAGCTGCCGCAGGACCGCTGAGAGGCGGCGGCCTTGGGGACGTGGCGGGCGGGGTCTTCTGCGTCTGTTGGAATCGGCGTTTTCGATGCTCATGATACCGGTAGATGATGGAAGTGCAGGGTCCGAGTTTGGCCGCGCAATATGCCAATTGAATGACTTAAGGGATAGGAAATCAATGAGAAGACCTGTCGGCGGCTATTTGCGTTCGACCATCGCTCCTTTGCGCAGCAAGCCCATGCCAGGCAGATGCATCAAGTCTTGTAATTCTTGGCCAACAGTGCGAGCAGACGCTGAAGGCCAGAGAAACGGCAGGCAGGCAATGATTATTTCAT
>NZ_JCAMOT010000270.1:0-395 GCF_059512425.1 Bradyrhizobium sp. Leo78
CATCCCCTGGTATCCCCTCGCCGCCGGCGATCTCGCCCAATCAGGCTCGCTGCTTGATACGATCGCCAGAAAGCACAATGCCGCCCCCAGCCAGATCGCGCTCGCCTGGGTGCTGAAGCGCAGCCCGGTCATGCTGCCGATCCCCGGGACGTCGAAGGTCAGGCACCTGGAAGAAAACGTCGCGGCGGTGGACATCACGCTGTCGGATGAGGAGTTCACGGCGCTCGACGCCGAAGGCCGAAAGGTCTTCAAGGCGGCGTGAGGGCGGGAACAGTGCGGCATATCCCTTCTCCCCGCTGGGGAGAAGGGGAAACCGAGACGTCGTCGCGAGTCTCTTCTCCCCAACGGGGAGCTGGCCGGCAGGCGGATGAGGGGCTGCCGCCATTGCCACATCT
>NZ_JCAMOT010000271.1:0-394 GCF_059512425.1 Bradyrhizobium sp. Leo78
GCCGAAGGCGACGGTGACGCTGCGGCGCATCAAGCAGCAGCTCGTCATTCACCGCGACGGCGACGACCGGCAATTGCTTGGAGACTGAAGCATATGAACGGGAGCGACAATCAATGACCCAATCGATCGCCGTCGTGACCGGCGCTGCAGGCGATATCGGCGCGGCGATTGCCGCCCGGCTCGCCGAGGACCATGATGTCGTTCTGCTGGCCGATATCGATGCGGCTGCCGCCGCCGCCGTGGCTTCGAAGCTCGGCCCGGGGGAGCGTTTCGTTGCCGTCGGCTGCGATGTGACCAGCGAGCCGAGCATTGCCGAATTGGCAGAACGCGCTGCCGGCAGCGGCGTGGTCCGAACCCTCGTCAACAATGCCGGGGCCGCCCGCGCCACCAGCCT
>NZ_JCAMOT010000272.1:0-392 GCF_059512425.1 Bradyrhizobium sp. Leo78
CGCCATGTATTTCGACAGCGACCTGATCGTGCTTGACGAACCAACCAATAATCTCGGCGTGGCTGAAACCCAAGGGGTACTGCGCTTCGTGCGCGAGGCGCGCGACACCGGCCACTCCTGCATTTTCATCGCGCATAACATCCATCATGTCTTCCAGGTGGTGGACCGCATGGTGGTGATGCGGCGCGGCAGCGTCGTCGCCGACGATCTAAGCCCTGCTACCTCATCGATCCAGGAGGTAGAAAACATCATCACCGGCGAACATATGGCGGCATGATCGAGATCGGCGCCAAGGGAATCCGCTTCGGCTTCGATGCACGAACCGGTCTCCTCGACGGCTTCACGGTGGAGGATGAGGGGCACGAGATTGCTCCATTGCACCGCGCGCCCTG
>NZ_JCAMOT010000273.1:0-392 GCF_059512425.1 Bradyrhizobium sp. Leo78
CGGTGCGAGCATCGGCGCTGCTGCGCGTGACGCAGACATCGAGCCTCTGGAGCTTTTGCGCAGGGCTGATATGGCGCTCTATCGCGCCAAGGAAAGTGGCAGAGGCCGGGCGATCGAATACGACCCCGAGCTGGATCGGGAGCGCCAAATGGTCGCCGAACTGGAAAGTCAGCTGAAGAACGCCATCGGTAACGGTGCGATCGAAGCTGTTTTCCAACCTCTCGTTTCTGCGACGACGGGCGTTGTCACCGGTCTTGAAGCGCTGGCCCGCTGGCGGACTGCGACAGGAAATATCAGTCCGGAGATTTTCATTCCGCTTGCCGAAAGATGCGGCCTCATTGATGCGCTCGGCGGTCACATGCTGAAAACATCGATCGAGCACGCCAAGAACT
>NZ_JCAMOT010000274.1:0-392 GCF_059512425.1 Bradyrhizobium sp. Leo78
TCTATCGTAATTCCGAAGGACTGGCGGAGGACGTGAAATACTACGGCGAATGGATGCGCCAGAAAGCTTGGGAGCGTATCGGGCATCTGTATCCGCAGGTCGATCTACCGAAGGAACAGGGAGGCGGAAAAGCGACGGTGATCGCCTGGATTTGGGCGCGCACGGTGCCGAGCCCAGACCCCGCCTTCTCAGATGTACAGGTTCCGATTGCATCAAGCTTTCTTCTTAGTTCGAAAGCCGGAAAAGAAACCTGGATCGAGCCCGTCGTGGATAAGAAAGCAAAGTCGATCACTTACCGCATCCGAAACGGCGGCACGAAAGCAGAAATAGCTGCCGCTAAGGAAGGTACAAAGGCAGGGCGCGGGGCAAACTTCCTTTGCTTGATGTCGGAT
>NZ_JCAMOT010000275.1:0-391 GCF_059512425.1 Bradyrhizobium sp. Leo78
GGCAATTAGACAAAGGTCATTTGATTTCGGAAGAATTGCAATTCTGCGACAGTCCGGTTATATAGCGCCATATTTCCCGGACATTGTGGTGACAATCCACGGACCGCGACCGGCGCGGACGATAGAAGGACTATATCCATGGCTCAAACATTGCTCATGCCGAAGGCGACTGCCATCTGGCTTGTCGACAACACGGCGCTGTCTTTCGATCAGATCGCGCAGTTCTGCAAACTGCATCCGCTCGAAGTCAAGGCGATCGCCGACGGCGAAGCCGCGCAGGGCATCAAGGGCCTCGACCCGATCTCGACGGGACAGCTTTCCCGCGATGAGATTGCTCGTGCCGAAGCCAACCCGAACCACAAGCTGAAGCTTTCCGAACCGAAGGTGCGCG
>NZ_JCAMOT010000276.1:0-391 GCF_059512425.1 Bradyrhizobium sp. Leo78
CGAGGAGCGCACGGTCAACATCCGCCGCCTCGGCAGCCAGGACCAGGTTTCGATGGAGCTTGACGCCGCCGTCGAGAGCTTGGCCCTTGAGGCGGCGCCTCCCGACGTTCGGCGCAAGGCTGCAGCGAAGAAAGCCAAGGCGGCCTGAAATAGCGGGAATACGACAGCGCCGATTTCGGCGCTGTCGGAAATGTCTTTCGCGAAGGGCAGCAGCTCATGCGCCTTCCGCCTGTACTTCGAAATCATTCTGCCAACGCATGAAATTCGCGCCCAGCGCATCGGCCGATGCGTAGATTCGAAATATTATAGCGTCGTTTGGGCGGCTGATCAGACGCGCGGCGCGGCAGAGCGCCGGCCGATCGGCTTGATCGCTGGTACGCCGGAGAAGCGT
>NZ_JCAMOT010000277.1:0-390 GCF_059512425.1 Bradyrhizobium sp. Leo78
GACCGGGTTTCCTCAAGCCGCATGCCTATATCGAGCTGCATATCGAGCAGGGACCAGTCCTCGAACGCGAGGGCATTCCGGTCGGCGTCGTCGAAGATCTTCAAGGCATTTCCTGGCAGCGGGTGACCATCACCGGCGACGCCAACCACGCGGGGACGACACCGATCTCCATGCGCCGCGATGCGGGCCATGCCGCAGCTCGGGTCGTCACCTTCCTGCGGGAGCGAGCGAAAGCGTCCAACACGCCGACCGTCGCCACGGTCGGCTGCATGAGTTTCGAACCGAACGCGATCAATGTGATCCCGTCGCGGGCGATCTTCACGGTCGATCTGCGCGATCCCGACGAGGATCGCCTCAGGGAAGAAGAGGCCGCGCTCGCTAATTTCCTGG
>NZ_JCAMOT010000278.1:0-390 GCF_059512425.1 Bradyrhizobium sp. Leo78
CATCCGGCACCAGTTTGCGGCGGCCGAGATAGAAGGAGGTCGACATGATGTCGAACTTCAGTCCGGTCTTGCGCAGCGTCGCCAGCGCCTGCGAGACGTTCTGCGATTCCATGAAGCCGAAGAGCAGCTCGACGCGCGAGAAGCGTTCGGAAATCGGCTCGACCTTGTAGCGGTCGTGGCTCGGTACACGCGGCTTGTTGACCGTGCGGATCGTCAGAATGACGTTGCGGTCGTGAAGCACGTGGTTGTGTTTGAGATTGTGCAGCAGGGCGGCGGGGGCCGATTCCGGATCACTGGTCAGGAAGATCGCCGTGCCCGGAACCTGCGCCGGCGAATGCTCGCTCTTGCGCTCGATGGAACTGACGAAGGAGGCGAGCGGAATATCGGTGT
>NZ_JCAMOT010000279.1:0-386 GCF_059512425.1 Bradyrhizobium sp. Leo78
ATGTACTTGGCGACGCTGGACTGCGCGACCTCGAACCCGAGCTTGAGCAGTTCGCCGTGGATGCGTGGCGCGCCCCAAAGCGGATTTTCGACGCTGATCCGCCGGATCAACGCGCGCAGCCTCGTGTCGATCGGCGGCCGCCCTCCGATCGGGCGCGACTTCCAACGCCAATAGCCGCGAAAGCCGGCCCGGTGCCAACGCACGACCGTCTCGGGCCGGATGATCGTGAGGACCTGCAAGATCGATGGAAACCAGCGATACAGCTGAACGAAGAATCAGCGATCATCGTTGCTGAGCCGGACGCGACCCTGCAGCCTACGCCTCAAGACAATCAACTGATGTCTGAGCGCCGCATTCTCTGCTTCAAGTCGGCTCTTCGACTTGAG
>NZ_JCAMOT010000280.1:0-384 GCF_059512425.1 Bradyrhizobium sp. Leo78
TGAACGAAGTCCATCGCCCAGACGTCGTTGGGTCCGACGGCCATGTGCCGATCCTCGCGAAGCTTGGCTTTTACCCCCCGCTTCGGTGTCTTGTTCCGCAACTGTAGCCCCAAGTCCCTGTAAATGCGGTAGGTTCGCTTGATGTTGGTGCCCCAACCCTCGCGTTCCAACAGCACATGCACGCGGCGATAGCCGTACCGCACACGGATCTCGCAGATCTCGCGAATACGACGTTCCAGACCGGCCTGATCAGCACGGCGAGAGGTATAGTGGTGAGTTGATCGATCGAAGTTCAACGCTCCACAAGCACGTCGGATCGAGATCGCCCAATCGCAGCACATGCCTTTCACCATCTCCCGCTTCCGAGCAGGCCTTAGAGCTTTC
>NZ_JCAMOT010000281.1:0-384 GCF_059512425.1 Bradyrhizobium sp. Leo78
GGGAAGCTAAGTTTGTGCATCGTCAAGTGCTTCAGCAACGCCTCTGCGTCACGCTTCTCGGTCAGCGGAAATGTCACAGTCATGCGGGTTCCTCCAACGAACATACTGAGCACCTGCGGAAATTAATGGTTAAATTCTCTCGCGCCGCAACAAGAAAATTTGAATGATAAAATTAAAATCGATTAGCTTTTTGGTGGTTTTTTTAAAATCGTTTGAAATTAGCTTCCTCGGTTTTCCCATGGATTGGTCAGCGGATCGGCCGCGAGCGAGATCCGCATCGTGCGCTCCACAAGCACTCGAAGCGTTGGGAGCAATGCCCTCGATGAAGGCATTGGCAGATGCTGAGAGATGGCGCTGCTGAGTTAAGATCAGCCGCTCACCGTC
>NZ_JCAMOT010000282.1:0-383 GCF_059512425.1 Bradyrhizobium sp. Leo78
GCCCTCGACGGCCACGTCGAAATGGGCTTTCGAGACATCGATGCCGACCATGAAAGCTTGCGGGATATGCATGGGTGCTCCTCCTTGCAACGCGGGCTCGAAGCCCAATCAATCGTTCGAGCGAAGACATGGCGACGGAGATGCTCGCTGAGGTACGAGTTCGAAACCCAAGGATGACACGCATCCCCGTCGCGCAACCCGTTTATACACCAACGGCAACGTACAAGGATGAGGCTCTCGTGATCACCGGGCACCAGCGCCACCCCTCCACTCAGCGGCAGCTGATTATGCCTCCCTTGCCTCATTTTGCCGGCAATGGTATTTCCATTCTGCAACTCTTTCGAGAAAGGAGGATCACGCTATGCAGTATTATTTCCGGCATC
>NZ_JCAMOT010000283.1:0-383 GCF_059512425.1 Bradyrhizobium sp. Leo78
CGTATTGCTTCGAACGATCGACAGCGGCCTTGGCGGTGCGGATGGTGTTCTTGCGGCGGCCGTAAAAGCCCTTCGCGGCCTTCAGAACCTTCTTGTGCTTGGCGTGGGCGGTGACGCCTCTTTTTACACGTGCCATATCATGATCTCCTTAATCTAACGCGTTACCGGAATAGTCTCAGAGACCGTTCGGCAGATAGTTCTTCACGACCTTGCGGCCATCGGGTTCTGCGAGAACCATCGTGCCGCGTGCATCGCGAATGAACTTGTTCGTGCGCTTGATCATGCCATGGCGCTTGCCAGCGGCAGCCGCCTTGACCTTGCCGGATGCGGTGATCTTGAACCGCTTCTTGGCAGCGGACTTCGTCTTCATCTTGGGCATTTTG
>NZ_JCAMOT010000284.1:0-381 GCF_059512425.1 Bradyrhizobium sp. Leo78
CACCGGACGCTGGCGGAAAATATCGCCTATTCGAGGCCGAACGCCTCGCGGCGCGAGATCGAGCAGGCGGCGAAACAGGCCAACGCCCACGGCTTCATCTTGGACCTGCCCAAGGGCTATGAGACGATGGTCGGCGAACGCGGCGTCAAGCTGTCGGGCGGAGAACGGCAGCGTGTCGCCATCGCCCGCGCCTTCCTGGCCGATGCCCCGATCCTGATCCTCGACGAGGCGACATCGGCCCTCGATACGACGACGGAACAGGAAATCCAGACGGCCCTCGACTTGGTTTCGAAGAACCGCACGACCTTGGTCATCGCCCACCGGCTTTCGACCGTCATCGGCGCCGACGAGATCATCGTGCTCAAAAGCGGCGAGATCGCC
>NZ_JCAMOT010000285.1:0-380 GCF_059512425.1 Bradyrhizobium sp. Leo78
GGTCGGAAAGAATGTTTTCTCCGTAGTATTGCAGTGACATATTCGAAGCATGTCGGCGATATACTGCTTGATCCTCTTTGATGAAGCCTACATCAGCATGTGATGCGAGCCGCAGCCACATTTCCATATCGCCGGCATGCGGCAGCTCCTTACGATAGCCGCCAACCTGCTTTTGCAGCGCCGTCCTCACGACAGCCGTCGGCGTTGGAACGAGATTGCTTGCCCCACTCAACCGAATGAATTGCGGACCGGACAAGACCTGCATGGGACGCATGTTGTTGTCGCCGAGAGGATCAGCGCGGCTCGTATTACCGTCCGGCTCAGCTATGAGCGCGTCCCCGAACGCCATCCCTACATTCGGATAAGTGCGCATCAGTTCC
>NZ_JCAMOT010000286.1:0-378 GCF_059512425.1 Bradyrhizobium sp. Leo78
CAGGTTGGAAGGAACGTTGTTGATGTAAACCAGCGGAATGCCGGCATCCGCCGCCATCTTGGTCATCTGCGGCCCGAGATCGCCATCGGAAACCGCCAGGATGATGGCGTCGACCTTGTCGGCGATGAGCTTCTGAACCTGCTTCTTCTGAAGCTCGTTGTCGCCCTTGGCGTTCTCGGTAACCAGCTTGAGGCCGGAGACCGTCTCCCCGCGGGCGACGACGCCATTGAGAAGCGCCGTCCTGAATTTGTCGAGATCGGACATCGAAACGCCGATCGTCTGAGCATTGGCGACAGAGACCGACATCGCCAAGGCGATGGATGCAAGCGTGGCCGTTTTCATGAATTCCCCTGCGCAATTCGGATAGAACCGCGTTAT
>NZ_JCAMOT010000287.1:0-378 GCF_059512425.1 Bradyrhizobium sp. Leo78
GAGGATACGTTCTGGCTCACGGGGCATGACGGGCAAAGCATGGCGATCGTGCCTTCCGCCAATCTGATCGTCGTCCGACTCGGCCTGACGCCGGGCTGGCTCGGCTATCAGCCCCAAACGCTTCTGAAGGCGATCCTGGCGGCGTCGCCGCAATCGGGAGCGCCGCAACAGCAGGCCGGATCACAACGGGAGGTTCAGCCGCAGCCGTAGGCTATGACCGCTGTTTCAATTGGTTTGTTTCGGCAGCTGCCCGGTTCAGTAATTACCCTGGGCGACATCACTCATGCCCTTGCGCTTGGCGTCGTAGTAATAGCCGCGCGCATAGAGGCGGACGGCGTCGTCTTCCTTGTTGTCGGAGACGAGCCAGGCGCCGCGCAG
>NZ_JCAMOT010000288.1:0-374 GCF_059512425.1 Bradyrhizobium sp. Leo78
GTCGCCAACCAGCCGATGGTGCTCGCCGGCGTGCTCGACAGCGACGCCTCGCGCAAGGCCGCGCGCTTCGTCCGCTTCTGTGATGCCTTCAACATCCCGATCGTCACCTTCGTCGACGTGCCCGGCTTCCTGCCCGGCACCGCGCAGGAATATGGCGGCCTGATCAAGCACGGCGCAAAACTGCTGTTCGCCTATTCGCAATGCACGGTGCCGCTCGTCACCATCATCACCCGCAAGGCCTATGGCGGCGCTTTCGACGTCATGGCCTCGAAGGAGATCGGCGCCGACATGAACTATGCCTGGCCGACCGCGCAGATCGCGGTGATGGGCGCCAAGGGCGCGGTCGAGATCATCTTCCGCTCCGACATCGGCGA
>NZ_JCAMOT010000289.1:0-373 GCF_059512425.1 Bradyrhizobium sp. Leo78
GGAACATTCTTTCAAGTTACAAGTTGGGACCGGAGCCAGATTTTTTGGAGGTTCATCATGGCCGACAACACGGAAAAGGACCCGAATGAGTGGGTTTCAGGACATGATCCGATGACGGGCGCCCAAGCGTCGTACCTCAAAACCCTTGCGGAGCAGGCGCACGAGCCCGTCCCAGGAGAGAAGGAACTCACGAAGGCAGAGGCGTCCGAGCTGATCGAGAAGCTGCGGAAGAAGGTCGGGTTGGGGAAATAGCCCGCCCTCCCGTCAACGGCCGCCGTTCCGCACCGATCTCGCGGTGGAAAAGCAACTGCTCCCGCGTTTGCGAATCCCTGCCCTGTGCTAGCTCGCCGGAACGCAAGTTGAGCTCGCGGAT
>NZ_JCAMOT010000290.1:0-373 GCF_059512425.1 Bradyrhizobium sp. Leo78
GGCTTTGCCGTCGCCGCTCTCGGCCAGGCCACCCTTGGCAAGATAACAGCCGGTGAGCGCCAGCCCGAACAGGCGCTGATAGGGTGTAGCGCCGGCGAGCGCTTCACCAGCCCTGTCGTCCGCCAGCGCCTTCAGCAGCCAGCTCGTCGCCTGTTCAAGGTCGGCGATGGCTGCATCGAGCCGCGCGGCCGTTTCGCCGAAACCGTCGAGATTGGAGCGGCGGACGCCGTCGGCGATCTCCTGCAATTCGACGATAAAACCTTTCACCTGATCGCCGCCGGAAAGCGGCAGCTTGCGGGTGACGAGGTCGATCGACTGGATGCCGTTGGTGCCCTCGTAGATCGGCGCGATACGGGCATCGCGGAGATACCGG
>NZ_JCAMOT010000291.1:0-371 GCF_059512425.1 Bradyrhizobium sp. Leo78
TTGGCAAGCAGCTGTCTGTAGCGTTGGGAAAGCCAGGGCTCATAGGCTTCCGCAAGGCCGCCAAGCAGGCAAATTGACGGGCATCCGGGCCAGAGCAGCGCTTCAAGGCTTTCGCCGATCGCCGTTGCCGCGTCCGTGACGATGCCGACCGCGACCGCATCGCCGCTCGTTGCATGTTCGAAGACGACAGGCGCATAACGGGCAAAATCCGTCGGTCTTGCCGAATGCGCAAATTCGACGATGCGCTCGGGATCATCGCCATATTCCGCCAGGATCGCCTCAGTCATCGGCGATGCCGGGCGCACGCCGTCATGGGCGAGCAGCGATCGTTCCATCAGGTCGCGGCCCAGGCGAGCGCCGCTTGCCTGGTC
>NZ_JCAMOT010000292.1:0-370 GCF_059512425.1 Bradyrhizobium sp. Leo78
GGAGCGGAAGCCGGCAGTGACGGCTTTTTTCCATCGATCGTGGTGGATAATCTCGGGGCAAGATCGGCGATGCTCTCTCGGCCGTGATGAAGCTGCCGGATGGAATCATCACTAAATCGTCGTGACCGGATGGATTGCGCGCGGATGCGCGGCGGCGGGCGATGTCGCGCCATCATCCCTCTACGACCTGGCGCTCGCACCACAGCGTTATGCCGACATCCCGGTGAAAGTCCGCGAGTCAGCAAGGCATTTTTCCGGACGGTGGTGAGGAATGGCACGCTAGCGATGACCGTATCGACAAATTCGTCCCCCGGCCGGGGCTCCTGCTCGGAGAATTGTTAATCACGAGGAGATCGACGCGCCGCTTGGT
>NZ_JCAMOT010000293.1:0-369 GCF_059512425.1 Bradyrhizobium sp. Leo78
CTCGCGCTGGGAAGACCATCATAGTCATCACTCATCGGTTGAGCACCGTTCGTGGGGCGGACAATATTGTGGTCCTGGACAAGGGGCGGGTCATTGAGGAGGGAAAGCACGCTGACCTAGTGAGAACTGATGGCCCTTACGCTCGATTATGGCGGGCGCCAAGGTCGTGATCCGTGTAGGCCCTGTCGGCTCGAGGATTGAAAACGGTTGTGAACGTCACGGTTAAGCAGCATGGCAACATTGTCGGCTGTGAACTTGAAGCGGCGGTGATCGGAACGTGGGCGATGGACTTCGTTCACGACCAACTCGCAACGGGTAAGAAACTGCGCGTGCTGACGGTGGTCGACACCTTCTCGCGCTACGTGCCGG
>NZ_JCAMOT010000294.1:0-368 GCF_059512425.1 Bradyrhizobium sp. Leo78
GGCGTGCGCACCGAGCGCGGGCGCCAGCTGATCAACCAGATAAAGCCCGAACTCGACAAATATCGGGCGCTTGCGGAGCAAATGATAGCGCTCGAAGATAGCGGCAAGACAGCTGAGGCAGTTCGGTGTTTTAAGGAGAAGATGGAGCCGCAGGCCGAGTTGGTGAACAAGGGAGTGGCGGATCTGGTCGCATTCATTCTCAGCCAGACCGAGGGCTTCGTGGCTGCGAGCGATGCTTCCGCGAAGTCGGCTTTCGTGTTGACCGCAGCGATCGCCTCGCTCGCCTTGCTGATTGCCGCAGCGGGGATCGTTTTTGCGATTGCCGGCATTGCCAATCCGATCCGCAATACGGCGGCCGCCATGAAGCG
>NZ_JCAMOT010000295.1:0-367 GCF_059512425.1 Bradyrhizobium sp. Leo78
GACGAGACTTTCAAGATTGCGATTACCCGGCTCGGCAATCGGATCCGCGTCGGCGGCATGGCCGAAATTTCTGGCTATACCAACGATCTCGGCCTGGCGCGCCGCAGCACGCTCGAACATTCCGTCACCGATCTCTTCCCCGGCGGCGATGTTTCCAAGGCTTCCTTCTGGTCCGGCCTGCGCCCGATGACGCCCGATGGCACGCCGGTCATCGGTCCGACGAAGATCAAGGGCCTCTTTCTCAATACCGGTCACGGCACGCTCGGCTGGACCATGAGCACCGGTTCGGCCCGGCTGATCGGCGACCTCGTCGGCGGCCGTACGCCCGATATCGACGCCAGGGATCTTGCCGTTAGCCGATACGGCT
>NZ_JCAMOT010000296.1:0-367 GCF_059512425.1 Bradyrhizobium sp. Leo78
CTGCAAGCCTTGAGGACGGTCGAGCGTGCCGGCTGATCGTAGCTCGGTCGGCGCAATCTGCTTATGATATACGCAATGTTTCCGAGGGAAGTACCCCATAGCGCTTGCGATAGTCCGCAGAAAATCTGCCTCTATGCACGAAGCCCCATTTCAGAGCGACCTGTGTGACCGAGAGGCCAGGTTCGCCTGTCATCAGTTCCTGATGCACTAATTCCAACCGTAGGTGCTGCAGGAATGCCAGAGGGGTCGTATTCCGAAAGTTGCGAAAACCGCTTTGAAGAGTGCGTCGGCTTACGCCACAAGCCGTTGCGATTTCCTCAAGAGATAGCGGCCGAGTAATATTGGCACGCATATAGTCGACCGCCCG
>NZ_JCAMOT010000297.1:0-366 GCF_059512425.1 Bradyrhizobium sp. Leo78
GGTCGAAGCACTGGTCCGCGTCGACAAGGCTTGGATTCCATCCGGCGACGCCAGCCTCTACCTTCGCCCCTTCATGTTCGCCAACGAGGCGTTTCTCGGCGTTCGTCCGGCTCAGGAATATGTCTTCTGCGTCATCGCCTCACCGGTCGGCGCCTACTTCAAGGGCGGCGCGAAGGCCGTCTCTCTTTGGGTCGAAACCGAATACACCCGTGCAGCCAACGGCGGCACGGGCGCTGCAAAATGCGGCGGAAACTACGCAGCCAGCCTCGTGGCGCAAGCCGAGGCGTCGAAGAGGGGTTGCGATCAGGTCGTCTTCCTCGATGCCGCGGAGCACCGCTGGGTCGAAGAACTCGGCGGCATGAACGT
>NZ_JCAMOT010000298.1:0-365 GCF_059512425.1 Bradyrhizobium sp. Leo78
TGGTTCCGGCCGAACACTCCTCACCCACATCTTTTCGAGGGCCGGCAAATCCGCTAAGCCTTCGGTTCATGACGATACCGCCGTTTCTCTCGATCGACCCCGCCCTCCGCCACGTCTCGCTGGACGCCCGCAATCCGGCCTTCTACGGCAACCCGAATGCCGTCTACGCCACGCTTCACGCCCATTGTCCGACCTTCTACTGGACCGAGCAGAAACAGTGGTTCTTGACCGGTTACGACCATGTGAACGGGTTGCTGCGCGACCGCCGCTTCGGCCGGCAGATCCTGCACATCGCCAGCCGCGAGGAGCTCGGCCTTGCGGAGCCGATGGCGCATCTTGAAAGTTTCGATCTCTCGGAACGTTAT
>NZ_JCAMOT010000299.1:0-364 GCF_059512425.1 Bradyrhizobium sp. Leo78
GGTGACCAGGAACTGGTGGAGGTGGCTGAAGCGGCGCCGAATGCCGCAAGCGGCATGATCAAGCTTTATCGTGCCTACCGCGAACAGGCCGCGCGGCTATCCGATCTGACAGTGCTGATGGCGGCCGAAGGGCATGCGCCCGTTGCCGCCGGCCGGCTGCCGCTGGACGAACTGCGCGAGACGCTGGAGCGCCGATCGGGTTATTTCGGACGGATCGAGACCGCGGCGGAAGCCTTTGCTGCGACGATGCCCGGCGGCCTCGATCTTGCGGCGGGGCTGAAAGACTGGCTGCGCGCCGAACGCGGCATTGCGGTGCGCGTCTTGCCCGTGCACGTCATGCCGGATCTGCGCCGCCGTTTCGATC
>NZ_JCAMOT010000300.1:0-364 GCF_059512425.1 Bradyrhizobium sp. Leo78
GGCCGATGCCGTCATTATAGGTGTCGCCATCGATCGTCACCGATCGCGTCAAGTCGAGTTCGAGGCCCGGCTTGGTGATCTTCTTGAGCTCGCCGGTGGCGATCATCTCGGCAAGCACCATCGCCGTCGTTTCGAGTGCTTCCACCTCCTCCTCGCGATAGTTGCGGCTCGCCTTGTTCTGGACGACGAGAACACCAAGCGAGCGTCCGGTCCTGAGGATCGGCACACCGAGGAAGGAATGGTAGATTTCTTCACCCGTCTCCGGCAGGTAGCGAAAGGCCGGATGCGACTGCGCGTCGGAAAGGTTCAGCGGCTGCGCCGAGGCCGCGATCGTGCCGACGAGGCCCTGCCCCATCTTCAGCTG
>NZ_JCAMOT010000301.1:0-363 GCF_059512425.1 Bradyrhizobium sp. Leo78
TGCGCACCGCGATCGCCAGAACGCCGCTGCCGGTGCCGAGATCGAGCGCATTGCCAACCCGGCGCGAACGCACCACGGCATCGATCATCTCCAAGCAACCGGCCGTTGTGCCGTGATGGCCGGTGCCGAAGGCCTGGCCGGCATCGATCTCGATGGCGATGTCGCCGGAGAGGACCTTGTCGCGGTCATGCGAGCCATGCACCAGGAAGCGCCCTGCCCTGACTGGCTTCAATCCTTCGAGCGATTTCGCCACCCAGTCGACATCCGGGATGACTTCTCGCAACAGCTGAGCATCGGGAAAAGCGACCTTCAGCGCCGCCTCGATGCGAGAGCGCACATCTGACTCGTCCTCGGTCATCATAT
>NZ_JCAMOT010000302.1:0-362 GCF_059512425.1 Bradyrhizobium sp. Leo78
GATGCGATAAAGGATCGTGATAGCAGAGAGGCGGAGCGAAACATGTATGATCACATCATTGACGCCAGAACGAACATACTCGGTCCGAGTATCTAAAAGAACTTGGTCTGAAAATTGGTATTGAGCGTGTTGACGCGTGCCCACCGCCACGGCCCTGATGTCGCCGATTTCAGCCGGCGGGTCTACTTAAACTGCCGACGAAGCCAGGACAGGAAGCTCCGTTTCCTGGCATCGCCTTCGAAAGGAAGGCGACTCAACAGGATGTAGCTGTAGCCGTTGCTGGAGAACCCGTGGGGAGCCACCAATTGCCCATTTTCCACAGCGTCGGCGACCAGCGGCTCCGGGCCGATCGCAGCACCCAG
>NZ_JCAMOT010000303.1:0-360 GCF_059512425.1 Bradyrhizobium sp. Leo78
GTTCGAAGATTGTCGATACGATCGGCGAGCGCGTGACGGCCTATGCCGCGGCGCGACAGGAACTCGACGAGATCTGGAAGAAGCTCACCGATTTCGCCGAACTGCAGAAGCAGACGGCCGGCACCGAGCGCACCCAGGCAAACAGCATCTCCGTCATGACCACCGGCCTCGGCATCCTTCTGTCGATCCTCGGCGGCATCGCCCTGGTGCTGACGCTGCAGCGGCCGATCAGTCAGATCACCGGCGCCATGCGCCGCATCGCCGAAGGCGCGCTGGATACCAGCATCTCTGGCGAGCAGCGCTACGACGAAATCGGCGACATGGCCCGGGCACTCGGTATCTTCAAGGAAAATGCCATCT
>NZ_JCAMOT010000304.1:0-360 GCF_059512425.1 Bradyrhizobium sp. Leo78
TGCACGTGCTGCTGTGGGGAAACAAACGCGGTGTCTGACTCTGCCTGAGCCTACCGCCCCGGAAAAGCAAAGACATCGACAGGCTCTCCGAGCCCGCGCAGCGGGAAGGTGCCGAGACTGTCCATGTCTTTCGCGCAGCCTGCCATTTCGACGAAGGCCCGCGACAAGAGCACCGGACGCTTAACCTCCTTGGTCAGGCTTTCCAGCCGTGACGCGACATTGACCGCCGGGCCGATGACGGTGAAATCCAGACGTCGGCGCGAGCCGATATTGCCGTACATGACGTCCCCGACATGCACACCGACGCCGTAGCGCAGCGGTTCGCGTCCCGTGCGCAGGTGCTCCTCGTTAAGCTCGGCC
>NZ_JCAMOT010000305.1:0-358 GCF_059512425.1 Bradyrhizobium sp. Leo78
GCCTGGTGCCACCCTGTCATCTACCAGCGGCTTGCCGCCGCAAAGGCGGCACGCCCCAGCATGCGGATCGTCGTCATCGATCCGCGCCGGACGATGACCTGCGACATCGCCGACCTGCATCTCGCAATTCGCCCGGACGGCGACGTCGCGCTGTTCATGGGATTGTTTGCGCATCTCGCGACAAGCCCGGCAATCGACCAGAATTATATTGCCGCCCATACCGAAGGTTTCGGTGATGCTTTTGCGGCAGCGGCCGCGCTTGACATCAACGACCTCCTGGAACGGACCGGCCTGCCGGCCATGCAGATCCGGGAGTTCTTCCGCCTGTTCGAGACGACTGAGAAAGTCGTCACTTGCT
>NZ_JCAMOT010000306.1:0-357 GCF_059512425.1 Bradyrhizobium sp. Leo78
TTCATAGTCGCCATTTCAGGTCTCCGTTTCACGAAATTTGTATTGTTTGGCAAAGTTTGTCAAATATCGCCGTACGGCACGCTCTTTCACAGTCTGCAAGGAAGCGAAGACCCGATCCCACCGAATGAAGTGTAGTGCTGACCAGAAAGATTCCTGAATTTTTACCACGCTGCTTCACCGCGTCTTTGCACGTTTGAGTTTAGGTTCTGCCAAACCAAAAACAGAGGTAAAGCAGGTGGAAGAACTTTCGGTGAAATCGAAGATCATCAAATCCGTCTATTTCAGTCAGGAAGACGGGCGGCTCAGGATCTGCTTCAAGAACGGCGAGGAGCGTCTGTTCGAAGGCGTGCCCTCTTC
>NZ_JCAMOT010000307.1:0-356 GCF_059512425.1 Bradyrhizobium sp. Leo78
GGTGCAATCGGTTTGTCTCGAATGCCCATGGCGCGCAATCGCCGTGTGACGACGGCGCCATAGATCCGATCGCGATCACGGATCATATAACCCGAAAAGCTTCGGTGATCTGGTGTGCGATCCATTCCGCCGTGGGGTTGGTTGTGACGTTGATCCAGATCAGCTCTCGACGGTCAATCCGTACGATCACGAAGCCGTACAGCAGTTTGAAGCCAATGGTCGGGACTACGAACAGATCCATGGCGGCAATGTCCGGAGCGTGGTTTCGCAGAAAGGCCTGCCATCCCTGATGTGGCGGCCCACGCCGCTTGACCATGTACTTCGCGACACTTGACTGTGCGACTTGAAACCCGAGC
>NZ_JCAMOT010000308.1:0-355 GCF_059512425.1 Bradyrhizobium sp. Leo78
TGAGATAGGTGAGACGCTGACTGCTTTCGCCCACCATTGTCGTGAAGAAACCCGCCTGCTTGATGCCGTGCTTGTTCCACAGGGCCAGCGTATGTTCGGCAACGGTTGAGCTGCGCGGGCAATCGCGCCGGGCAGGCAGTCGTAAACTCTAAGCTCGTAGATCACAGTCTTGCTTCCTTATGTCCCTTGGGGGAGAAGGTGCCGGCATGCGGATGAGGGGCTGGCTTCGCCAATCTCTGGTGTCGGGATATCGCCTGGCATTGAACTCCTGCTCATGTCTCAATTCGCAGGAAGCATCTGAAAGTAAAAAGAATCAATACCATTCATCCAGTCCACGTTTTTAAACCGGACAACC
>NZ_JCAMOT010000309.1:0-355 GCF_059512425.1 Bradyrhizobium sp. Leo78
GACGAGATCATCCAGCCGACGCCCGAAATCTCTTCCGACCTCGAGCGCCAATTTGCCCGAGGCATTCTCGCCATCGACAAGCGCATGATCTGCCTGATCGAACTTGAAGCCCTCTTTTCCGAGACCGAAAGCGAAGCCGCATGAGTGCAATGGGTGCAAAAGATCAGAGGCAGGGAGCCGATGAGGTGCTGGCGAGCGGAGAATATCCGCTGACGCGCCGCGACCTTACGGAAATTGCAGCCATGATCTACTCGGATGCCGGCATCTTCTTGAACGAGACGAAGGCCTCGCTCGTCTATTCGCGTCTGTCCAAGCATATCCGCAATCTTGGTCTGTCGGGTTTCCGCGAATATTG
>NZ_JCAMOT010000310.1:0-354 GCF_059512425.1 Bradyrhizobium sp. Leo78
GCCCGGATCACCTTGGTGGCAAATTCGCCTTTGCCATACTCGTTGGGACCGAGCTTATCACCCTTCTTTTGGATCAGTTTGAGCGTCTTGGTTCCAAGCTTGGCATTCAACCACTGCTGGGGAAAGAGCTTCTCGATGTAAAAGTCGGCTTGCCCCCCACTCGGTATCGGAACGACGTAGAGGCTCTTGCCAACGTAATAATATGGCTTGGAGCCATCGATCTTGGTCTTGGACTCAGTCACCTTCTTGATCCAAGTCCACATGCCTTCGCTCCCACCGTCGTTGTCAACGATAATGACAACCGGCTTCGCGGCTCCTCCGTTGTGCAGCTTGTCAACTCGACCCAAGTGGTAT
>NZ_JCAMOT010000311.1:0-354 GCF_059512425.1 Bradyrhizobium sp. Leo78
CAACAAGCGACATCCGAACGCACCGCGCAATCGTCTGACGATCGACTGCATCGGCCAACCAAGACCGGCCAGAAACGCAGCAGATTCAAAAGCTTCACAAGCTCTCAGGATGAGGGCTGATCGTGGTGCCATGCGGCTGAGTGGCTGATCGCTGTGCCGTGTGGCTGATAGGATGATCGGGTCTCATGTGCCCCCTCTCTCCGCCCTCATCCTGAGGTGCCCCGCAGGGGCCTCGAAGGACGAGGCGGGTGCTCAGGCGTTTATACATCCAAGAAGCAGCGTTGCGGCGTGCTTCGAGGCTTCGCCCTTCGGGCTGCGCACCTCAGCATGAGGGACATTGGAGGATGCCGCGCT
>NZ_JCAMOT010000312.1:0-353 GCF_059512425.1 Bradyrhizobium sp. Leo78
CGGGTTCCATGGGCCGCGATGGCGGGCATTATCGCGACAGTGACGGTGTTTGCCGTGGCGCAGGGGCTGACCTATCCGCTACTGAGCTTCATCCTGGAGCGGCAGGGACTGACATCAGGCCTGATCGGCCTGTCGGCGGCGATGACGCCACTGGGTTTCATCATATCGGCGCCCCTCATTCCGGCGCTTTCGCGACGCGCCGGCGGGGCGCGGCTTGCCATCCTCTGTTCGATCCTTGCCGCCCTGACCCTGGTTGTGATCGCCTGGATTCAGCAGGTCTGGGCCTGGATGCCTCTGCGCTTCCTGCTCGGCTTCTTTGCCAATCCGCTCTACGTGATCAGCGAAACCTGGCT
>NZ_JCAMOT010000313.1:0-350 GCF_059512425.1 Bradyrhizobium sp. Leo78
GGAAAGTTTTGTCGGGCTGCGTTCCAACAGCGTCTCGATGCCGAGCAGGTCGATGATATGATCGAAACTCTCGCCGCGTGCCGCCCTCGGTGCGAACCAGCGCCCGTAGGTAAGATTGGCGCGAACGCTCAAATGCGGGAACAGCCGTGCCTCCTGGAAGACATAACCGAAACGGCGACGGTGTTTCGGGACGAAGATCCCAGCTGCGGTTTCGGTCAAGGTTTCGCCGTCAAGTGCGACGCGGCCCTCATCCGGCCGGGCGAGACCGGCAATGATGCGGATCAGTGAGGTCTTGCCGGAGCCGGAGCGGCCGAACAATGCGGTCACACCGCCTTCGGAGGTGAAGGCCG
>NZ_JCAMOT010000314.1:0-348 GCF_059512425.1 Bradyrhizobium sp. Leo78
GATCGCCATCGAGGCGAGGCCGCGGTCGGTGACGAGCAGCGGCTTCTTCATGCCGAGGCTCTTGCAGGCGTCGGCCAGCTCCTTGATGCGGCCCCGGCCGAGCTTGACCGATGTCGGATAGCTCCAGTTTGCGGTGATGTTGCTGCTGATCATGCTGTGACTTTCTTCAGGTGGAAGGATTTCGGACGCGTCAGATTCTGGAAGCCGATGATCGACAGCGAGCCGCCGCGGCCGGTCTCCTTGACGCCGGTCCAGCAGAGCGCCGGATCGAGATAATCCGCGCGGTTCATGAAGACGGTGCCGGTTTCGATGTCGCGGCCAAGCCGCGCCGCCCGTTCGGTATCCTTG
>NZ_JCAMOT010000315.1:0-348 GCF_059512425.1 Bradyrhizobium sp. Leo78
GAGGATGCCGAGCGCCAGGTAGAGCATTTCCGGGTTGGTGACGATTTCGGTCGTCGGGAAGAAGCCGGTGATGACGGCGCCCCATTGCGGATCGGCAAGGAAGATCTGTACGCCGAAGCAGAGCGCGATGACGCCGAGCAGCGCGATGATGAAGGCTTCCACCCAACGGAAGCCGAGCCTCTGCAGAAAGAGGATCAGGAAGACGTCGAGCGCGGTGATCAGCACACCGAGTTCGAGCCGGATACCTATCAGCAGGTTGAGGCCGATCGCCGTGCAGATCACCTCGGCAATGTCGGTGGCGATGATGGCGATTTCCGCAAAGGCCCAGAGCGGCACCGAGACGTATTT
>NZ_JCAMOT010000316.1:0-347 GCF_059512425.1 Bradyrhizobium sp. Leo78
GGTGCGGGCATCTTCGACCTTGCGGATCAGCTTCTCGGATTCGGCATTGTCGCGCAGCGTCTTGGTGATATTCACCGTCGTCTGCACCAGCATCAATATGCCCATGGCGAGATAGCCTTTGCCCCAGAGATCGAGCGGCATCATGTAGAGGCCGAGCGCCAGCATGAAGGCGGCGGCGCCGAAGGAGATGTAGGAGAAGCTGACCCAGCTGGCGGAATGTTTCTGGAAACTGTCGTTCATGGTCTTTGTCCCTTGGTTCGATGAATGAATGGCTGGATGGAATGAGATCAGGCGGCCGGAGTAATGCGGCTCTTCAGCCGGGCGAGCACCTCATCGGCCGATGAGGT
>NZ_JCAMOT010000317.1:0-346 GCF_059512425.1 Bradyrhizobium sp. Leo78
TCAATCTTGTGCTCGCGCAGGAAGCGCCAGACATATTGAACGTCGACGTCGCCCAGCGCCTCCGCCAGCAGGGGGCCGTTCCAGCGCGCAAACCCGGCAGGAGGCGGCTTGTCCAGCAGCGCCAGAATCCGCTTACCGGTCGCCTTCGTGTAGATCGGCTTCTTGCCGGGCCGCGGCTTGTCCTCCAAGCCCGCAAGCCCTTCATCCGCAAAGCGATGCCGCCAATGGCTGACGATCCGCGGCTGCACGCCGACTGTCTTGGCTATCGCACGCGTGCTGCAGCCTTCCGCGGCCAATAGAACAATCCGGGCACGCTTCAGATCACGCTGTAACGTTCGCGGCGAGC
>NZ_JCAMOT010000318.1:0-346 GCF_059512425.1 Bradyrhizobium sp. Leo78
TGGATCAATCAGATCGAGCGCTGGTTCGCTGAGCTCACCAGAAAGCAAATCCAGCGAGGTGTTCACACCTCCGTCAGGCAGCTCGAGGCCGACATCCGTACCTTCATCGAACGGCACAACAACAACAACCCGAAGCCCTTCAAATGGACCAAGTCCGCAGACCAGATCTTGGCCTCTGTCAAACGCTTCTGTCACAAAGCTCAGCAGACATTATGTGGCGAACTTTAGATTCACGTGACTAGCGTGGAGCTCATTATTAGAACGAAACAGGAACATTCTTTCAAGTTACAAGTTGGGACCGGAGCCAGATTTTTTGGAGGTTCATCATGGCCGACAACACGGAAAA
>NZ_JCAMOT010000319.1:0-344 GCF_059512425.1 Bradyrhizobium sp. Leo78
TCGCCTCCGGCGTGATCCCGCAGATCTCCGTCATCATGGGCCCGTGCGCCGGCGGCGACGTCTATTCGCCGGCGATGACCGACTTCATCTTCATGGTGAAGAACACCAGCTACATGTTCGTGACCGGCCCCGACGTGGTGAAGACCGTGACCAACGAGGTGGTGACCGCCGAGGAACTCGGCGGCGCCTCGGTGCACGCCACGCGCTCCTCGATCGCCGACGGCGCGTTCGAGAACGACGTCGACGCGCTATTGCAGATGCGCCGGCTGATCGACTTCCTGCCGTCGAACAACACCGACGGCGTGCCGGAGTGGCCAAGCTTCGACGATATCGGCCGGGTCGAC
>NZ_JCAMOT010000320.1:0-324 GCF_059512425.1 Bradyrhizobium sp. Leo78
TCAACGTCGGTTTCGGTGGTGTTCTGGTCTCCGACCATAAGCTGCTCCGTGGCTGTCTAGACAAATGTCGCTACCGTTTTGAGACCTCACTGGAAACTTCATTTCGGCGTGCCCAGACTAAGAAACTCGTTCATGTCGGCGGCCTGCTCGGCTTGCCGCGCCTGCCGGAGCAGTTTCTGCCGCTCGGCGCCGGGAGGTAGGTCGCGTGCCTGCGTGCGAGCCTGGCGAGCTGAGGCGACCAGCCGCGCCTGGAGTGAAGTGGTCTGCTTGGCTCGGTTGCGCTTGCGTTTGGTTTCCATGAGCTTCCAATGCTCGGTACTGCGG
>NZ_JCAMOT010000321.1:0-324 GCF_059512425.1 Bradyrhizobium sp. Leo78
TCAACGTCGGTTTCGGTGGTGTTCTGGTCTCCGACCATAAGCTGCTCCGTGGCTGTCTAGACAAATGTCGCTACCGTCTTGAGACCTCACTGGAAACTTCATTTCGGCGTGCCCAGACTAAGAAACTCGTTCATGTCGGCAGCCTGCTCGGCTTGCCGCGCCTGCCGGAGCAGTTTCTGCCGCTCGGCGCCGGGAGGTAGGCCGCATGCCTGCGTGCGAGCCTGGCGAGCTGAGGCGACCAGCCGCTCCTGGAGTGAAGTGGTCTGCTTGGCTCGGTTGCGCTTGCGTTTGGTTTCCATGAGCTTCCAATGCTCGGTACTGCGG
>NZ_JCAMOT010000322.1:0-319 GCF_059512425.1 Bradyrhizobium sp. Leo78
TGATCGACTTCCTGCCGTCGAACAACACCGACGGCGTGCCGGAGTGGCCAAGCTTCGACGATATCGGCCGGGTCGACATGTCCCTGGACACCCTGATCCCCGACAATCCGAACAAGCCCTATGACATGAAGGAATTGATCCTGAAGGTCGTGGACGAGGGGGACTTCTTCGAGATCTCCGAGACCTTCGCCAAGAACATCGTCACCGGCTTCGGCCGCATCGCCGGCCGCACGGTGGGCTTTGTCGCCAACCAGCCGATGGTGCTCGCCGGCGTGCTCGACAGCGACGCCTCGCGCAAGGCCGCGCGCTTCGTCCGCTT
>NZ_JCAMOT010000323.1:0-319 GCF_059512425.1 Bradyrhizobium sp. Leo78
TGATCGACTTCCTGCCGTCGAACAACACCGACGGCGTGCCGGAGTGGCCAAGCTTCGACGATATCGGCCGGGTCGACCTGTCCCTGGATACGCTGATCCCCGACAATCCGAACAAGCCCTATGACATCAAGGAATTGATCCTGAAGGTCGTGGACGAGGGCGACTTCTTCGAGATCTCCGAGACCTTCGCCAAGAACATCGTCACCGGCTTCGGCCGCATCGCCGGCCGCACCGTGGGCTTCGTCGCCAACCAGCCGATGGTGCTCGCCGGCGTGCTCGACAGCGACGCCTCGCGCAAGGCCGCGCGCTTCGTCCGCTT
>NZ_JCAMOT010000324.1:0-312 GCF_059512425.1 Bradyrhizobium sp. Leo78
GGTTCTTTATCCAGCTGTATCGCTGGTTTCCATCAATCCTGAAAGTTCTTACCATCATCCGGCCCGAGACGCTCGTGGGTTGGCATCGTGCCGGCTTTCGCTGCTACTGGCGTTGGAAGTCGCGCTCACGGGGAGGGCGACCGAAGATCGACACGGAGCTCCGCGCGTTGATCCGGCGGATGAGCGGCGACAACCCGCTGTGGGGCGCACCACGTATTCACGGTGAATTGCTCAAGCTCGGGTTTCAAGTCGCACAGTCAAGTGTCGCGAAGTACATGGTCAAGCGGCGTGGGCCGCCACATCAGGGATGGC
>NZ_JCAMOT010000325.1:0-311 GCF_059512425.1 Bradyrhizobium sp. Leo78
TGCTGGTATTTTTGCTGGTATCGCCAAGCCAAACGCGCCGCGGCGAATTTCGCTATTCCGAACGACGGAATCGAGCAGATGGCCCGCAAGAATGATGGCGCCGTGGGTGCCAACCCACAGCAGATCTCACTAATCTCGACTGCCGCCGCGCGACGAAATTCGACATGAGCGACGGACCGCCGGCGCTTTTCGACTCGCGCACGAAGCTGATGCCGCATTGGGCTGATCGGAACTGTTTCGATCCCAAGAAGTCGATGCCGACAAGGTAGGCGCGCAGGCTTGAGTCTCCTAACATCAGGCTGGTTGAGCTT
>NZ_JCAMOT010000326.1:0-301 GCF_059512425.1 Bradyrhizobium sp. Leo78
GCTGAACCGGGCGAGAAATCGGCGCGTCCTTGTTCAAGGATCGATGCGTTCTGACGTTATTGTAATAGTCGGCGTAGGATTGCAGAACCCGACGCAGATGCGCCGCGCCCAAAACAATGACGTGGTCCAAACACTCACGCTGGATCGATCCGATCAGCCGTTCGGCAAAGCCATTCTACCAGGGCGACGCTGGTGCGGTAGGCGTGTCCCGGATGCCCATGGCGCGCAATCGGCGCGTGACGACGCTGCCATAGATCCGGTCGCGATCGCGGATGAGGTAGTGCGGAGCCTCATCCCAAGG
>NZ_JCAMOT010000327.1:0-297 GCF_059512425.1 Bradyrhizobium sp. Leo78
CGGATGAGGTAGTGCGGAGCCTCATCCCAAGGAAATGCCTCCGTGATTTGACGTGCAACCCATTCCGCCGTCGGATTTGCTGTGACGTTGATCCAGACGAGGTCTCTGCGGTCGAGCCGGACGATCACAAAAGCATAGAGCAGATCGAAACCGACGGTGGGAACAACGAACAAGTCCATGGCGGCAATGTCCGGCGCGTGATTAAAGAAGGTGCGCCATCCCTGGCTGGGTGGCCCGCGTCGCTTCACCATGTACTTGGCGACGCTGGACTGCGCGACCTCGAACCCGAGCTTGAGC
>NZ_JCAMOT010000328.1:0-279 GCF_059512425.1 Bradyrhizobium sp. Leo78
GCCAGTGAGACCTTCAATATCGCCGTGACCACGACGTCCACGACGGTGAGCCTGTTCACCGCGTCCAGCACCCCGACGCAGACCAGTTTGAACGATGGCTCCGCGCTCGAGGTCGGAGTGAAGTTCACCTCGTCCACTGCCGGCCAGATCACCGCGCTCAAATTCTACCGAAGTCCCGGCGATACCGGCACCGATCTCCTCGACCTGTGGAGCTCGACCGGCACCAAGCTTGCCAGCGCCACCTTCACCAACACCACCGCAAGCGGCTGGCAGACCGTG
>NZ_JCAMOT010000329.1:0-279 GCF_059512425.1 Bradyrhizobium sp. Leo78
TCGGGCCGAGCAGGGCCAGCAGATAGAAACCGATTACTGTTGGCGGCAGCACCAGCGGCAGCGCGATGATCGTGGCGACCGCCTCAGCCCAAAGGCTCTTCGAGCGCGCTATCCACCACGCGAGCGGCGTGCCAAGGACCAGCAGGATCACGGTCGTCAGGCTCGCGAGCTCGACCGTGAGCTCGAGCGATTCCCAGATCTCTGGCGAAAAGCCATCCATGCGTCAACTCTAGCTTTGCACGTAGCCACCCCGCGCGATAATCGCGTGGAGTTTTTGCC
>NZ_JCAMOT010000330.1:0-275 GCF_059512425.1 Bradyrhizobium sp. Leo78
TAATTGTTCGAGCAGTTGGTGACCAGCGTCGGCAAATCGTAGGTCTCGCGCCAGGCGCGCACCAGATGGTCGGAGGAAGCTTTGCTTGCGGAGTAGGGCGAGTTCGGCGCGTATGCCGTCGTCTCCGTGAAGAAGCCGTCGTCGCCGAGCGAGCCGAACACCTCGTCGGTCGAGATGTGGAGGAAGCGGAATTGCTCACGCTTCTCGGGCGAGAGCGTGCGCCAATGGCGCAGCGCTTCCTGCAGGATGGTGAAGGTGCCGACGATGTTGGTCTG
>NZ_JCAMOT010000331.1:0-272 GCF_059512425.1 Bradyrhizobium sp. Leo78
TCCCGAAAGCCTCGGCTGCGGATGCCGCGAGCCTTTGACCCCAGTACCATTTCATCGCGGCTCGGCCTTGAAAGCGCCCCCCCTCGCAGCACTCGACCGTAGCCGCCTCATCATAGAGATCTAGCAAATCATCCAACCGACCCTGCTTACAGGCGTCGATCCAATCGACAACGATATCGATCGCATCGAAGCCCGCGCGAGCGTTCGACATGTTCCACCTCCTCGTTGACGCTTCCCGCGGAGATGAGTACGGGCTCTGGCCTGAATGGACT
>NZ_JCAMOT010000332.1:0-271 GCF_059512425.1 Bradyrhizobium sp. Leo78
TGATGGATTGCGAATGCGGTAGGCTAGCACCAATTGACTTGGCGACCACAGGTGAGTGACTGCAAATGTCCCTGCTTTTCCATCGTGCCGTCGAGCACATGGAAATATGGAGCGCCAGCAGCGACGGCTATTCATTCGTGATCAGCTTCGAAAGTCTTACCGGCCCTGGCTTTCGCGGAAGTCCCGGCTATGTCGCGTCATGGCGCCCGTTTGAACAGAGCCGTGGCGCGATCAGGGTCGTTGGCTCGCCCTTCAAAACTTTTGCCGAGGC
>NZ_JCAMOT010000333.1:0-271 GCF_059512425.1 Bradyrhizobium sp. Leo78
TCGGCAACAATCGCCGACAAAAGTGGCTTCAAATTCAAGTGGTTATGGCTCTAGGCAATTATCGGCCAGGGGCACCACGGAAAAAATCTTAATGATAACAATAACTTAAGACGCTGGTTCGATTCCGGATTTGCCCGGAAAACTGTCGCGATGAATTGAAAATCCAAGCAAAAGCCCACTGCAGCGGTCCGCTCTGCTGGTATTTTTGCTGGTATCGCCAAGCCAAACGCGCCGCGGCGAATTTCGCTATTCCGAACGACGGAATCGAGCA
>NZ_JCAMOT010000334.1:0-266 GCF_059512425.1 Bradyrhizobium sp. Leo78
GGTTTCCTTGTCGAGCATGTAGCCCTTGACGATGTCCTCGTTAGCGACCTCCTCGCCAGTATCGGCGTCGACTTTCAGGTACCTGATGCGGTGCCCGGTCTTTCGATTGAGCTGATTGAAGGAGATCTTCTCGCTCTCCGATGTGGCTGGGTACAGCGCGACCGGACAGGTTACGAGGGATAGACGCAGGAAGCCTTTCCAGTTGGCGCGGGGAGCCATTTTACGCAGAACTCCGGTTTTCCAAGGCGGTTGGATTCAAGACGATC
>NZ_JCAMOT010000335.1:0-262 GCF_059512425.1 Bradyrhizobium sp. Leo78
ACCATCTGCCGATCTGGCAGTTTGCCGACACCAAGGGCGGGCTGGTCGATGGTCTTGAAGTGCGTTCGCCGGACGGCGTCGCCTATCGCTACACATTCATCGCGGACCCAGACAACACGATCCAGCATGTCTACGCGACCAACCTCAATGTCGGCCGAAACCCGAAGGACACGCTGCGCGTGTTGGATGCTCTGCAGACCGACGAGCTCTGCCCCTGCAACCGCGAGATCGGCGGCGAAACGCTGAAGGTTGCTTGAGGCAT
>NZ_JCAMOT010000336.1:0-259 GCF_059512425.1 Bradyrhizobium sp. Leo78
CCGCCTCCCGCCAGGGAATCAGTCTTCGCCGATCTTCGCAACAAAGATGTGTGCATTAGATAGCCGGTCACCGGGCTCTTTTGCCACCGTCGCTTCGTGAGAAGCTTAGCGCCAGCGTCGGGGCGCCAGGACCACACGACTTCGCCGTCCGCTGATGTCACGCTCGTCAGTCGTGACACTCGCGTCCACCGCATCTCACCGCAACGTTCGTGACGATCGCGACCCGCCCCTCATTCGCGCTGAGACGCGCGGAGTTAAA
>NZ_JCAMOT010000337.1:0-258 GCF_059512425.1 Bradyrhizobium sp. Leo78
CTGCTCGCGCAACGCTCGACCGAAGGGGATATCGGCAACTGGCTGGCTGCGATGATCGCGCGTCGCGCGATCGAGCCCCCCTGATCGAGGGCTCGGAGGTCAAGGAATATTCTGCGCACCTCATCCCTGAAGGTGGCCACAAGGCAATCCCGCAGCTGTATGGCGAAGGTTGGGTCGTGGCCGGCGATGCGGCGCAGCTCAACAACGCCATTCATCGCGAGGGCTCTAACCTCGCGATGACCTCGGGCCGCATTGCGG
>NZ_JCAMOT010000338.1:0-255 GCF_059512425.1 Bradyrhizobium sp. Leo78
GCCTCGGGGTTCGTCATCGGCAAATGCTACAAGCGCCACCGCGCAGTCAAGTTCTTGAAGTTTTTAAAAGAAGTCGATGCCCAAGTTCCTGAAGGGCTCGATGTCCATATCGTCATGGATAATTACGCCACCCACAAGACACCCAAGATCAAAGCGTGGCTCGCACGTCGACCTCACTATCATGTTCATTTTACGCCGACGTCCGCGTCATGGATCAATCAGGTCGAGCGCTGGTTCGCTGAACTCACCAGAAAG
>NZ_JCAMOT010000339.1:0-249 GCF_059512425.1 Bradyrhizobium sp. Leo78
CGAACCAGTGTCTCTAACCGACAGCCTGACATACGACCCGGGCGCGCACCCCGCCACGGCTCCTTCGTTCACGACGACGTTCTTCATCTCGATGTCGAGCACGCCGCCATTGGGCATGGCGTCGCGCGCGTTCAGGGCCAGATTGAGGAGAGCGGTCTCCAGTCGGGCCGGGTCGACATGGCACAGCCACAATCCTTCACTGGTCCACACCTTGACCCGGCATGCCTCCCCAACGGCCTTGCGAATGAT
>NZ_JCAMOT010000340.1:0-242 GCF_059512425.1 Bradyrhizobium sp. Leo78
CTGTTCAACTGTCCGACCTGCCTTCTGTTGGCAGAGTCAGAGACGGTTAGCGAGCCGGTTCAGGTATCTCCCGACAACCTCGCGGGAGCTGGTTTCCGGTTTTTTGCCGTGGCGGCATAGGGGGCAGCGGGTTACGAAGCGCGATGTCCGCTGTTACGTTCGGTCTAAGAGAAGACCGCGGCTAAATTGGCTGCCGAGATGCGGGCTGGCGCGCCCTCGATGTTCTTCCGGCGTCTATGAGC
>NZ_JCAMOT010000341.1:0-231 GCF_059512425.1 Bradyrhizobium sp. Leo78
GGGGCTTTCATCACTCGACCTGGGGAGGGTTGTGATGGACAGACTGAAGCACTCGCTGGAAGACCGTGAAGCGCCAAGCTGCCCAACCTGCGGCAGCGAGATGCAGTGGTGTCGATCGGAGCTTGTTAGATTTGTCCCCGCAACCAATCTGCATCTGTTCAACTGTCCGACCTGCCTTCTGTTGGCAGAGTCAGAGACGGTTAGCGAGCCGGTTCAGGTATCTCCCGACAA
>NZ_JCAMOT010000342.1:0-227 GCF_059512425.1 Bradyrhizobium sp. Leo78
GCTTCACGGTCTTCCAGCGAGTGCTTCAGTCTGTCCATCACAACCCTCCCCAGGTCGAGTGATGAAAGCCCCAAGCCAACGGGCAAAGCCTTGAGTCGCAGGTTTGACGCGTTATCTGCTACTTTGTTCACGACTTTTTCCAGGCGTCTTCTAGGCATCACTCGGACTGACCGTCGGTTGTTTGGGAGGGGAACCCACGGTCCGTGCAGCGAAAAGTGCGTAGCGCG
>NZ_JCAMOT010000343.1:0-220 GCF_059512425.1 Bradyrhizobium sp. Leo78
TCGGCCTCGGCGATCAGCGCCATCAACAAACGGCTGGATGCGTCGCTGAAGGCGTTTTGCGAGCGCAAGCTCAAGGAGCCATTCCCCTATCTGATCCTGGATGCGCGCTATGAGCGGGTGCGCGAGGACGGCATCATTGCGAGAGGTCGACGACGATTGCCTGCTCGAGCTCCGCTGGATGTACGACCGGCGCGATCTTGGCGAGGTGCGGCGCGATCTG
>NZ_JCAMOT010000344.1:0-216 GCF_059512425.1 Bradyrhizobium sp. Leo78
CGGGGGTAGGACCACAGGTTCAACCGAAGCATTCCGGCTTTCCCTGCGCGATGGTGTTACGGCTTACTTCGTGCTCTCCCCGGTGACCGGCTATCCGATTCACACATTTTTGAGCCTCAAAGTGGTGCCGTATTTGATACGACGGAAGGCTTCGAGGCCCAGGCGCATCACCTTTGGACCAGGCTTTCCATAGTAGGCGGTCCATCCTCCAAGCCG
>NZ_JCAMOT010000345.1:0-212 GCF_059512425.1 Bradyrhizobium sp. Leo78
TTCGCAACGCAGGTGCGAAAGAAGTGCTTCAACGGCACTATTATTGGACGTCGATCGTTGTAGGCGGGGCCGTGTTCGAGCAGAAAGCGCTCCAACTGGCCGCCCTTCGCAACGCAGGTGCGAAAGAAGTGCTTTAACGGCACTATTATTGGACGTCGATCGTTGTAGGCGGGGCCGTGTTCTAGCAGAAAGCGCTCCAACTGGCTGCCCTT
>NZ_JCAMOT010000346.1:0-208 GCF_059512425.1 Bradyrhizobium sp. Leo78
CGATGTTCTGCTCCAAGAGGTGGGTGGCGAAGCTGTGCCGCAAGGTGTGCAGCGAGACGCGCTTGTTGATCTCGGCCATCTGGGCGGCGGCGTGACAGGCGCGATTGAGCTGGCGTGTGGTCATCGGCTGGGCCGGATCGCGGCCCGGGAACAGCCAGCCCTGCGGCCGCGCCGCCTTCCACCAGGCCCGCAGCAACTCAAGCAGGTG
>NZ_JCAMOT010000347.1:0-208 GCF_059512425.1 Bradyrhizobium sp. Leo78
TGCGGACTCAGCACCAACGGCTCGATTGGCCGGCCTCTAACACCTGCATTCGCCACAAGCGCTCTCCTCTACAGAGAATCGAGCCATCATATAATGTGACGAACTTGCGTTCCAGATGACTAGCGAGTAGTGTAGCTCACCCGCTCCGGCAGTACCCTCCGGCTGCCTCGCTCGAGCATCGCTCGAGATCGTCCTGCATGCTCCGCCC
>NZ_JCAMOT010000348.1:0-203 GCF_059512425.1 Bradyrhizobium sp. Leo78
GCGCCTGGGCCTCGAAGCCTTCCGTCGCATCAAATACGGCACCACTTTGAGGCTCAAAAATGTGTGAATCGGATAGCCGGTGACCGGGCTCTTTTGCCACCGTCACTCTGCGGATGCTTGATCCACAAAACTTAGCGCCAGCGTCGGGGCGCCAGGACCACACGACTTCGCCGTCCGCGTTACCTGCGCTCGTCAGTCGCACG